>JBOHMN010000513.1:0-32401 GCA_050730175.1 Acetobacteraceae bacterium | reverse complement strand
CTCGGGATCTGAGCGGATCAAGCGATCCAGAGCACGTTCGGGCTGACTGAACGTGCTCCGTGTTTGTTTTCTCGAGCAATTTCATCACCCTGACCGGCATCTGGCGAGTCCGGTCAGGGCGATATTGCTCTAGCCGCCGCCGTCGATCGTGAGAATGGTTGCGTTGGTGTAGGCAGAGCGCGGACTGGCAAGGAAGGCAATTGCGGCGCCGATTTCCTGCGGCTGTGCCGGGCGGCCGAACGGCATGCGCAGGAACAGCTCGCGCCAGCGCGCCGCATCACCGAGGCTCTTCTCGGCGCGTGCGCGGCTCATCATGACCAGGCGCTCCGTCTCGACCGGGCCCGGATTGATGCCGACGACCCGCACGCCGTGTGCCGCGCTGGCGCGGCCAAGCGCGCGGGTGAAAGCCATGAGCGCGGCGTTGCCAGTAGAGCCGGTGATATATTCGGGGTCGAATTTCTCTCCCGCCGCGCCGATTACGTTGACGATGACGCCCGATCCGCGCGCGACCATGCGCGCGTGGATCAAGCGGGTGAGCGAGATATAGCCGAACACCTTGAGGTCCCAGGCCTTCCGCCAAGCTGCGTTGCCGACTTGAGCGAGTGCACCCGGAGGAATCGCGCCCGCGTTGTTCACGAGGATATCCGGCGTCGGGACGGATGCCGCGATGCGCTCGACCTCGTCCTGGCGCGAAAGGTCGGCCGGAAGGGTCCCGACAGGGACTTGCGCGCTCGAACGGAGCGCCTGCGCTGCCTCACCGAGTGGCCCGAGACTTCGTGCGACCAGCGTGACGGCCACTCCTTCGGCGGCCAGCGCCGCGGCCGCCGCACGGCCGATGCCTTTCGATCCGCCGCTGATCAGGGCTGCCTTGCCAGCGAGACCGAGGTCCATCCCGGGCTCCCGGAAACTGTCAGGCGGCTTTTCGCAAGCCGGACTGAAACGCCCGCGCCGCACGCCCGAAGGCGGCGAACAGGGCGACGCGATCCGGGAAGGTCGTCACCTCCCACTCCGGGTGCCACTGCACGCCATAGGCAAAGCTCCGCCCGGTGCCGACCCTGATCCCCTCGATCGTGCCATCCGGCGCGACCGCCTCGACGACGACGCGTTCCCCCGTCCGGTCGATCGCCTGCTGGTGTAAAGAGTTCACCATGATCGCCCGTGTACCCAGCATTTCCGCAAGACTGCCGGAAAGCATGACCATGTGTCGGGGCGCATAGCGCTCGGCCGGGGTGCCTGGTCCGCCGCGATGGTCGAACCGGCCGGGCACGGCCTGAACCTGCTGCGTCAGCGTTCCGCCAAGGGCAACATTCATCTCCTGGATGCCGCGGCAGATCGCAAGCAGCGGCAAACCGCGGGCGAGCGCAGCACGAATGAGAGGAAGGACCGTTGCGTCGCGCGCCACATCATGCTGCCCCGGGGTCAGATCCTCGGCGACACCGTAGCGAGCAGGCTCGACGTTCGTCGGACTGCCCGGAATCAAGAGCCCGTCCAGCCGGTCGAGCACAGCGAGCATCGCCTCACCCTCGGGCGGGATCAGGAGCGGCAGCGCGCCGGCTGCCGCAATCAGCGCCTTGCCGTAGCGCGCCGGCGTGGCCGTAAAGAGATGCTCGCCAAAAAGTTTGGCGCAACCAGGAATGCCGACGATCGGAGCCATGCGTATGTCCGGAAATTACCCTGTGCCTTGCAGAAATAGCATCGGGAGCCCACGCTTCGAATTGCAAAGGACGCAGGACAGTACGCAAACGCGCGGAAAGCTCACGCTGCCACAGAAACTCGAGCGGAGCCGTTTTCCGGTTGCAGGCTGGACAGCACGCCCGGAATGCCGCCGCGATAGCGCCGTGCCCGGTTCGGCGCGAACCGCGCCACCCCTGGTCTCGCAGACCACAGCTTGGCTTGTCAACCAGCTTCAGCCGCCGGAGCAGCTGCGCCCCCACCCTTGCGATAACGAAGCCTCAGCCTGCCGCACAACCGCCGATCACCGCATGCGATCCGGGTTCAGTGTGGCGGCGACGGCGAAGGCCGCAGCGTCGATCGCGGCGGCGTCCCGGCCCAGCGCGGCGCGCCGGAGCCGCTGCTCCGGCGGACGGCTACAAGCGACCAATATCGGCAAGGGCTGAACGCGTTCCACAAGCACATCGAGGACCCAGCCTGGAAAATCTCCGCCGACGTAGGTCGTCTCAGGATCGAACAGATTTTCCACGGCGTTGATGCCAAGGCGGAGTGGCTCGATGGCAGCCTCGATCCATTCGCCGATGAGCGGATCGTCGAGCCTCGCAAACGCCTCGAACTCCTCCATCGAGGAAAGAGTGACACCGTGGCGCGCAAGGTGACGCAGGCCGAATCCAAAGAAACATTAGGTCTCCAGGCAGCCCCGCTTTCCGCAGATGCAGCTATGCCCTCCCGGCCGGACAACGATGTGCGCGAGTTCGCCGTCATTGCCCGCCGCGCCCCCCACGAGCTGCCCGTTCATCACATGGCCCGTGCCGATGCCATTGCCGATGAAGACGTACGCGAAGTTCTCGCGGCGCCGCGCATCGCCGAACCGCCACTCCGCCAACGTCGCGCCCTTGGCGTCATTGGCCAGCATGACCGGAAGACCGATCTTATCCTCGAGCATCGTGCGCAGCGCGATTCGATCCCACCCCGGCAGGCGCGTTGGCCAGGGCCCAGTGACCCCGAACGGTCCAGGCATCACCAGGCCGACGCCGATGACGCGCGCCCCGTCACGTCGCGCGTGCTCCTGGAGCGATGCGACCCGGCACGCGAGCTCTGGCAAGAGGACGTCCGACGTCGCCCGCGTCGAGTGGCCAAGTCTGGCGCACGCGCACGGAACCGGCCAGGTCAGTCAATACACCCGTCGCCCGTCCGTAATCGAGATCAAGCCCGATGGTGAATGCGCCGTCCGGGTCGAGTTCGACCGGGGTCGAGGGCTTGCCCACCCCTCCCCTTCGCGCCGCGCCATGGCGGATGAGACCCGCCCTGTCGAGCTCGTCGACCAGGCTGGACACGGTTGGCTTTGATAGCTTGGTCAGGCGGGCCACGTCGGACCGGGAGAGCAGGCCATGCAGGCAGGCGGATCATCTCAAAGATGACCCACAAATTGACGAGCTTGCCGTGGCTGATGTTTGTCGCCTGCATGCGCATTCGCGGCGTCTGTGTAGTAACGAAATTTGGCGAACAAAATACCTTGACGCTGCAACACCGAACCTTCAAGGTCAATCGGCGCAAGAGGTCGAGGCAGCCGGTGCAGCGGCTTTGCAAGGAGAACCTCCGCTGTAGGAGACGGTCATGCAGCCCATGAAAAAACAAGATCTCTTCGTTCCCTTCCGGGAGTTCCCTGCCGCCCGTCGCTATGACGCCGCCAAGGAGGCGATAATGGGATCGCGTCTCGGTGGCTGGGCGCGCGGTATCGGCGTGGCCGCGTTCCTCGCCGCTCTGATTGCTGCGACGCCGGTCAGCGCGATGGCGCAGACGGGCGCCAGCGCAAACAAGGCCAACGTCTATCAAGGGAAGCTGACCTACTGGTTCTGGGGGGAAAGTGATATTCCCGGCATCGATAAATGGATGACGTCCATGGTGTCGGCTTACGAGAAGCTGCATGCGGACGTGCACATCAGCCTCGTCCCGCAGGCGACGGACACGCTCATTGGCGCTTTTCGACTCGCGGCACAAAGTCATGCCGGACCGGATATCGATACCCAATGGGCCACGCTCCCGACTCTGACCCCGTACTGGAACAAGGCCGCGGTGCCGATTTCGGACTATTTACCTGCAAGCGAAACGTCGCAGTGGCTTGAGGTGAACGAGAATACCGACAACGGCAAGATCGTCGCGATGCCCATCTACCTGATCGGCGTGCCGCTTGTCTGGAACAAGCAGCTTTTCAAAGAGGCCGGGCTCGATCCGAACTCCCCGCCGGCAACCTGGGCCGCGTTCCTCTCGGACTGCGCGACTTTGAAGGCACACGGCATCACGCCTTTCGGCATGGGCAACAAGGACGGGTACTTTGGTGCCTGGATGTTCGCAATCTATCTTACGCAGGAGCTCGACTCCCTTGACCAGCTGAAGTCTGCCATCGCTGGCACATCCGGCTTCAGCCTGAAGGAGCTCGATGGGTTGCTGCACAATCTCTATGCGATGATGCAGAACCTCATGCAGAAGGGCTATCTCAATACAAGCGTTGCGTCCTTGGATCTGAACCAGGGATGGCAGCTCTTTCCGGAGAAGAAGGTGGCGATGGCATTCACCACCGACGGCAATGTCCTGAGCTGGGCCAAGGCCATTGGCGAAGAGAATATCGGCGTCGCCGAGCCGCCCCGCTGGGGTCACGGCAAGCTCGCCAACGTTTACGACGTGACCCAATCTTCGGATGAGTTCATCACAAGCTGGTCGCACGACAAGGAGGCCGCGGCGACTTTCCTCGCATGGCTGCACCAGCCGGCGAATATGAAGGCGCTGTACGATGAGACCGCAGCATTCCCGGCCGACAAGCGGTTTCCGGTGAGCGATATCACCGATCCGCTGGCACGGAAACTCTACGAGCTCGACACTGCAAAGACGTCGATCTGGCTCGAGAACTACCTGCCACCGGAGGTGGATAACAATGCCGACCTACCGGCCGGCGAATTGATTACATCGAAATCGGGCGGCCCTGATCAGGCTGTCGCAATCTGGAATCGGGTCATTCACCAATGGGGAGTTCAACACGTACAGGAACTCCGCCTCTTCAGAAAATGGGCGGCCGGGGAAAGCTGAAACCGGGACCCGCCCCCGGACCGGCAGGTATCGGCCTCCTCCGGCGCTGGCACGGAGGAGGATAGCGCGTCCGACCAGGCAAGGATGCCCCGCGGCGCTACCGCTCTGGAAGCTTATGTTTCGCGCTTCCAAGCCGGGCTTCCGCGGCGACGCCGCCGTTTCAGCCTTCGCCGCTTGTGGGCATACATCTTTGCGGCGCCAGCTGCGCTGGCGATTGCTGCAGGCCTCCTTTATCCGCTGGGCAAGGTGGTTTGGCTCAGCTTCTATTCCGGCTCCCTCGACGATCTGGCGTACGTGGGAACCGCCAACTACGCCGGCCTATGGCAAGACCCGGTCTTCTTTCAATCCCTGTTCAACAACCTGAAGTTGCTGCTAACCGTCCCGATTATGACGGCTCTCGCACTCCTGATCGCCCTCATTCTGAACGTCCAGGTGCGTGGATGGCGGCAGTACAGAGCGATTGTATTTCTGCCCTATATCCTGCCTGCAACGGCCATCGGCCTGGTCTTCAGCTATCTCCTGGAGCGCAACGGGGTTCTCAACACTCAACTCATTCATTGGCATCTCGGATTTCTTGCGCGGGATTGGCTCGGCTCAGCCGAAAGCGTGGTTCCGACCATCGGTGGCGTCATCATCTGGCAGCAACTCGGGTTCGGCGTGGTGGTTTTTGCCGCCGCACTGCTCGCAGTTCCTCAAGCGCTGGTCGAGGCAGCGACGCTCGACGGCGCCACCGGATGGCAGGTGCAGCGCCTGATCCTCATTCCCTATATCCGCCGCACCATCGAATTCTTCATGGTCGTCGAAGGCATCACCGTTCTGTCTTCAATCTTTACCTATGTGTTCGTGCTGACGAAGGGTGGCCCGGCGCAAGCCTCGAGCGTCCTGGAATACTATATCTTCAACAACGGGTTCGAGAACGGAGCGCTCGGCCTGGCTTCCGCCGCAGTCGTGGTGCTGCTGCTGATGGCCTGTACGCTCATCGCCCTCTACCTGCGATTGCACGCACGAGAATCGGACGAAGGCTGATGAAACGAATCTGGATAATCCTGGTTCGGCAGGGGTTGCTGATCCTGCTCTGCCTGATATCGCTCTACCCGCTCTGGTTCGTCGTGCAGACGGCACTGAAGACGCCGGCGGCGTACGCGGCGGACCCGACCGGTCTGCCGGTGGCCCCGACCCTCGGGAACTTCCTCGCCCTGTTCAGCGTGATGCCCTTCGGGCGCTGGACATTGAACAGTGTGCTGGTCTCTGCGAGCGCCGTCGGCGCAGCGACGCTGATTGCCATGTTCGCGGCCTACGCGGTTGCCTTTGGCCGCTTCTTCGGCAGGCGCGGCTTTTTCAACCTGAACATTACCCTGATGGCCCTGCCACCGGTCGCCATCGTCGTGCCGATGTTCACTTTCATGGTCCAGGCCGGGCTCATCAATACGCTCCCTTCGGTGATACTGGCCTACACAGCGCTCCTGATCCCGTTTTCGGTGTTCTTTTTCGTCAACTTCTTTCGCGAGTTCCCGCCCGAGCTCATTGAGGCGGCGACGATCGACGGCGCCTCGCATACCCGCATTCTGTTTCGCATTGTCATGCCTCTTTCGGTCGCTTCGACAGCGACGCTCGTCATAGTCAACGTGATCTGGGTTTGGAACGAGTTGCTGTTCGCCCTCGTCTTTCTGCAAAACAACGCGGAGCGCACCCTGATGGCCGGCCTGGCTCTATTTCAGGGCCGATACTCCACCAATGAGCCGCTGGTGATGGCCGGCGCTTTTCTCTCGATTCTGCCGCTGGTGATTCTCTATCTCCTCAGCCAGTCATTCTTCGTCAGGGGCATGACCGCCGGAATTGGCAAGTGACGCGCTCGGCAGGCACCTTTGCCGTCGCGTCCCTCCCTGGCAACGAGGCTCAACCTATCGCACGGCTATCCGACCGCCGGTGCTTTGCACGCTCTCGCACGCCGCCCTGCGATGCCTCTCGGCAACGAGCCTGCTCACGTTCGCTGCTGGCGGGCCCGGGCGCCACGTTCGAGGGCGCGCGCGATCAACGGATCGATCGCAAGCTCGGCTCGCACGAATTCCAGCATCTCGAGCTCGGTCTGGCGGGCCTCCTGATCGACGGCGATGACGTCACAGGCGACCACATAAGCCGTCTCGCGCAGCCGCGGCTCGAGTACCTCGCGAATCAGGCGCGCGGCCCGCGCCAGCCCCTCCGTCTCGCCGAGCAAGCTGACCGCGGTGTCCGTCGCGGCCTTGAGACGGTCCGCGGAGAAACCGCGGAATACCGGCAGCGTCTGCACAAGCCCAGCCATCGCACCGATTTCCCGGTCGGTCAGACCGCCGTCGGCAGCGGCGACGAGGACCATCGTGCATACCAGGGCCTCTTGCGGGTCGAGCGTTTGCATTTCGGGTATCCGGCAATCGTTCGCGGGAGTGGGGGCAGGCTGCACGCAGCGGGCGGCGAGATCAAGCCGGCACAGCGGCCGTGAGCAGAGGGCCAATCTCTGCATGCAGCACCAGATCGGCGACACCATCGAGCGGCGTCGCTTCGCGGTTGACGATCGCCAGCCGCGCGCCGTTTGTTTTTGCCATGCGTGGAAAGCCGGCGGCGGGAAAAACCACCAACGAGGAGCCAAGTACGACGAAAAGGTCGGCCGCCAGTGTCTCTTCTTCCGCGCGGCGCATCGCTTCGAGCGGCATCGGCTGGCCGAACGAAACAGTCGCGGTCTTGACGATCCCGCCACATTCGCGGCAGCTCGGAACCTCATCCCGGCCGAGGAAGCTCTGGCGGAGCGCCGCCAGTTCGTAGCGGAGGCCACAGCTAAGGCACGTGGCATAGCTCGCGTTGCCGTGCAGCTCGATCACACGGTCTGCCGGCACTCCCGATTCGATGTGCAGATTGTCGACGTTCTGCGTGATGACCGCCGCAACCTTGTCCGACGCCACCAGCCGCGCGATCGCGCGATGACCCGCGTTCGGTTTCGCGCCGACCCAGCCCGAGCTGTTGGAAAAGGCGCGCCGCCATGCTTCTCGCCGCCGTTCCGCGCTCTCGATGAATTCGGCAAAGTGGATCGGCCGCATGCGACTCCAGACGCCGCCTGGGCTGCGAAAATCAGGTATGCCGGATTCGGTCGAGATGCCGGCGCCGGTAAAGACGACGGCGCGACGCGCCTCAGCAATCAGGCCGGCAAGACGAGCAGGGGAGCACACCAAGCAATCATAGGCGCTGATCTCCCGATTCTGAAGCGCCCGATCGGCAACGGGCGCCGTGCAGCAAGCTGCCAGCCGCCCCGCGCTCTGCCTCTCAGATCGGCGGCGCTTCATGAAGCGGCAACCGGGATCCGCTGGCCGAGAAAGCGACGCACCCCGGCTGCAACCTCGGCGAGCCCGGCGCGCTGCACCACAACACCCTCGGGAAATGCGGAATAGAGTCGCGAGGGCGTACGCCTGTCCAGCAGCACGAAGGCGCCACGGTCCGAGGCCGTGCGAATCAACCTGCCAAAAGCCTGGCGCAGCCTGAGGCGCGCCATCCGCTCATCATAGATTTGCGGCTCTCGCTCCGAGAGATGGCGCCGCCGCTCGCGGTGGAGGATATCCGGCCGCGCCCAGGGAACCTTCTCGAACACGACGAGACGGAGCGCACGCCCCGGCACGTCGACCCCGTCACGCATCGCGTCCGTCCCGAGCAGGCAACTCTCCTCCTCCTGACGGAAAATCTCGACCAATGTCGCGTTGTTCATTGGGTCGACGTGCTGTGCATAGAGCGGAATGCCCACCTCTTCGAGTGCAGGCGCGAGCAGAGGATAAACGGCGCGCAGCCGGCTGATGGCAGTGAAGAGACCGAGCGCGCCGCCGCCGGCAGCAACAAAGAGCACGCGATAAGCAGCGGCGAGTTCCGGGATACGCCCGGGGGCAAGGTCGGTCACGACGAAGACACGCGTCTGTGCCCGGTAATCGAACGGGCTCTGCACCGAGACGCGGAGCGCTGGGTGACCAAGATGCGCCGCGCCGGTGCGCGCCTCGGCGACGTGCCACGCGCTTTCGGCATCCGGCGCGCCAGCATCACGGAGCGTCGCCGAGGTCACCAGGAGCCCGTGCGCCGGCCGCACAAGCGCGGCCGCGAAAGGAACGGTAGGGTCGAGCCAATGGCTGAGCAGCGCCGCGTCCCTGATCGCTCCGTCACGTCTCTCGAGCCTGAGAAAGGTAATTTGCTCGGGGCGCAGGGCAGCGTCAGGAGCGGGCCCGGACAGGCGGCGCAGCACCTCCCGCCATCCCGTCAACGGTTGCAGGGCGCGCCGCACGATGACCCGCGCCATTGCTTCGATCCGCAAGCGAAGCAGCTCGTCGAGCGATTCTGCCTCGTCCGCAAGACGTCTGGAAAGTCCCGCCGCCAAGGCTGAGAGCGGGGCGGAGAGAGCCGCCAGTGCACGTGAGAGGGCCTTTCCGCTTTCCGCCAGAGCATCGCTCACGGGCCAGAGATCGGCCTCCGGCGCATCGCCTTCGACCCCCGCGCGCGCCATCACCTGCGCCGCAACGGCGGCAAGCAGTGCCTCGGCGGGTTCGAGCGCAAAAATGTCGGGCGCTGCATCGGGCGGCGCCAGGGCATGTTCAGGTGGCCTGAACATGCTCTGGACCGTCTGGCCGAGAGGATTTACGCACTCCTTAATCGCGACGCTATTCCCGTCAAGCGCGATCCGCTCTAGCCGAGCTTGCCAGCCCGGAGCCGGCAGCGCTCGGGCGGCCCGGAGTGTGCCGTCCAGCGCCTCTCGCATCTCCGGCGTGTCGCCGAGCAGGTCGGCTATTCGCAAGGCGAGCCCGCGTGCGCGTGAGCGGCCGCCTTCCGCGCCGAGCAGCCAGCGGCGCAACTCGGCCATCGTCGTTCCGGAAATTGCCACCGCAAAGGCAGCGTCCGCCGCGTCGAACAGATGGTGTCCTTCGTCGAATATCGTGCGTAACAGGGCACCCGCCTCGTCAGGCCCGCCCCAGATTCCCTGCGTCAAGACGAGCGCATGATTGGCAATCACCAGATCGGCACGGCGGGCACGGCGGATGTTGTGTTCGATGAAGCAGCGGCGCCAGTGTGGACAAGCAGCGTGAATGCACTCCCCCCGCCGATCGGCAAGCGCAGCGAACAGGGCGGGCCCAAAGAGCTCGGTGAGCCAACCGGGCAAATCTCCGCCGTTGAGATCGCCATCCACGGTTGCTTCGGCCCAGCGGGCGATCAGCCCGAGCGCAATCAGTTGCGGGCGGCGCCGGCTCGCTGCATGCGCGGTGATCTCTTGGAAATTGAGGAGGCAAAGATAATTTTCGCGCCCCTTGCGTACCACCACATGACGGCGCCGTTCGGCCCGCTCCGGGTACAGCCGGGCTACCTCCGCTTCAACCTGACGCTGCAAGTGGCGGGTAAATGTGCTGATCCACACCGACCCATGGTTCTTTTCGGCCCACAGGCTCGCGGGCGCGATATAGCCGAGCGTTTTGCCCGTTCCGGTGCCTGCCTCCGCCAGCACAAAGCGTGGTTCGCCCGTTGCTTCGCGCGGGGCAAATGCCTCGCTCACCGCCGCTGCATAGTCCGACTGGCCCGGTCTTGGCTCGGCAGCTTCGCCCACCATCCGTGCCAGGCGCGCCCTGACCTCCCCTGGTGCAAGCGGGTGGCTTAAAGGCTTCGGCGGGGGCGCACCCTCTTCCCATTCGGACAAACGCCGCCAGACAGAGAGTGCGCCGGCGGACGCTGCGGCAGCCGGCGCGCCCAGCGCCGCCAGCACGAACGGCGCCCAACCCCATCCGGCCTGTCCCATCAGTGCCGCAAGGCCGGCCGCCTCGGCATTCGCAGACAATGCCCGCTCTCCGGCAAGCCGCCGAAGGAGCAGCGACGCAAGCCGCGGTAGCAGAGCGGCCGCCGCCTCCAGCCCGGTAGGCACCGGATCGCCAAGCGCGAGCGCCATGCCGCGCACCGTCGGCGCGGCCGGACACGCGGGGCAGACAAACGCGAACAGCTCGAGAAGATCGAAGGCGGGTCGGGCGGATAGTCCAAGCCGACGGAACGTCGCCGGCGCGTGCACGACGAGCGGCGGCGGCAACCGCCGCAGCGCCGCCGCGGCTGTCGCCGCCGGCAGGTGGTGAAACACGCCGTCGGCCTCGAGCAGCACCGCCTGCCCCGCGCCGGCGACCAGGGCTGGCGCGGCCGGCAGAAGCTCTGCCAATTCCTTCGGCTGAGCTAACGGGACAGCCAAGCCGAACCTCGCGGGGAACCGCCCTTAACGATACTCGTCTCAGCACCGCGACCGATCAACTGTGCCGGCAGAGGCGCGCGCACGCCGAGGCTGTGGGCGATTTCCGATTGCACGCACCGCCCGGGCGTCGCGACCAGGTCCTTCATCGCGGAATCGCCGATCGCGGCGCCAAGTGGTACCGAGCAAGCGGCATACAGCGCCAGCTCAACCCAGGCCACAGCCGATCGGGGCCCCTTTTCGCTTGCATACGATGGTGCTCTAGTTGAGGCAGGGTTTCGTACGACCCGACGTCTGAGAGGAGAATGGGGGATGCAGAACGTGCTGGCAGGCAGAATGGCCCGGACGCTGGCCACCACTGCCGCGATATTACTAGGCAGCGTCGGCATCAGTTTCGCCGCCAGCCCGCCCGCAGAGGTCACCATCGGGACCCTCTACGCCAGCACCGGCCCGTTCGCCGTCTCGTCCGAAAGCGAAATTCGCGGGCTCAGGTTCTGGGCCGACACCATCAACAAGGATGGCGGCGTGTTCGTCAAGGCGTTCAACAAAAAAATACCCATCAAGATCATCGCTTATGACGATCAGAGTTCCACCAGCACGGCCACTACTCTCTACAATCAGCTTATCACCCAAAACAAGGTCGATATCCTGGTCGCCGATTTCGGCTCGGTGCTGACCTCCGTTGCGGTGCCGCTGGCCGCCGAACATCACATGCTGCTCATCGACCCGACCGGTTCGGGTGCGAACTTCTTCCTTAAGAAAACCGACTACCTCGCCGAAGTCAGCTTGCCGGCATCGAGCGTCTGGCCCGATTCACTCGGACAGTTCCTGCTCGAGAACAAGATCAAGCACGTGGCGATCGTCTACGGCTCCAATGACTTCGATGCCTCGCAGGGGCAGGAGCTGAAATCGCTGCTGGAAAAGGGCGGTGTCACGCCAGTCTATTTCCGCGCGGTCCCGACTAGCGAATCGAATTATCTCGTGCTGCTGCACACCATGGCGGCAACACACCCGGACGCGGTGATCGAGTTCGGCTACCCCGAGAATGACATCGCCTTCCTGCGTGCTCTTTCTTCGAGCGGGCTGCACTTCAACATGGTGTTCACGGTCTTCCCGGGCCAGCTTCTTGAGCTCATGACCAAAAATGTCGGTGTCAAGACACTGGCCTATACACTGACCTACCCGACGGCGCCGCTGGTCGTCTACCCGAAAGTGACGGACGGCATGAACACCGCGGAGTTTACTGCGGCCTACAAGACGGCAAGCGGAACGGCAGCGAACTTCCTGACCGTCGCGGGCTACAACGCCGGCGTCGTCATTCAGAAGATGCTGGCGACTGCTCCGGAATTCGCCCAGCTTTCCTTCCATTCCGCGTTGGTGGAAATGTCGGGCAAGACGGACACCTTGGTTGGCAACTTCAAGATCAACGAGGATGGCGCGCAGATCGGCGAGCTTCTGCCGGTGGCGCAGCTGCAGCCGGAAGGCGCTGGCCTCAAGATCGTGGTCGTCTATCCACCAGACAAAGCAACCGGGAAGCTGGTCTATCCGGCGCCGCGGGGTTGAGAAACCGAGGCTGAAGGGCACGGGGCCGGCGCGAGGCCGGGGTGGCGTTACTTGAATACGCCATCATCGGCGGCATCCTGTATGGCATTTTCTTCAGCCTGGTCGGGGTCGGGCTCAACCTGATCTTCGGCGTGCTCAGAATGATCAACCTGGCGCACGGGCAGTTCATCGTGCTGGGCGGGCTTGGCGCCTGGGTGCTCTATCAGGACCTGCACCTCAACCCGATCTTCGGCATCGTGCTGGCAGTGATCGGGGCGATCGTCATCGGCTATCCGCTCTACTGGGCGGTGGTGCCCAGGCTGCAACAAAGCGTCGATCCGGAGATGCTGTCGTTCATCCTGTTTTTCGGACTGGCGCAGATGATCGACGCGGTAATGATCCTGGTGTTCGGGGTCAGCCAACGTTCGGTCCCGGCCGAATCGCTCGGCGCCGGGAGCATCGGCGTGCTGGGACAGGCCTTCCCGGATAGCTGGTGGGTCGCGGCAGCGGTCAGCGTGCTGGCTATTCTCGGGCTCTATTTCTTTCTCACGCGGACCCGGCTCGGCTATGCAACGCGCGCCGTGACCGCGAACCGGGCCGAAGCAATGGCGAGCGGCATTGACGTCGATCGGATTTCCCTGCTCTCGTTTGTCGTCGGGCTGGCGTTGGCCGGGATCGCCGGAGTGTTCATACCGTTCCTGCTCGGCTCGGTCAGCCCAGGCCTCGGCGATGGGCTGACCACGACATCTTTTGCGATCATCATCATCGGCTCGCTCGGCCGGCCGATCGGCACCGTGGTCGGCGGTCTGGTGTTCGGGCTAGGAACAATGCTGATGGAAACCTACCTGCCCTCGTGGTCCGATCTTGTGCCCTATGCGTTGCTGGTCATCATCGTGCTGATCCGCCCGTCTGGATTGCTGGGACGTGCCGTCCGTCAGGCATAAAGCAACGCGCCCGCTGCCGCTCCGCGACGGGATTGCGGTGCTGGTGGTGCTGGCGGTGGTGTTTCTGGCGCTGCCGCACTTTTACGCCAACCAGTCCTTGCTGCTCGCGATGATGACATTCGTCGCCCTGGCCCAGGGACTGAACCTTCTCTACGGTTTCACGGGCTACCTTCCGTTCGGCTACGTCGGATTTTTTGGAGCCGGCGCCTATGGCATGTCGATCCTGGTGGTGCACGCCCATCTCCCGGCGGTGCCGGCCGTGATCGGCGGGGGCATCGTCGCCGTGATCGTGGCGGTCATTCTCGGCCCGCTGCTGAGGCTCTCCGGAGCCTATTTCTCGATCGCAAACCTGGCAACCGCGCAGATCCTGTTTCTCGCGGTCGCCAATCCGGCAGCAACACCACTCACCGGTGGTCCGTACGGACTCAAACTGCAGGATGTGTTCGCGCCGAATGCCGCGTATCGGACCATGCTGGTGATCATGCTGCTGGCCACCGCGATCGCCGTGTTCTTTCGCCTCTCACGCTTCGGGCTGGCACTACGCGCGATGACCGAAGATCGGGTCAGTGCCGAGATGGCTGGTATCAACATCGTGCGCGCCCGGCTGATCGTCTGGCTCATTTCCGCGGGAGTCGCGGGGCTCGCCGGCGGCGCCTACGCATGGAGCATCTCCGTCTACTATCCTGACGCCGTGTTCAGCAATCAGATCAGTGTGTTTGCCATCGTGTTCGCACTGTTCGGGGGTGTCGGAACGGTGATCGGCCCGATCGTCGGAGCGGTGCTCCTCTACGCGATGTACAACGCCATCGGCATTACCGTTCCACAATATTTCGAATTACTCTACGGATTCTTGATTGTTCTTCTGGTTCTGTTCCTGCCCAACGGCTTGATCTCTCTGTTGCGGAAGAGAGGGATCGGTGTCATCTGAGCCGCTGCTCCGGGTCGAGGGAATGACCAAGCGGTTCAACGGACTTGCCGTGGTCCAGGAGCTCGGATTCGTGGTCCGACCGGGCGAGATACTCGGCCTCGTCGGGCCGAACGGCTCCGGTAAGACAACGGCGATCAACCTGATTTCCGGTGTCTATCCGATCGACGCTGGCGCAATCCACCTCGAGGGGCAGCGGATCGACGGCATGGCTGCGTTCCGCCGTGTGCACCTCGGAATCAACCGGAGCTTCCAGGTGCCGAAACCGTTCCACGGCATGACGGTAGCGGAAAACATCCTCGTCGCGGCGGAGTTCGGCGGCAGCAACGCGGACCAGCAACAGATCCTCGAGGAGGTCGGGCTCGAAGAAGAGCGCGACAGGCCCGCCGGTTCGCTCACCATCAATCACCAGAAGATGCTCGACCTGGCGCGCGCGCTGGCGACCTCGCCCAAGCTTTTGCTGGTGGATGAAATCGGCGCGGGTCTCAATGCCGCGGAGCTTTCCACGGTCGGAGATCTGCTGCTCAAGGTGGCCAGAAGCGGCATTGCGCTGATCGTCGTCGAGCATCTGCTCAAATTTCTCAACCGCATTACCGACCGCGTCCTCGTGCTCAACGCCGGACGGCGGCTGTTCGAAGGCACGCTGGCCGAAGCCTCCACCGATCCCGAAGTCGTGGCGGCGTTTCTCGGGGGCTGAGATGGCGTTGCTCGAGCTTTCCAACGTGGCCTCCGGATACGGCGTCATGCAAATTCTCTGGGATATCGGGCTGACGGTGGAGCAAGGCGAGACCGTGCTGCTGCTCGGTGCCAACAGCGCCGGCAAGACAACGTTGTTGCGCACCATCATTGGCCTGCTGCCCTGCTGGCACGGCGAGATCCGATTCGAGGGGGTGCCGCTGCAGACATTGAAGCCGGCAGCGCGGATTCGCCGCGGCATCGCTTTCATGTCCGAACTCGGCGTGTTTCCTGATCTGACGATTGCCGAAAACATTCGCCTTGGCGGCTACTTCCTCGGCGGGGCGGAAGTGAGACGCCGGGCGGAGCGACTGTTCACGATGTTTCCAGACCTCGCCCACCGGCGGGGCGAGCTCGCCGCCAGCCTTTCGGGCGGCCAACGCAAGATGCTCGGCATGGCCAAGGCGCTGGTGTCCGAACCCAAGCTCTTGCTGATGGACGAACCTTCCTCGGGCTTGGCGCCGATTTTCGTCAAGCAGGTGATCGAGGCGCTGAAAACCGCGATCAAGCGTGGCTCTGCACTGTTGATCGCCGAGCAGAACGTGGCCTTCCTGCAACTGGCCGATCGCGGTTTCCTGATCGAGGGTGGGCACGTCCGGCTTTCGGGGACGCGGGCCGAGCTGGTGGAGAGCGACGCGGTGAAGGCGGCCTATTTCGGGCTCGATTGAGCGAATGGGCACCGCCGCCGCGCGTCGGAAAGGGCCTGCGTAGGGTCAGCAAAGCACGAACCTCGAGATCGCCGCCTGCTCTCCGACCTGGCGAAGCCACGCGCCCGCGGTCGGTCCTGCCCGCTCTGCCGGGCTCGACCGAATTCATCACGACCGGACCGGCTCATTCGGACAATGGCCTGGTGAACGCGAGAAATAAGAGGCGGCGCAGCCCGCGCGCGAGACGTCGATCGCGATTCGCACCGACGTCCGGGCACGAATGGAGGCGGATCGTGCGCAGCGACGCCTTCAATCGTAGATCCGCTTGTGAGCCGTGTGCGGTGATGCTGCACTCCGTTGAAAAATTACTGCGTTTCGGCTGATCCAATCGTCTATTCGCTTCGTCCGCGTAAACACACTTTCACATTTCTCGAGGTTGCGGAGCCGCTTCCCGCACTCATCTTCATGTACGAGGGACTGTATGCAGCAGGCGCCGGAAACGCGGCAGCAGAGCGTTGAGCTGCCGCGCGCGAACGCGCCTCCGCAAGTTTATGGGCGTCCGCATATCGCGGGCCGCAAACGGAGAGGACGACGTGATGTCTGAAGTTGGTAGCCATCTTCCGATGCAACCGGGTCACTCAGCCCAGGCTGCGATCACCGGGCCAGCCGGCCTGCCAAGCACGAAAACGCGCCCGGCGGCCGCGGCCGAGCTGCCGATGGGTGTCCATCCGTTCGTCGTCGTCGTTGCGCTCGCCGGGTGGGGGTTTGTCGTCGTCGCGTTGTTTTTACTCTTCCTGTTCATGGGCAGCTCCGCAGCGCAGATACTCGTCCTCGTCGCGGTGGCCAGCTTGATGATGCTCGGGCTGATCGTCGGCTGCGGCATTACCTCCCGTAATGTCGCGACCCGAGGGGGCGTGCAAGTCCGTCAGGCGGCAAGCTTTCGCGAATTCCTGGCTGCGGAAGTGCAGGTCGGAGACGACCTCATGAGGGGCTCCGAAATATTCGGCCTCGCATTGGTGATGGGGCTGACGCTGGTCATCATCGGCGTGGGAATGGTCGTTGCGATTGCCGTTGCTTGACCTCTACTCCAGTTGCGGCGCAAGCCGCTTGCAGCGACATCAGCGGCCCGCCATCCTGTTGTGTGTGGCAAGGCGGGTCGCTTCGCCAAATGGTAGCTTGCGTTCCACTGGCGTTGCGGAGCGATATCTGAAGAGCGCGAATCGGTTCCGTCGGCCCCGTACCGGGGTTTAGAGCGCGATCAGGCTGGCTGAACATGCTCTTTATTTGTTTTCTCAAGCAATCTCATCACCCTGACTGGCATCTGGCGATTCCGGTCAGGGTGACATTAGCTTTAGCGCACGCGATAAAAGACCACGCGCCGCGTTTCCTTCTCCCGCACCTTGCTACGCACCCTGAGGATGTCCTTCCAGGCGATATAGCCGACGAGGTGCGAATCGTCCCGCGCGACCACGGGTAGATGCGCAGTATTCGCTTCCATCATGCGTTCCACAACGCGGTCGAGATACTCCTCGGGATAGGCCACCGAAGGCGACGGCGTTCCCGCAAAGAGTTCCGCAAGCGTCAAATCACGGTGCCTGCCGGCGTGCCGCCAGCCGAGCACGGTCGGCGGATCGGCGACACCGAGCACATGACGGTCGGCGTCCACAACCGGGAAGCTCGGATGGCGCGTTTTAACGTCGGAGAGAAAATTGCTGACCTGGTGGAGCGTCATATCGCCGCTCAGCGTTTCCACGTCGCCGACCATCACGTCAGCGACGCGCGTCAGCGCAAACGGATCAACGTGGTATTCCCGCGTGACATGATGGCCGTGCCGCGCCACCTTCTCGGTCAGGATATCGCGGCGCATCAACAGCACATCGACCGTGTGTGCTGAGAAGCACGTGACGACCAGCGGCAGCAGGACATGGGTATTACCGGTAACGCCGATGGCAAAAAAGATCGCGGTAAACGGCAGGCGCAACGTCCCGCCCAGCACCGCTGACATTGCGAGCAAGGGCCAGAACCCGGCGTCGGCGTGCGGCAAAACACCGGTGGCCGCCGCAGCCATCGCTCCGCCCATCATCATCAGCGGCGCCAACGTGCCCCCGGACGTGCCGGAGCCAAGCGCGATCGCCCAGACGATCGCCTTAACGATCAAAAGCCGCGCCCCCTGATCAGGCGAAAATCCACCCCGCAGGAGTTGCTCGATATTGGCGTAGCCCAGGCCCAGCACGTTCGGGTCAATCAGGCCACCAAGCCCAACCACTACCCCACCCAGGGCGGGCCACCACATCCAGTGGATCGGCAACCTCCGGAACCCGTCCTCGGCCAAATAGAGCATCCGCGTCAGCACGCCGGACAAGAGGCCGCCGAATATGCCAATGACAAGCCACCCGCCGAGCCCGGCGAATGAAATCGTCACGCCGCCCGTATAGGGAAACAACGGGTAGGCAAGCCCGGTGAAGTGGCGGATGAAGTCCGCGACGACGCAGGCAGCGGCAACCGGCAAGATGCTGCTGGGCGTCCATTCGAACAGCAGCAGTTCCACCGCCAGCATGATCGAAGCGACTGGCGTGCCGAACACGATCGTCATGCCGGCCGCGGCACCCGCGACCAGCAGAGTCTTGCGCTCGACATCGGTTACCGGCAGCGCCTGCGCGATCAGCGAACCGATCGCCCCGCCCGTCATGATGATCGGTCCTTCGGCACCGAACGGTCCGCCAGTGCCGATACAAATGACCGCCGAAGTCGGTTTCAAAATCGCAACTTTGGCGTCGAGCCGCGACCGCCCCAGCAGGATCGCTTCGATCGCTTCCGGCAGTCCATGGCCGCGGATCTTGTCGGTCCCGTACCGGGCCATCAACCCGACAATAATCGAGCCTCCGATTGGCACCAGCACCGCGAGCCAGCCGAGCGGTGACTCGGAGAACGGAACGTAGGTGAAGCTGAATCGGCCGAAATAGAGGAGATTAGTGATCAGCTCGATCAGGCGGAACATCAGCACGCCGACGATCGAGGTGCCGATGCTCGCCAGAACGGCGATCCCCATGATGTACAAGACACGGGAGTTGGTTGTGAAATCACCGCGTCGCAGGAGCGATGGCCGCTCACCATGGCCATCTGCTGCCGCAGCCCCGTTCCCGGTCACGCGCGCATAAGCGCGCCCTTTCTTCAGAAAGCGCCGCCAGAGTCCATCCCGCCGCGGTGCCCTGACAACGGAGCGGACTGCCCCACCGCTTGCCGCGCCTGGCACGGTGCCAGCAATGCCGACCCTCGGATCGGCAGCACTTGCTGATCCGATGATCCCCGGTGACTCCAATGACATCACCGTCGTCCTGGTGCGCCGCGCCCAATTAACGCGCGTGAACCCATACCGGACACGGTGGCGAGCTCCATCAGCAACCCGAGCAACACGTCTCGCTCATCGACGCCTCGACGTGCAAAGGGCCGTGCACGAAGCGCTGCATGACACACTGCAGAACGGGTCGGCTCAGTGGATCGTCTGGTGGGCGCCATGGACACGACTGATCAGGACGCGCACCAGTTGCTTGCGCCACTGCAAAGAAAGCCGCTGGAGCTCGCGCAATACCGCCGGTGTGCGCAGTGCGGGCTCTCGCCTGTGATCCAAGCAACCTTCCATCACCCTGTCTTGCTCCTCTGGAGCTTGCTCGGCCACCTCGCGCACGAGCGCTACGCGGCATCTATCCTGTTCGAGCGCGACGACCTCTGACTCCGACCACAACCAGCGTGACGGCGCGCCTGCTTGAACAAGCCGCCATAGCGCAACATCGGGATGATCGACTGCCCGCCGTCGCGTCCGCACACGTCTATCAGCACTGCGAGTTAGCTTCACCCCACGTCTCCGGCACATTTTGCGGTCGCGCCCGGCTGGCCGAGAAGTGGCGCCAACTCGCTGCACGGACAAGCGAGAAGAATTATGCGACGTCATCGAAGATACCGATTGTTGAGACAAGAATGCCGAACGCCCGGGCCCATATATGTTGAAACCGTATATGACGCACGAATTTCGGAAATGGCAGCGTCAGCCCGAACCATGACACACGCGTCGCAATGCAGCTATGCGGTATGTGCCCCGGCGGATGGCGTCATGCACGAAATGCGCGACCCTATTGAAGAACGCGATTGCAGCGACCGCATGTCCATCTCGCCTTACCGTGGACAGCGTGTCGAAAGTGTCCATGAAGCGTGGTGGACATTCTTATCGACCCGTTTGCACTTCAACAATTGGTTTGCAATGCGACGCGCCCGCCTAGAGCGGGTTCAGGCTGACTGAGCACGCTAGGTTTGTTTTCTCGAGCAATTTCACCACCCTGACTGGCATCTGGCGATTCCAGCCAGGGTAATATTGCTCTAGGCGCCGGATCGGCCATCGCGAAACGCGATGCATATTGGCGTCGCGAATTCGATCAATCTCAGACACCAGCCGACGCTTGCGCGTGACGCATCGGCTGACAACGCACCGTATGCAAGAACTTCGATACAATCATCGAGAAAATCGATCATAACAGTCAGTGTCCAGAGTTGTGCGCCGACCCAGATGCAATTTCGGGCGTCAGAACAGTGCGACGCCGCGCGCTTCACTTAATGTACTTATGTTGATGGCACTCCGCTGCGTTGATCGCCGCTTCCCGCAGCGATCATGGTTTTTCTTCGCCGCGCGTCACTTTCGCTCAGCCACCGAGTCGGCAAGCCCGCTATGCTCGGCGACGATCGCCCCGACGCCTCGCAATACCAGCGCACTCAGTGCCGGTTCGACGCCGGTGGCATACACGACATAGATCGGCAGCGCGAACGTGCGCGCTCCTGGCACGATCCGCACGGCTCCTGAGGCAAGCTCAGGTTCGACCAGGCTACGCGGGAAATACCCCGCGCCGCCATTGCGCAGCAAAGTGTCGAAACCGAGCGTACCGAGTCCGATGAACAACGCCGGTATCGGAAAGTCGGGATAGGTCAGCCGGTGCTGCCGGCGAAACTCCTCGCCCCAATCCACAAAAACCTGCTCTTTGCCACCCGTCCCGCCAGCCGGACGCGGCGTCTCGACCAGCACCAGCTCTTCTTCGGCCACCCGCACCGTCATCAGCCCGGAGCGGCTCTGCGGCGAGTACATCACACCGACATCGAGCAGCCCTTCAACGAGTGCCTGCGTCATGCCCTCCGGCTGCCCGACTTCACAACGCAATGCGACATCGGGTGCATTCCGTCGCATCCAAGGCACGAACAGATGCAGCCATCGGTTCCAAAGGCCTGCCTCGCCGCCGATACGGAGCGTCGTGCGAAAGCCGCGCGGCAAGGCCACGTCCTGCCGCGCCTGCTGCCACACCCTCACCAACGCCACGGCGTGCCGCTGAAACTGCACGCCCGCCTGCGTCAGGGTCGCCCCTTCCTTGTTGCGCACGAACAGGCGTGCACCCAACTGCTGCTCCAGCAAGCGGATTCGCACGCTCACCGTCGATTGCGTGACGTTCAGGCGCTGCCCTGCACCAACGAAACTACCCGCACCGACCACCTCGAGGAAGGTACGGGCGAGTTCAAGGTCCATCGCAGGTCGGCACACCCATCACAGTTTCCGATACCTACCGTCAACCTTTTTGGGTTGTCAAACCGCCGGCGTGGCCTAACTTCCGGAGTAGGAAGGTAGGGCGTCGCAGCCCTCCGTGGCCGATGCCCGCCCGTCTTGGGCCGGGTTGTCTCCGGCTTCAACTGTGAGCGCCCGTGTTGTTATGGGTGATGTCGTCATGCAGGACCCTTGGATTCTCCTCGATCGCCTGGCTTCGGAAGATCAGCCTTGCGCTCTCGCCACTGTCATTGAGACCCGCGGCTCTGCCTCCGCCCGCACCGGCAGCAAGGCGGTGATCGACCACGACGGCAAGGTCGTCCTGGGTTGGGTCGGCGGGGGTTGCGCGCAGTCCACCGTGTGCGGCGCCGCCCTCGAATCGATGCACGACGGCGCAACCCGTACCGTCGACCTCAATCTGGACGATGAAGTACTCGGCACCGGAATGCCATGCGGTGGCTCGATGCGCGTTTTCGTCGAGCCGCTGCTGCCCCGCCCGAAGCTTTGGCTCCTCGGGCACGGTGCCATTGCCGAGGCGATCTGCAGCTTCGGGTCAGCACTGGGATTCCAGGTCATCGTGAATGACCCACTTGCCGAAGCTGAGCGCTTCCCCCAGGCGTCCCGTTTGGTCCCTGACGATCTCGATTACAAAGAGCTCCAGCCCGGCCCCGCCGACTATGTCATCGTCGCGACCCAGCACAAGGGCGATCACCATTCCATGCTCAAGGCTGCCCGCTCGCCCTGCAGCTTCATCGCGCTGATCGCGAGCAAAAAGCGCTCGGGCCTCGTGCTCGACTATTTGCGCGGCGAAAACGTCACCGCAGACGAACTCGCCAAGGTCCACGCCCCCGCCGGCCTCGATCTCGGCGCGGAAACTCCCGAGGAAATCGCGCTCTCCGTGTTGAGCGAGATCGTCCAGGACCGCCGTCACGGCAGTGGCACCGCCAAGCGCCTTCCCGACGCGCTGGGCGAGCGCCGCCGCCCTGCTCGTGCGTCGTCTCGGCCGCCTCTGGCGGCTGTCAACGAGTAGCAGCTGGCCGGCTCCGAGTTATCTCAACGCTATAATGGCGAGCGTCGCGGCCCGTCGTTTGTTGCCTGCGGCTGCAAACCTGAATGAGCAAGCAGGCCACTGAAAGCAAAAGACCCGATCATGCGCCGGTCAGTTCGTCCGGCGAAAAGTCATCCTCACGGTATTCGCCCGGGGCGCGCTCCTCCGAGGGTCGCATCTCTTCCGATTTTCGGAGCTCGACGCGGCGGATTTTCCCCGAGATCGTTTTCGGCAGCGCGGCGAATTCCAACCGCCGGATGCGCTTGTATGAGGCAGCCCGGCGGCGCACGTGGCGGAATATGGCGAGAGCCGTCTCCCGGTTTTCCGGCCACCCTGCTGCGAGTGCGACATAGGCCTTGGGAACCGCGGTGCGGATCGGATCGGGGGCAGGCACAACCGCCGCTTCGGCAACGGCCGCATGCTCGATCAGCAGGCTCTCGAGCTCGAACGGACTGATGCGATAGTCTGACGCTTTGAAGATGTCGTCGGCGCGGCCGATATAGGTGAAATAGCCCTCCGCATCACGCACGGCCACATCACCAGTCCGATAGACAACGCCGCCGAGCGGCAGATCGCGGCCGCCGTCGCCGCGATAACCCTGCATCAGCCCGGCAGGCTTCGGATCGAGCGAAATGCAGATCTCGCCTTCGTCGGCTTCCGCTCCACTCGGCCCGAGCAGCCGAAGCCGGTATCCGGGCATGGGCCGGCCCATCGAGCCGGGTTTGATCTTCTGCCCCGGCGGATTGCCGATCAGCGCGGTGGTCTCGGTCTGTCCGTAGAAATCCCGGATCGTCAGGCCCCAGGCGGCCTTCACCTGCGCGATGACCTCCGGATTGAGCGGCTCGCCTGCCGAGGTGACTTCGCGCAGCTCCGTCTTCCAGCTTTTCAGGTCCTCCTGCACCAGCATGCGCCAGATCGTCGGGGGCGCGCAGAGCGTGGTGACGTGATGTTCGGCAATGGCATCAAGCAGGCTGCGCGCCTGAAAGCGTGGCTGGTTAACGATGAAGATCGTCGCCCCGGCAATCCACGGCGCGAAGAAACAGCTCCAGGCATGCTTGGCCCAACCTGGCGAGGAAACGTTGAGATGCAGATCCCCGGGCTTGAGTCCGAGCCCGTACATGGTGGAAAGATGCCCGAGTGGATAGCTGCGATGGCTGTGCAACACCAGCTTGGGCTGCGCCGTGGTTCCGGAGGTGAAATAGAGAAGCATCGGCTCATCCGCCGAAGTGGGCTGATCCGGCAGGAATTCGCGCGGCGCCTCGAGAAGCTCGGCATAGCGATGCCACCCTGCCACGCCCCCGCCGACCGCGATGCGGGTCGCCCCCGGCGCGAGCATCGTGAATTTGCCGCTCTCGGCAGCCGCTGCCACGACATGGCGCACGCCGCCGCGGGCAAAGCGATCGGCCAGATCACCCGGAGTGAGCAGGGTCGTTGCAGGAATCACGACCGCACCGAGCTTCATCGCCGCGAGCACCGTCTCCCACAAGGGCGTGACATTGCCGAGCATCACCAGTATGGGATCATGCCGCTTGACCCCCAGCGCGCGCATCCCGTTGGCGAGGCGGTCGGATCGCTCCGAAAGCTCGGCGAAGCTCACGGTCTCCGCATCTGAGCCGACGATCTTCAGAGCCGGATGGCGCGCCGCGGCGCCCGCTGCAAGCTCGGCATCGAACCAATCAAGTGCCCAGTTGAAGCGAGTCAGCGCTGGCCAGCGAAAGTCGCGCCACGCCCGCTCATAATCGGTGCGCAGACTTAGCAGCAGGTCCCGCGCCGCTTTGTAGCTTTCGGCTGCCATTTCCCCTCCCCGGCTTCCGCCCCGCCGTCCATCCCAATTTATCGTCGCAAGCTGGTCAGGGTCCAATAGCGGCGCGGACAGAACCGAAACCGGAACGTCACGGCAACCTTGACGTGTGGACAACGCACCATCTCGCCCGACCCGCCCGGCTGGTCTATACGTCAGCCATGGAGGGCGAAAAGCTCGGCAAGTACGAGATCCGCCGCACCCTCGGCCGCGGTGCCATGGGTGTGGTCTACGAAGGCTGGGACCCTGTGATCGCCCGCAAGGTGGCGATCAAGACGGTTGCCTTGACCGGCGCAGAGGACGCCGAGGCCCGTGAGGGCTTGGCGCGCTTCCAGCGCGAAGCGCAGGCCGCCGGACGGCTCCAGCATCCGAACATCGTTGGCGTGTTCGACTACGGCGAAACGGCAACCCTCGCATACATCGTCATGGAGTTCGTGGATGGCGAGTCACTCAAGGCGGTGCTCGACCGTGGCGAACGCTTTCCGTTGGCCGAAACCGTGCGCGTCCTGGAAGAACTTCTGAACGGCCTCGGATTCAGCCACGAGCGCGGCGTCGTGCACCGCGACATCAAGCCCGCGAACATCATGCTGACCCACGCCGGCGGCGTGAAAATTGCCGATTTCGGCATCGCCCGCATCGAAAGCAGCAGCATGACTCAGGCTGGCACTGTGCTTGGCACCCCGGCCTACATGTCTCCCGAGCAGTTCAAGGGCGAGCCAGTCGACTCCCGCACCGACATCTACTCGGCAGGCGTCGTGCTTTACCAGCTTCTCACCGGGGAGAAGCCGTTCGAAGGCAGCATGAGCGCGATCATGCACAAGGTGCTGACGACGACTCCACCCAAGCCCTCGGAACTCGCCGTCACCGCCCCACCACCCTTCGATGCCCTGGTGGCGAAGGCGATGGCCAAGCGGCCGGATGATCGCTTCGCCTCGGCTTCCGCTTTCGCGGAGGCCCTCAAGACCGCGCTGGCCGGCGCCAAGCCTGCGTTGCGCGGCGCCGAAGAAACGATCATCGCTTCCCGCTCCGCTCCCCCGCACGCTCCGCCGGCGGAAGCGGCACCCTCCCTCGCAGCGCCGGCGCACCGATCGGGCCTGCCGATCTGGATCGGCGCCGTTGTCGTCCTCATCGTCGTCGTCATTGGCGGCCTTTGGCTGGTCGTGTTCAAGCCCTCGCCCAAGCCGCCGGTCGTCGTCGCGACGAAGACAGCCCCGGCTCCCCCGGCCAACTCGGCACCGCCGGCAACCAAGGTTCCCTCTTCCGTACCAGCGCGAACAGCTACAGCCACCGCACCCCCCGCCACACCACCCGCCCCGAAGCTGGCCGAGACTTCGCCCACGCCCCCGGGGCCGACGAAACCCACTGCTTCGCCGCCGGCTCCTAAAGCCGGGCCGCCTTCCACGGTGGTCTCAACGACGCCACCCCCGCCTGCGCGGCAGCCTTCGGCAACTACAACCGCAACGCAAGCGCCGGCGACCGCACCAAGCCCGAAGCACGTCACGTCTTCGCCCGCCGCATCGCCGGCAAGCCCGCTTCTGCCCCCACCCGCCCCGCCACCGCCCGCAACCGAGCCGGCCTCGACCACGGTAACGCCAGCCGGGCCACCGCAATCCGCCCCTGTCGTCGCCAGTGTCGCCGCCTCGCCCGCAGCCATTGCGAAAGCGCTCGCCAGCGCGATTGCGCCGATTCCTTGCACGCTCGTGAATGGCTCGGTGGCAACTGCCGGCAGCGTCTCCTTGGCCGGCCTGGCCGGCAATGGCGCGCCGGCAGCACTCCACCAGGCGCTCTTCAACGCCGCACCCACCGCCGCAGTCAACTGGAAGGTCACCACATTCAGCGGCGGCGCTGCCGCCACGTATTGCCAGGTGCTCAACCTGCTCCGCCCGGTGGCAGCTTCGTTCGGCGCACCAGGCGGCGGCTTCACACTGGGTCTCAAGAGCGGGAAAACGGTGCTCAGCGACGGCGACCCGATCGCATTCCACCTCTCGATGCCTGAGTTCCCTGCCTGGCTTACCGTCGACTATTTCGCAAGCGACGGCTCGGTCGCGCATCTCGACCCTGGGCCTGGAAACCCAGCGCGCCTTGAGGAAGCCGGTGCCGCGCTCCTGTTGCACGGCACGCCAGCGTGGACGGTCGGCCCGCCCTATGGCCGTGACATGATCGTGGCGATTGCCTCCGCGAAGCCACTCTTTGCCACGAAACGCCCGGAGAGCGAGCGGGCAAGCGCCTATCTGCCGGCTCTGGCAGCAGCACTCGACGCCGCCCAAAGCCGAGGCGAGCACCTCGACGGAACTGCGTTCCTGCTGGAGACGCACGAAAAGCCCAAGCCCTGAGGCCGCCTTCTGCGCCGCCGTGGCTTAGCGCGTTTAGGCTGGCTGAACCCGCTCCATGTTTGTTTTCTCGAGCACCTTCATCACCCTGACCGGCATCTGGCGATTCCAGTCAGGGTGATATTGCTCTTGCGGGCGCCGCGCGGCTCCCTTCGGAAACCAGCGCCGCCTTCGGCACGAACCGCCTGAGCCAGCCGACCGGAATGCCGGGCCAGAAGGCTTCGCGCAACGCCTCGATCCGCGCCGGCGGCAAGCCCACCACAGACGCGCTGAAGAAGCGCGGATCCGGCGTGAACATCAGGTAGGCCAGGGTTTCGTTGATGATGAGGTCATGGATCGTCTTGTCATAGCCTTCGCTCACCAGGAACTTACGAAATGCGGCCCGATCATTGGCATCGAGGCCCGTCTCGTAGAAGCGATGCACGTAAGCGTTGTACGCCGGAATAGTGAAATAGGCGCCGTGCGAGAGTTCATGCTCGAGTATCGTTGCACGGCCCTTGGCATCGAGGCCGGGAGCTTTGCCGGGCCCAGGCAGCGTGATGAGGGCTCCCACCGCATCCGGGGCGAACCAATGGAGAAAGGTCAGCAATGCGTGCAGCCGCCGCTCCTCCGGGTCGGGCGCCACGTGATCGCGGGCCATCAGGCCAAAGAACCGTGCGAGATCCGCGGCCCGGTAATCGTGCCCGTAATAGTAATTGTCCGGAGTAGAACCGCTCTCTTTGATCGCAGCCGCCAGTCCGGCGTCCGTCAGCACCCGGTCGTGCGGCGCGTCCGCCTTCTCGACAAAGGCGGCAACACGGTTGAGCATTTGCCCCTGCTGGTGCAGGCTCGGAAAATCCAATACCACGATGTGTGGATCGTTGCTGTAACGGAAGATCAGCAGGCGTTGCGGCTCGGCGGCCAGAATCCCCGCACGATTCGCTGTCCGGATGTGAAATGCCGGCGGCCGCAGGAAAACGTAATAGACAGCCAACGCGATCACGACGACGGCTGCCGCGATCGCCCAGACAAACAGCCGCCGTCCGGGACCGGAGGATTGCGGCGGCTCTGGCCACCGCGCTTTGGCAGCCCGGACGGTCTTGTCGCTCTCCTCGCCCGTCACCCGGGCGGATCCCCCGTCAGGTGCCGATATTGATCACCTGCACCCGCCGGTTCTTGAGCTCAGGCGTATTCGGCGGCGTGGGGACCAGGAGGCCCTTCTCGCCCATGCCGACCGTCTCCAGCCGCGTGGACGAGATGCCGAATTTCTGTTCGAGATAAGCCGCGACCGCGTCAGCCCGCCGCTGTGACAGCGCGAGATTATACTCCGGGTTGCCGACGGTATCGGTATGACCCTCGATGCGGAAGCGATACGCCGCAAGCTGCTGGCTGCTCAGCGCCTCGCCGAGCGAATCGAGTGTCTGCCGCGCCGCAGGAGTCAGGGCCGCGGAATCCGTGGCGAATTCGACGTTTAAATTGACGGATGGTGCGGCCGGCGTGGTCGCCGCCGGAGCAGGCGCCGCCGGAGGCGCGGCTTGCTGGCTCGCCGCCGGCGCCGCTGCAGCAGGAGCCGGGCTTGGTGCGGCTGCCGCAGGAGCCGGGCTTGGCGCCGCCGCGGCAGCAGGAGTCGCCAGAGCCGGGGCTGCCGGCGCAGGGGCCAGACGGATTCCCCGCGTCGTGCCCAGATTGCCCGTCGGGGTCAGCGACTTGATGATCTGCTGCGTCGACGGGTTGGTTTCCTGCGCCCGCCCGATCGGGGTCAGGGCAAGCAGCGTGGCCGCTGCAGCGGCAGCGGCAAGGCCGGTGCGCATAACGTTCCTATCTCCTCCATGGCTCCGCCGGCGATGCCGGCCGCGCCTGCTGCGAATCCGCTCGGACAGCCCGTCTTCGCTGCGCGGCCAACCGTGACCGCGCGGGCTCCTGCACCCGAGCAGGATCCAGCATAACACAAACCTCTGGTTGCGGCAGATCAGACCACGCCGGCAAGACGCCAAATCTGCGTGCGTTCCTCGAGGATGCGCGCGATTTCCTTGGCCAGCGATTCGGCCTGCGCGTCATCGCTCCCGGGTGCTATCAGCCGGGCCCAAACTAAAGGCTCCGCCGCCCCCTCGCTGAGCAGCCGGTTCAGAACCAGCAGTTCTACTGCCGGCACCAAAACGCCGGAGCCGAGGCGGCGGCTCGCCAGGGCGATCGGCCGCGCCAGCTTGTCGAACCGACGGGCACGCCCGGCTGCGGCGGCATGGAAACGATCAAGCTCCGCCAACCGGCCGGATGCCGGACGAAATGCTACCATCGCCTGACCGGAACCAACCAGCATCGCCGCGACTTCCGCCGGCGTCGCACGGCTTTGCTGCGCCGCCCCGAGCGCGATCAGCCCGCTAACGGTTTGCGGTGCCGCTGCCAGCGCTTCGACCATCGGGCCGTAGGAGTCGCGGTTCATCGTCGCTTTGCCAGCGGCAACCTCCATCTCGAACGCGAACCGGCCCGGCGGCTCAGTCAGCACCAGCGTCAGCCCGGAAAGGATGTGGTCGCGTTCATTCTCGCCGAGCCGGCGCGCACCCCGGACGTAGACATCGTGGCGTAGCGCCGGTCCCCCGCTCATATCCTTGATCAGCTCGACCAGCAGCGGATCATCGAAGCGGGCTGCTTCCGCCCGTTCGGCTTCATTCATCGTCAGATCAGGAAAGTTCTCGAATAGTCGCGCCGAGCCGACAAACGAAAGTTTCGCTTCGGCCAGCGCCTTCGCCACATCGGCATGAAACGCCGGCCGCCAATCCTGGTTCATGAACTCGTGCGCAAGGTAACCCACGGCCGCGCCGTTCAAACGCCCGAGCAACTCCTTTGAGAAAGCATCCTTCCCGACATGCCGCGCACCCGCCGCAACCAGCGCGCGGACCACGCCCAATCCGGCTTGCGCTTGCCTGTCACTCCGCCCGGCAAGCTTCCGCCCCGCCTCACGTACCAGGCGCTGCATCCCGAGTGCACCCTGCCAGGCGGGCAGCGCGTTGTAGCTGACATGCACCAGCCCGCCCGCCCGGACCTTCGCCGCGAGCAGCTTCACAATCCCTGCCCGCGCCGCTTCTGAAACCCAGCTCCAGACGCCGTGCAGGCTCACGACATCCGCCTCTGGCACTTGCGCCGCCAGAGGCGAATCTACCAGGGTCGCGAAATCTGCCTCGAGAAATGTCACATTCCCGACCCCGGCGTCCGTAGCGAAGCTGCGGCTTTCTGCGATGTGCTCGGGATTGAAATCGATCGCAGTGACCCGCCAGGACGGGTTGCTCGCGGCGAGCAGCGATGCGGTGAATCCAAGCCCCGACCCGAGCTCGAGGTAGGAAAGCCCTTCGGGCTTCTCGATCACCTCGGTGGCGACGCCGTTAAGTAAAGTCGCCAACGCCAGATGGGCCGGCGCCTGCTCGGGATGAAAGCTCAGAAGATAGCCAATATCGGTGACGTAGCCACCACCCCAGTCGCTCATTCGGCCGCCCCCGCTCGCTCGACGACTTCAGCCTCGAACAGGGGCTCCGCCGCCGGGCCGCTGTTGCGGGCGCTCGCCGCCGACCTATCGCTCGCCGGAAACCAGGTATTCCAGCCAAGCCGCGGCGGTGGCTCCGTCGCCCCGCCCAGCCTGAACGGCGGCACTTCCGCGCGTGCCAGCACTAGGTTGATCGCAAATCCGGTCTCGAAACCAAGAAAGGCGCGGATCAGCGAGACGAACCTTCTGAGGGCCGTGCCTCCCGGGAGCAGCGACTCGAAGGCTGCCCGATCCAGGGGCCCGATGCGGAGGACGACTCGCGATTCGGGCGCCCAAGCCCGGACGCCGATCGCTGCATCGCGGCCCAGCCGGCTCCAACCACCCGTTTCCGGATTCGCTGCAAGCCGCGTGCGCTCCGAAGGCGGCAGCGACAACCATCCGCCGGCAAACTGTACTACCTCGACCGGCCGGCCAAGCCAGTCCGAGGCCAGCGCCGCCAGCCGTTCCGCCGAGCGGACGCGCTCGGCAAACAGCCCGCTGTAATAAATCAAGGGCGCCCTGCCCGCGATCAGCCGCTCGGCAAGCCCGGCGACCGCATAGCCCGTGAATGAGAGCAGCGCAGCCGAGAGCGCGTCTGCATCTCCTGCGGCACCAAACCGGGCCCGCTCCGCCGCCAGATGCAGCCGGTACTTGCTGCCGGCCGCGGCGAAGGCGGCAATCATGGGCGTCGCCAGCAAATCCAGGAAATCCTTGAGCGCAGTGGAACGGTCACGCAACGTGGCGGAAAGCACCTCGGTGTAGAACCGCGGTAGCACACCCATCGGACCGGCAAGCCCCATGTGCGCCACCGTCAGCCGCGCCGGTTCACCTTCCGCCGGAGGCTCAAAGCCCATCACCTCGGCCGGTGGATAAGAGAGCCCCGGCAACGTACGGAAGCGGATCGCCGCAGGGTCCGCCGTCCCAATGGCCGAGAGAATGAGCCGCACCGCCGCTTCGAAACGAAACCGCCGTGGTTCCTGGGCCAGGCGCTCGAGCGGAGTGCCAGCATTCACAGTAGAGCACTCACAACAATACGCGGGCACCCGCCCGCGCGGGCCAGCTTGCCGCGGTACCCGTCCGCCCGCGCAGAATGGCGCGTGTGCGCACGAAGGAATTGACCGAGGCGTGCAGCGCCAGGAACCTTTCGAGCACGCTGGCCATGAGGTAAGGCCCCGCCGCCTGCCACGAGCGCGCATCGAACTCAAGGGTGACGTCAAGGCCGCGGCAAAAGGCGCCAAGCCGTCCGCCCGGGAGTCGCGCCACGCCTGCTTGGGCGCTCACCCCGACCAATCCCTCGATCGCCGCGCGTGTCTCGGCGGAATCGCGAAGGTCATAGAGCCGCAGCACCTCCTTCAAAGCGTGCGCCCCCTGTTCACCGCCGACAACGGAAAGGTGGCCCAGCGAAAGATGCGACACCAACCGCCAGAAGCCGCGCTCGCGGAGTGGCGGGCGGAGTGTCGGGGTGGGCGCCGAAAGGCAGTTCACGCTAGCCAGCGCCGCCGCACCGGTCACCAGCGAAAGCCTCGGGTGGCCCCCGCCGAACGGCAGATCCGCGGGCAAGTCGCGGTTGAGGCAGAGCGCATCGACCGACAGCACCGCGTCCGCCGGACGGCTCACCACGGCGCCGGTTTCGAACGGCTCGATAAATACCTCGCTGCCGCCGGTGGCCGGCGCACCCGCCCGGCGCACCGGGTGATAAAACCCCGCGGGCTCTTCGTCTTCCGTCCCGGTCGGGCTCAGCCGGTAGAACGGATGCCAAGGGCGGGAAGAGCCGTCCGCCCGGGTCTCGCGCACCCGCTCCACCGCATAAATTTCCAGCCCGGCTTGCCGTCTCGCGTCGGCAACCAGCCGGTACTCCGTGTCGGTCTCCGTCAAGGCCAATGGTTCGCAGCGTTGCGGAAAAAGATTGACGATCGGGCTTGCACCAAGCGCCAGCGATTCCGGCCCGACCGCGCGCTCGAGCTCCGCCACGGCGCGGCTCAGGTAGACAAAAATCTCAAGCCGCTTGCCGGCCGCAACCAGAGTCTTGGCTTCGATCCCGGTGATGTCGATGAAAAGAAACTTCTCCGGAAAGGCAAACAGCTCCGAGAGCAGCCGGAACCCTGCGAAGCTGCGTGCCGGCCACGGCAGCAGCGCTTCATCGGGCGCGAAGCCGACCGCTGCAATCGAACTCGCGGGCGCGATCACCGGGTTGGCGTCAGCCGGCCCGTCGGCAAAGGCAACCGAAATCGTCTGGCCCACGAGCAGCTCATAGAGCGAGAGCGCGACCGCCGCCCCGCCACGTAGGAAGAACCGCAGCCGATCCACTCCGAGCGCCGAGAATGTCGCCTCGGGTGTGGCGCAGGCGAGCGTGATTCTGAGCACCGCTTTCGCCCCCTCGGCCATCGGG
>JBOHMN010000512.1:0-2231 GCA_050730175.1 Acetobacteraceae bacterium | reverse complement strand
CGCTTGGGGCGCCCGGCGAGGGCAGCCTGCCGTTGAGGAGGTCCGAAAGTCTGGATATTGCATAGCCACCGATCGCTTTGAGCGTCTGCTTCACGATATCAGGCGAGAGCACGGACCGGTTCCCGGGGATGATTATGGGCGGCGCGCCTGGCTTCGCGAGCTTTACGTGCGAGCCTTTGCCGCCCTGAACACGCGCGTAGCCGTAATGCCGCGTCAGAGCGCCTTCCAACGCGCGGCTCGATACCGTCGCGGCAGGACTGACCGTAGAGGGGTGGAAGATCGGAAGCGCACCTCCCCGCAGAATGACGTAGATCTCGTCGGAGATATCGGCGAGAGCCGTAATCATCTTGAGTGCGACCGCCCAATGCCCTGCCGACGTCGCCGCCGGCACTACGGTAATAGGGGCAAAAGTGTGGGCGGCGGGTGATTTTTCTCTTGCGTCGGCTCGGGGCGTTCGATTCTCTACGGGGATGTGCCGCCACGGCCGTCGCTCTCCGGACTGAGCCGTGCAGAGCTTGAAGCTCTGCTGGTTGGACTGTTTGGCGAAATCGCCACCCTGAAACGGGCGAACAGCGACCTACGCGGCGAGATCGCGCGTTTGAAAGACCGGAAGGGCCGCCCGAGTATCAAGCCGAGTGGCATGGACAAGGGCACCGAACCATCGAAGGCCGCCGGAAAGGAGAAGCGGCGGGGTCGTGGCAAGGTCACGCCCAGGGTCACTATCGAGGAGCGGGTGGTTGACGCCTCGGTCCCGGAGGGCTCGCGTTTCAAGGGTTACGAGCCGTTTCCGGTGCAGGATCTGGTGATTTCGGTGCGCGCGATCTGTAAGGTTTCATCGCCGAAGCCCAGGATGTCTTGCGCGCCGGATTGCAGACCTCGCCGTTCGTGTCCGTTGATGACACCGGTGCGCGTCATGCGGGGAAGAGCGGCTTTTGCACGCAGATCGGCAATGACTGGTTCGGCACGCGGCAGTCGAAAAGCCGGCTGAACTTCCTCGATCTGCTGCGTGCCGGCTACACCGGCTACGTGCTGAACGAGGCCGCCTATGACTACATGCGAACCCCGGGGTCTGCCAGCAACCACGATTGCCGGTCTGAGAGCCGGGCCGGAGAGGTGGTTCGCCGACCAGACCGCCTGGAAGGCGCATCTCGACCGCCTGGACTTTGACGCGCCGAGCGTCCTTCCTGATCCGGTGCGGGTCGCCTCCGAGGGCGCATTGTGGGGCAGTGTTCAGTCACACGGGTTCCTGTGCGATGCCGTGGTGCTGAGTGACGATGCCGGGCAATTCAACATCGGCCGGCACGCGCTATGCTGGGTTCACGCCGAACGGCTGGTGCACAAGTTGGACACCTTCACCGATCGGCACCGTGCCGCCCGGAAGAAGGTTCGCGGCCTGATCTGGAACTTCTACGCCAGCCTCAAAGCATACCGGCTTAAACCCGGCCGGAGCCGGTCACTCGCGTTGCGCGCCCGGTTCGACCGCATCTTCCGCCGCCGCACCGGCTTTGCCACACTGGATCGGCTGTTGGCACGGTTGCATGCCAACGAGGCCGAACTGTCGATGGTGCCGGATCATCCGGACATCCCACTCCACACCAACCGCTCGGAGAACGACATCCGCTGTCAGCTCACCCGACGGAAAGTCAGCGCCGGGACACGCAGCGACCTCGGTCGTGATTGCCGAGACGCCTTCCAAAGCCTCGCAAAGACCTGTGACAAGCTCGGCATCGCGGTCTGGGATCATCTGGGCAGCAGGCTCGGAGTCCCCGGACATGCAACCATCGGACCGCTTGACCATTATGTCAGAGCACGGATGCGGCCCGCCTGATCGGCCGCGCCGCCCACACTTTTGCCCCTCTTACAAGACTCGCTGATCAGAACCCATGTGCCCAGCCGCGCATTCCGATTGACATCACGAGCCAAGGCTGTTGCTGCAATTGGTTCCAGGCATGGCAGCAGTGGTTCAGAAGGTCGTCGGCGTCGCGGAACACGCGGTTGGAAAGCAAGTTGCCGCGCATGAACTGCCAGATGTTTTCCTGAGGGTTCAGCTCGGGGCATTTCGCCGGCAGCGGGACGATAGTGATGTTGTCCGGCACGGTGAGACTGGCGGAGAGGTGCCACCCGGCCTGATCGAGCAGCAGGACCGCATGGCGGCCGGGGGCGATATCGGCGAGATGGCGGCGAGGTGCAGATTCATGGTCGCGGTGTTGCACCAGGGCAGGATCAAGCCC
>JBOHMN010000511.1:0-4518 GCA_050730175.1 Acetobacteraceae bacterium | reverse complement strand
GCTCCAGGAGGAACCGCAGCAGCGGCGCGGCGGGGCTTTCGGTGAGAAGCAGCTCCGCAAGCGCGCTCACCGCCAGACGTCCTTCCAGATCTTCCGCCGCCGGCGGTTCATGACGGCCTGGCAGGCTTTCAGGCCCCACACGCCGCTCACGGGAAGTGCTGTCAGCCAGGAACGATCGTACGGATGAGGAAGGCCCGCCTGTGCGGACAACCGTGCAACCGCAGCTTCGAGGATGATCACCGTGACGGTGAAGAGAATGCAGAACACCGTCAGCTCTTGCCTCGCCCGCAAGAACTCCTCGCGGTTCCTCTGTCTCTGCCGCTCGGTCACCGATCCGGGGCGCACGCCGAGGCAGAACCAGGCGAGCCAGGCCTCGATGCGCATGAGCCCTTGCCGCGTTTGCCGGGCGAGGTACTCACTGCCGGTCTCCGACGCAGGCTCCGCATTCATGGCGCCGTCGTTTGCAGCTTGTAGACGTCGGAGAAATTCAGGTCGCGAGCAACGAAGATCGAGACGCTGTCGCCCTGGTTCTTCTTCAGCGTCGGCGGGATGTTGATCTGCGCCTCGAGGGCGGTGTTGGCGACCTGACCTGCGGCCGGCTGGAAATACTGGAAGAAGGTGTTGCCGGTGCCATTCTGCACCGCATTTGCGCCGGCTTGCAGGCCGCCACCGAGGATCGTGAACATCAGTGCTGCGCCGAAGCGTTGCCAGAAATGATAATCGACGGCGCCCGAGACCCCTGCCCTTCCGACCGGCCCGGCCGCCGGCGAAGCGAGATTGATCACCACGCCCTGGGGCGTGCGCGCCTCCGTCCAGAGGATGAACAGCCGGTACTCGCCCCGCACGAGTCCGCCTTGCACTTCCCCCAGCACCTTCGTTCCGCGGTCGAGCAGAGTCACCGCACCGGTCGCACCGCGCACCGCTTGCGGCAGCACGCACGTCACGAACCCCGGCAGCCCGCTGTCGATCGCGGTCTGCAGCGTGCAGGGAATGAGCGTGCCGGTGGGGATCGTCAGGTTCGGATGCGGCAGCAGGCTCGCATAGGCCGTGCCCAGCATCGTGGCGGAGAGCCGTATTGCCAGAGGATCCGCCGAGGCCGGCTGTCCCGCGGCATTCACCGCAACGGAGGCCTCCGGCCGCGCTGCAGCCGCGGAGACGGTGTTGCCGGTGCTGTAGGTCATGAGCGGTGCGTTCAGCGCCTTCTCGGCTGGAGATTCGTGATGGACCGGAAGCATCCCGGTCAGCAGCGGCGGTGAGTTCGGCACAGGAGCCGGCAGCGGCGCCGGCGTCGGGTGCCTGGCCGGCGGCGCGTTCTGCATCGGAGCCTCGAGGCCGCGCCCGATGCTGCCCGTGCCGACCGCCGTGCTCTCTACTTGCGATTGCTGCGCGTGATGATTTCCCTCGTGATGGAACAGGATGGCCGCGCCGAGCATGAGCAATCCGCCGACGATCACGAATCCAAGCTTCTGGCCGGTTCTCAGGTACGCGCGGCCGGCGCCGACGGCGGAGACATCGTTCTGAACCGGCGATGCCGCGCCAGGCACTTGTCCCCAGGGCGGGTCGCGCGACTCACCCGGCATCGCCGGCGTCCCGCAATGTCCGCACAACACTCGGGCTGATCGTGTGCGTTCCCGGCGTGGTGCCGACCGAGCTGTAGCCGAGATCGTAAATGTTGAGCACGGCGCGGCCGTCGCGCAGCACCCACTCGCGCGCCGTGCCGGTGGCGACAATCGCGTCTCCGTGCACCGAAGTCTGCGCAACAGCTTCCTTGCCGTCCGGGTCGATCCGGAGGATCGCCGGAATCCGCTCGTTGCCGGGGAAGACGAACACCGTGCTGTAGCCGTCGTCGGACACCTCGGCGGGTGCCAGGGAGTGATCGCCACGGGCGGCGTAGCGATAGTTGTGCTGCCCGCCATACAGCGAGACCGCGCCCGTCTTCATGCCGTCTGCGATTTCCGCGAGGCGTGTCCGGGCGGCTCTCTGCTCCGCTTTGGCCGCAGCCGTCTTCGCGACCGCCAGACGTTGCTTCTCCGCATCCGCGGGATAGGTGAAGACGACCGTGTAATCGACGTTGGCGCCGGCGCCGAGCTTACTTTGCACGGTCTCGAACTGGAAGGTGTAGCGCCTGAGCGACCCGGCGGCTCTTCTCGTCACGATCAGCACCGGCTGCGCGGAGAGGATCCCCATCGGCTTGAAGAAGACGAAATTGCCGGCGGGTTTGGCCTGCAGGAACGCGCTGTCACTCTCGACCACCTGTTGCACGACTTCCGTGGGCGCGAACTCGATCGCCATCGCCGCGCCCGGCGCCGTCCAGATATCGACGACATTGCCCGCCTCGTACGGCACGTAGCGGATGCGGGAATCCAGGCTTCCCGCCTTCGGGTATTCCACCGCGAAGGCCGGAGTGCTCAGCATGAGCGAGAGAATCGCCGCGCCCATCAGACCGCCGCGCCGGGTCATGGCGCCGAATCCTCGGAATTCTGATAATTCGTGATAACGATCCCACCCGGATCCGAAATCCTGTCCTGCACCGGAAGGCTTTCGACCCGCTCGAAGCCGACGGTTGCCGTCCAGGTCGTCGTCTGCGCGGGCTCGCCGTACACCACGACCGTGCGCTGATAGCGCACCATCGCCACCTGCGGGCGGACGAAGGACATGTTGACCAGCGCGAGGTCGACCTGGCCTTTGCGGCCGACCGTGTTCTGAGGGCTCGACCTGTTCGCCGGCAGGAACCACTGCTGATAGGCATCCCGGACATCGGGTGCCGACATCATCGACACCACGTCGTAGCGGTAGCGCGCGTCCGCGAAATCGTAGCCCTCGCGGTTCCGGACGTACTGCCAGATTGCCGCACGGGTGACCGCCACGCTTTGCGTCGGTGGCAGGTCCGACATCTTCGGCAGAACGTCGACCGTCCCGTCCGCCCGCACCCACATCGGCAGCGGCACCAGGCGTTCGAGTGGCAGCATCGAGGCCACAGTGAACGCCAGGGCTACGTTCGCCAGCAACGACAGGCCGGCGACGACAGAAGCAACTCTTGCGGTGCGCTTCGCGCTCCGCACGCGGTGAGCCTGGAAGCTCTCGACCTCCCGGAAGTAATCCGCGAGGTGCGCGGCATCGACCGGCGGCGCCTCTGTCTCGGCGTTCATTGCTGTGCGACCTTCGGGACCTGCGCAAGATCACTCGGAGTGGGATTCCAAAGTCCGGCATTCAGCGGGAAGAGCGAGCCACGAGCCTGCGGCAAAGGCTCACCGTCGGAACATCCGGCAAGCAGCCCTGCGATCAGCATGAGGATCAGAACCGAGCGCATGCCCCTCACCCTTCCTTCCGGCCGCGCAGCCGGTTCACGATCCGCCGCGCGTTCTGTGCCGCTGTGGCGGCGGTGCTACGGCGCGTACCCCGTATTTCTGATGCAACGATCGGAGATCTCTGCTGACCAATCTGACCGCCGGCTCCCCAAGACGGCTGCGTGCGCAGCCAGCGGCCAGCGCTCTCCAGGCCCACACCGGCCGCTACCCCGCCGGCGATGCGCTCAATCATGCGCGGGAGGACCAAAACGGACGCGCTAAGGACGAGAACAACGAGAGAAATTCCAAGCAAACTCAGAAGCTGGTCGGTTGCGGGACCCGTGAGTACGGTGTTGTCTAACGTTGCTTTCATTGCTGTCACAAGCAGCTCGAGCAGAACATTTACGGCGAGCGTGACGAGAGATAGCGTTAGCAAAACGTCGATCCAGCCGTTGACGATCTTTCTGTTATAATCAAAGAGCCACCCCAGAATGAGGATGGGGCCGATTGTCACCGTCACGCCAATGAGCATCTGAACAACGAGAAAGACGGCGAACATCACAACCAAAGAACAGGCGACGATCCCGAAAGCTGCAAAGGCAGCCATGTCGAAGAAGATCGCCTTGATCCAACCGGGAGCATTTCTCCAAACCAGCGTCGTGTCGTACCACATGCTCGTCAGAACAGTGTCGAACGTCGCGCCGGGGTTTGTGCCGCCCGGGGCACCCGCGATATGCTGCGCGAAGAAGTTCGGCAGCCCAGTGGTGAAGAAAGACACCACGTAATAGTTGTAGGCGGAAGCATTGGCCAACAGAAAGACCACCGCGGCGATCCGCATGAACCGGCTCATTGCCTGCCTAAACGTCGTTCCCTGGGCAGTGAGCACTTCATAACCGTAGATCATCAGGAGGAGGACAAGCGTAACGTCCAGAGGTCCTCTGGCCGCAGCAAGCGCCTTGTCCACGACCGACGAGAGTGCGCCAGCGATGCTTGTCAGGTAAGTCTGATAGATAAACTCGAAGACGTTGAATCCCGTCATTCGCATGCGGCGCGGCCTCGGGATCTACTGCGGTGGGCAGTTGGGATTGGTCGCTCCCATTGTCCGGAGCGCGGCGCAGTCGTCTCGCATACCTTGGTCCGCGCTCTGCCGAGCCGTCTGGTCCGCAGCGCGGATATGGCGTTCGAGCCATCCCTGGCTCGGCGCTACGCCCGTGCTCTTGCTGTTGACGAC
>JBOHMN010000510.1:0-4723 GCA_050730175.1 Acetobacteraceae bacterium | reverse complement strand
GGGCTCGGCATGCGCGGCTTCGCCGCCCTCGCCGAAGAGCTCGGCGCCGGCCTGGTCCCCGAGCCGCTGATCCAAGCCGCGATGGCGGCTCGCGCCCTCTCAGGCGCCCCGCTGGCCGGTCTCCTCGCCGGCACCTCCCTCGTCCTTCCCGCATGGCAGGAACGGGCGAACAGCCTCGATCCCGCCGGCGAAACCACGCTTCGCGACGGCCGCCTCAGCGGCAGGAAGCTCTTTGTTGCGATGGCCGGCGGCGCGGATCATTTCCTCGTCTCGGCCCGCGAAGGGCTGGCGCTGCTCCCCCGCGATGCTCCGGGCATCAGCCTCTCCCCAGAACGCACCCAGGACGGCGGCACTTTCGGCACCCTTGCCTTCGATCGTGCCCCGGCGATCCCGGTCCCGGGCAGCCTGGCGCGCGCACTGGAAGAAGCAGCACTCGCTACCGCCGCCTATCTCCTGGGCGTCGCTCGCCGGGCGTTCGAAATCACGCTCGATTACCTCGCGACCCGCGTGCAGTTCGGCCATCCGATCGCAAGCTTCCAGGCGCTCCGGCATCGCGCCGCCGATCTCAAAATCCAATGGGAGCTGATGCGTGCCAGCGTGCAATCCGCTGCCGCTACCCTCGATCGCGAGCCCGATCTTTCGCTCTGCCGCGCCGCCGTCTCGCGCGCCAAGGCTCGTGCCGCCGATGCCTCGCTCTTCATCACGCGCCAGGCAATCCAGCTCCATGGCGGGGTCGGCTATACCGACGAGGCCGACATCGGCCTCTTCCTGCGCAAAGCCATGGTGCACGCCAATCTGTTCGGCGGTGCTGCTCTGCACCGCGCCCGCTACGCCGTGCTGTGTCCTGACCCCGTCGGTTGTTGCCCCCGGTAACAACCGTAAGGGGATAAGCAGGCCACTGAAAACAAGGAGCGAGTGTGCCGACAGGAGCCTTTGTTTGTAAGATACAGGTGTTGAAGTCCGCGCACTCGCACAGGAGGGGCAGGATGCCTGACACTTCGCCCGAAGTTCTCGCGGCACTCGACGAACCTCAATTCCGCGCCGCCGTCCGCGCATTCCTCGCCGTCAATTATCCGCCGGCGCTGCGCAATCCTCCGAAGCGCCTGCATTTTCGCGATACCAGACCGTGGTACCTTACGCTTTCCCGTGCCGGATGGCTTGCCCCCGGGTGGCCGCGCGAATGGGGCAGCATGGGCCTTTCTGCGGCCCGCCAGCTCATCATGATCGAGGAGTTCGAACGGCACGGCTGTGCCCGCTTCAACGACATGGGGATCACCATGATCGGCCCGCTCTTGATCCGCTTCGGGACCGATGCGCAGAGGCGATTCTTCCTCCCGAAAATCCTTTCGGGCGAGCACATCTGGTGCCAGGGTTACAGCGAACCGAACGCCGGCTCCGATCTCGCGAGCCTCCGCACCGAGGCCGTGCTCGACGGCGATCACTGGCGCGTCAACGGCCAGAAGACCTGGACCACTCTTGCCACCGACGCCAACTGGATTTTCCTCCTCGTCCGCACCGACCGGAGTGCGAAGCAGCAGCAGGGCATCAGCTTTCTCCTCGTGCCGATGGAGCTTCCCGGCATCACCGTCCGGCCCATCATCAATCTCGATCTGCACGACGAATTCTGCGAAATCTTCTTCGACAACGTGCGCGTCCCGTGCGACAACCTGGTGGGCGAGATCAATCACGGTTGGACCATGGCCAAGGCGCTCCTCGGCTTCGAGCGCCTCCTGCTCGGCTCGCCCAGACAGGCCTCCTACGCGCTTGCGCGCCTGCGTTTGCTCGCCGAGCGGATGGGTGTGGCCGATGATCCAGCCTTCCGTGATCGCTACACGCGCCTGCGTCTCGACCTTGCCGACCATCGAGCCCTCTATGAGGAGTTCGCCGAGCGGGTGCGCCATGGCGAAGCGCTCGGCGCCGATGTCTCGATGCTGAAAGTAAACCAAAGCGAGCTCTTCCAGCGCATCACCGAAACGATGCTGGAATTTGCCGGGGAAAATGCCGGGCTGCTCGAGCCGATGGGAGGCAACAAGGAACTGCATCCGTCCGGGCTTTTCATCCAGTCCCGCCCCACCTCGATCTATGGCGGCACCAACGAGATCCAGCGCAACATCATCGCCAAGAACGTGCTCGCGCTGCCTGACTGAACCGCAGTGAGGCGACCGCAGGTTTACCTTGGCCGCCACCCTCGATCACCCTTCCATCGATCGGGATCCGCTCTCCGGGGCGAACCACCACCACGTCGCCCGCTGCAACCTGCGGCAGCGGAACCGCACGCTCCACGCCATTCCGTCGCACGCTGGCAGTATCGGGGCAAAGGCCCATCAGCGCCCGGATCGCCGAAGCCGTCTGTCGCTTGGCTCTGGCCTCCAGCCATTTGCCGAACAGGATGAATGTGATGAGGAGCGCCGAGCTTTCGAAATAGAGCGTCGGTTGGTGCCCCGGCGCTGCGATCAGAAGCTCATGGACGCTGAGCCCCCAAGGCGGCGGCGGTGCCGAGCGCCGCCAGCAGGTCCATGTTGTGCCGGAGAGTGCCCGCGCGGCCTTCCAGCCAGCGACATAGAACCGCCAGACAAGCCAGAACTGTACGATGGTGGCCAGCGCGAATTGCCCCCAGCCGGGCACCATCCAGCGGGCCCCGACGAGATGTGCCGCCGTGCCCGCGACCAGTGGCGCCGAAAGTGCGGCGGCCGCGACGACGTGGGCCAATTCACGCCGGTTCCTTGCTGCGGCCCGGGCCGCCTCCGCTGGCAGCGCGACGACTTCCACCGGGGCCGCTTCGTACCCCGCACGCCGCACGGCGGCGACGAGCGCCTCGGTACTCGCCGCCCCTTGAAGCACCGTGGCGTGCGCCCGCTGGGTCGCCAGGTTGACCGAGGCCTCCGTCACCTGCGGTAGTCTCCGAAGTGCCCGCTCTACACGGGCAACGCAGGAGGCGCAGCGCATCCCCTCGCCGCCCACAGGCCCATCAACCGGCGCGCCCACTCTCTTTTCCTCGATCAAAGCCAGACCTCTGCTCTCTTTTCTCTCGACAATACCGTGTCCAGAGAAACCGGGGGCAGCTCGCTCGGCAGGCCGATGGCAAGAGACGCGCCGGACATGGGCCGCGCAAAGCCGTTCTGGGAATTGATCTTTTTGTCGGTCAGCCACTGCAGCGGCGGCGACGTGCTCGGCGACATTATTGGCGCGCCGATCGTGCTGGCGGCGGGTTGGACGTTGTTCGGACAGCGGCTGTTCGCCGATTATGCGGCGGAGTTTGTGATCGCCTAGATGTTCGGGATCGCATTCCAGTATTTCCCGACCCGTGGCATGCGCGGCGTGCTTCCCGGCACGGCGATCCGGGACGCCGTGAAAGGTGACAGCCTCTCGTTGATCGCCATTGGACCCGTAATGTTCGGCTGGATGTCGCTAGAGCGGATCGCGCTTAACTGGAATCGCGAAGCGATCCAGGAGCGCGTAAACCCGCTCGGTCAGGCAGAGCAGAGTATGTTCAGTCAACCTGAACGTGCTCCGGTCCGATACGTGCTATTGCCGGCGGAGACGCCCGATCTGACTTCGGTGGTCTTCGGGTTCGTGATGCAGATCGGGATGGTCCTCGGCTTTTGTACGACCTGCCCGGGGAACGCTCTTCTTGCCCGGGCGGGCATCAAGAGCGGCATGTGAGAGGGCGGAAGGAGGGCCGCGTTGCGCAGCCACGATGACCTGGACGCCAGGGCGCTCGCGGTCTTCAGGCAAGCCCTTGCGGCGGGACGGCACGACGTTGCCGAACGCCCGCTGCGTGCGCTCGAAGCGATCGACCGCTGCAGTTCGGCGGGCTCGGCCCTGGACGAGGCGTACGTCTCGATCGCGGCGTCGCAAACCGAAGCCAGCTCGACGCCACGCTGAGCGAATGGCGCGCAACACCAATCTTCGCCGATATGAACGGATTGCGGCGCTCTACGATCTGCTCGAGTGGCCATTCGAGCGCTATCGCTACCGGATGATCCGGCCCCAGTTATTCGCTGGATTTTCCGGCCGTATCCTTGATGCGGGTGTAGGCACCGGCCGCAATATCGCGTTCTACCCGCCCGAAGCCGAAATCGTCGGCATCGACATCAGCCCCGCGATGCTGGCCCGGGCCGAGCGAAGAAAACATGGGACAACCGCTGCCGTTGAGCTCTGTTTAATGGACATAACGAATCTCCGCTTCGCCGACGCCGCATTCGACGGCGCCGTGGCAAGCTTCGTTTTCTGCGTCCTCCCCGACGAATTGCAACTGCCCGCCCTCAGGGAATTGCGTCGCGTGGTAAAACCCGGTCGGCCGATCCGCCTGCTCGATTATGTACGCCCCGAGAGTACCGTTCGCAGATTGGTCTCCAGGCTCTGGGACCCATGGATTTCCTGGGCCTATGGCGCAAGCTTTGATCACCGCACGGTAGAGTACATCGGCGCGGCGGGTTTGCAAGTGAAGGAGAGCCGGTTCGTGGTGAACGACCTGATCCGGCTGCTGGAGCTGCGCGCGGCGCAAGATCCTGGTCCGAAGAGTTGACCTGGCCCTCAGTAGTCGCCGGTGCAGCCCGCTGACCGCCGGATAGTGTGGGCATTCGCGGTGCTTCGGGAGTGCATCCTGGATCTGCAGTAACCTTTCCGGTGCCGCGGGCGAAAGTTTGGTGGGGACCGTGACTCTCGGTACGGATGTGGCTACCGCAACCACTGCGGCTGCCCAGGCCACCGTGGCTCGGTC
>JBOHMN010000509.1:0-2194 GCA_050730175.1 Acetobacteraceae bacterium | reverse complement strand
GCAGCGCCGCCACCCGGATCATGACTGGGACCGGCTGCGCCGGAGCCTGGAACGCCGGGTTCGCGCCTGGCGGGCCGAACACGGCGCCGACCGAGAGGTGATCTTCCGTCAGGACCACATCCCCGGCCATCCGCCTGTCGCTCACCGGCCATCACTCGTGTCGCGCTACAGCTTAGAGTGGAAACGCTATTCGCGTTTCTTCAGTGTCATTGACCCGACCCCTCAGCCAACCCTTGACGGCGAATGCCGATCCTTGGTCGTCGTCAGCTGCTCATCATAATCGTGGCGATAGTGTCCGGCCTTGTGCTTGCGGCGCGCAAGCCAAAAGCACCATTCGGGTGGCGTGAGTATCCGGTGCCGCGCCTTCTCGAGCCGATCCATTAGGCTTGCCACTTCAGCATCGAATTCCGTGAACGATTTCTTTGACGTGATCGTGGCCGCCTGGCGGAACCGGTCGCGCAGGTTGGTAAATTCGCCGCCGAGGGTAGCGAACTGTTCAATCGCGGAGCTGGTCCGCGACGCGGCGTAGGCCGGCGGGATCACCGTCGCGAGAAGCGTGAATACCGCCGCCCAGACTGGTGAGTTCTGGGCGACCACCTTCCAGGTTGCGATCGCGCCGAACATGACCGGCGCGACCAGACAGGACACCCGCACGTAATGCAGAAACCGCAGCCAGATCGTGAATGTCGTCGAGGTGTAGCCGCAGTTTTCCTCCTGCCGGCGGCATTCGTCGGTGAGTTCCTGGACCGGCTCGCTCACGTCACGCGCAAGGGGACGCCGCTACCGAAAATCTCCTGCCACTTTTCGCCGGCGAGGACTTCGTAATTGTCCCGCTCGTAGTCACAGGCGGTAATGGCATGCGCGTGCGCCGTCTCGGTCCGGCTCAACCAGTCGCAGCCCAAAGCGATCATCTCGTTCGTGCCCGGCATGAACAGGTAGCCATTTGCCCGGCACCTGAGATAACCGAGGAAGTCCCGCACCATCCAGTCATACCAAAACAGATCGTGGTGCCTATAAGGCCAGCTACTCAGAAACTCGATCGCCAACCGTTCGAGCTGGAACGATTTCAGCGGGACATTCCGTTCGCGCGCCCAACGTTTCATCAGACGAGCGAGCGCTCGCGTGTTGCCGTTGCAGAACGCATCGGACGCCGCCAGCTCGCGTGCCTCGGCTTCCGCTGTCGAAATCTTATAGCGGCCGCCGTCATTTGTATCGCAGACGATGATGCTGTTGTCCGAGCAACGGAATCCTGGCACGACTTCAACTGGCATCGTGTTGAAGGGTACCATCACTACTTGGCCATCGCCGCGCATCGTGGTCTGGCTGTAGGTCGCCGCCAGGATCGTCTTGATCTCTTGCAGCATTTGTGACTGCTGGTTACCGCTGCGCTGCTCGAACCGGTGATAGATCTCGTTCGGCAGCAAGAACAACACGTCTATGTCGTGACTCGGGCGCACCTGTGTCAATTTGCCCCATGAGCCGATCAACATGCTGTTCTCGGTTTCCGACGAGAGCTTCCAATAGTACCGGTTCAGACAGGCCCGGACGCCCGCTTGCTTTGTGTTGGCATCTTGCCGCTGCCAATCACTAATCTGCATATCACCCAGCAGGGCGCCGAAGCGCCGCCGCAGATAAATCCACATCGGCCGAACGGGCTGCGCTGGCAGCAGAGAGGCTGTTGGGCCGAGGAGCGCATTGGCTGCGCCAAGGCTGCCAAGTCCTGCAGGACAATATGTAGGCCCCGAGAATAACTCCATACTACAAGATATCGATTTAGGTGCCATGGGTGCAAGTTCCCGTGCTGGTGCGTTCCTGCAGGCCCACCTCGGCGGCCGCCCCGTCACTGTCTACGTCCGCGCGATAGACGATGCGCTGCTGCCGACGAAGGAAAATCTGGTCACGGGCTGAACGCCGTTCTCCTCTCAGCATTTGATGGGCTTGGCGAACGGCGCACCGCCTTCGACCCGAACGGGCGAAGTGATTCTCTCGACCGCAGACGCGGCCGGGTCCCCGCTGCGCGGGGCTTAGGGGCGCTGCCCCTCGGCGCGCTTCAAGGGGCTTCCGCCCGGCTTCCTCCGCCTTCGCTGCGCTCCGGCTCCGTGCAGCCGGTTCCCCGCGAAGCCCCTGGCCGCTTGCACACCCCGGTCTCGCCGACGGGCAGAGGAACAGCAGCGCTGTTCCTCAAGCCCAAAGG
>JBOHMN010000508.1:0-2458 GCA_050730175.1 Acetobacteraceae bacterium | reverse complement strand
TTCCGATGCTTTTGGCGATGCATGCGACGCAGGAATGGCGGGGAAATTCGGCTACACCCTTCTTCATCTCAACTACAAAATGGGAACCAGTGCTATGACTGATCAAAGCAATCTCGGTGGCGAATTCACGCTGCCAGCGACCTCCATTTCATTGAAGCGAATGGGCTACGGCGCGATGCAACTCGCCGGCCCCCGCGTCTTCGGGCCGCCGAAGGACCGCGACGCCGCCGTGGCGGTTCTGCGCGACGCGGTCGAGCAAGGCGTCAACCACATCGACACCAGCGACTTTTACGGCCCGCACATCACGAACCAGATCATCAAGGAAGCCTTGCATCCCTATCCGGACGGATTGTTAGATAACAACCGCCGCTCTGTCCTCGAACTGGTATGAGCTGGATGTGGGATCCGGACCGAGCGGGAAGATGGCGCTGCGAACCGTGCACGAAATCAGGAGCCACGCCGGCGGTGCCTACGCCGAGCTTTGCCATATGCATGTGCAGGCTCCCGGGCGCTCGGGCGGCGACCCCGGGCTCGCAGCGGAGCCGCACTTGCCAGATGCCGCGGGCCTGCGATGCTGGGTCCGACCAACAGAAACCCGAGAGGAAAGATACATGAAGCGGCGGGATTTTGCGAAATCGCTGGTCGCCACAGCGCTTGCGGGTGCGGCGCTTCCGACACGCTCGGAAGCGGCCGCCGAGGTCAAGGTCGGCGCTCCGCTCGTGCTCAGCGGTTCGACTGCCGAAATCGGTCAGACCGCTTTACAGGGCCTCGAGATGGCGGTCGACGATCTCAACGCCAAAGGCGGGCTGCTCGCAAGCCGGATCGCCATCGTCAAGGGCGACGACGGCGGCTCGCCGGCGACCGCCAACACCCTCACCCGCAACATGATTCTCACCGACGGCGTCAAGGCCATCTTCGGCGCCTCGAACAGTGCCACCGGTTCCGCCGAGGAGGCGCTCGCCGGCCGCTATCGCGTGCCGATGCTTTTCTACGGTGGCAACGACATTTCGACCACCACGACGAACTTCAACAAATACGCGTTCCAGACCCAGGCGACCACGTATATGGAGCCGCGGGCGATCGCGCTTTATGTGGCGAAACTGAACCTGAAGCGCGTTTTCACGATCACGCCGGATTACAACTTCGGCCGCTCCTACGTCAGCAACTTCATCGCCGGTCTGAAGGAAAACGGAATAACTCCTGACGTCGTCGGGCAGCAATATCCGCCGCTCGGCACCACCGACTTCTCGAGCTACATCTCCGCGGCTCTCAGTGCCAAGCCGGACTTCCTCTTCCTCGGCATATTCGCCGGCGATCTCGTCACCTTCATCCGGCAAGCCAAGGGCTACGGCCTCTTCGGCAAGGTGATGACCGGCGGTCCGACCGCAACCGACACCATCCTGGCCATGAAAGGGGATACACCCGCCGGCATGATCCTCTGGGGCCGGGCCCCGTTCTTTGCCATGCACGGCCACGGCATCGAGGCGTTCGTCGCCGATTACAACAAGAAGTTCAAGGCCTGGCCCTCGGAGTGGCCGATCCTCGCGTATGCATCGGTGCAGATCTGGGCGGCAGGCGTGAAAAAGGCCGGCACACTCGACGGCACCAGGGTTGCCGATGCGTTGAGCGGCGCGACCATCGATACGATCCGCGGCGATCTCACGTTCCGAACCTGCGATCATCAGGCAAACGCATCCACCTATATCGGCAAGGTGGCCGTCAAGGTGGACCCGAAGTACGGCTTCCCGCTGCTCGAAGATGTCTCGATCATCGGCGCCGCCAAGACGATGATGTCGTGCAAGATGGCGGAATCCCTGCAGCATCGGTGATGCTGGGCGGCGGAGGCCGCGATGGCTGGCGCACTCCTTGTCCAGTTCCTGAGCGGGCTTACCTCCGCCGCAATCCTCTTTCTCGTCGCCGCCGGAATCACGCTGATCTTCGGCGCCATGCGGATCATCAACGTCGCTCATGGCAGCCTCTACATGTACGGCGCCTTTCTCATGGCGAGCCTGCTTTCCTCGGTATTCTCCGGAGCGGCCCTGTTCTGGCTCGGCCTGGTGCTGGCGACACTCCTGACCGGCCTGCTCGGCGTGGTGCTCGAGATCACGGTCCTGCGCCGGGTCTACGAGCGCGAGCATCTCGCGCAATTGCTCGCGACCTTTGCCCTCTTCTACATCCTGGCCGATGTCGCGCAGGAGATCTGGGGCAACAAATACCGCATCGTTCCGGTTCCGCCCCTGCTCGCCGGCCACACCAGCTTCTTCGGCCATGCTTTCCCCGTCTACAGCCTGTTCGTCATCGGGGTTGCCGTGCTGGTGGGCGTGCTCCTCTTCGCGCTGCTCGGCCTCTCGCTGTTCGGCTGGCGGGTGCGCGCGGCGATCGAGGATCCCGAGTTGCTGGCCGCGACCGGCGCCAATGTCAAGCTGCTTTCGACCGGCCTGTTCGGGATCGGCGCGTT
>JBOHMN010000507.1:0-5498 GCA_050730175.1 Acetobacteraceae bacterium | reverse complement strand
AAGCCACTGCCGCCGGCGAGCGAAGCATCCACGCCGCTTCCGGCAGTCGCCTCGCCACCCTTAAGTCCGCAGAAGCGCGTCGAGCAGGCCAATGCCGAAGCCCGTGTGGCTCCGACGCGCGAGGGCTACGTGAATGCGATCCAGGTCTGGCCGTACTCGAATGGGGCGCTATACGAGGTCTACACGAGCCCCAGTCGCGTGACGGTCATTGCTCTTGAAGCGGGCGAAGAGCTCGTGACCGTCGCCGCGGGCGACACGGTGCGCTGGATCGTCGGGGATACAGCGAGCGGCAGTGGCGCGAGCCGGCGCGTCGATGTGATGGTCAAGCCCACCCGCGTCGGGCTCAAGACCAATCTCGTCATCACAACGAATCGCCGCACCTATCTCATCGAGCTGACTTCGACCGAATCCGCTTGGATGGCTTCCGTCTCCTGGGAGTATCCGAGAGACGAGCTGATCGCCCTGCAGGCCCAAGCCCAGGCGGCGGATGCCGCAGCGCCGGTCGCCTCCGGCGTGGCGCTTGATCAACTCCGATTTCGATACGCGATCACGGGTGACAGCCCGCCGTGGAGACCCCTGCGAGCGTTCGACGACGGCGAGCATGTCTATATCGAGTTTCCGCCGGGGATCGCGCAAGGCGAGCTGCCGCCGCTCTTCGTGGTCGGGCCGAAGGGCGAGGGGCAACTGGTGAACTACCGCTTTCATGCACCGTACTACATCGTCGATAGGCTGTTCGGCGCGGCAGAGCTGCGGCTCGGAGGCAAGAAGGCCGCTGTCGTGCGCATCGAGCGCACGGACGGCGTGATCGCGGGAGCCGACCATGGACACGACTGACCCGAGTCCACCGCCGGCGTCCAAGGTCCCTCCCGAGAGCCTGGCGCTACGCGCCCCGCAGCGCCCGGTCATGCGCCTGAATCGTCGCACGCTCATCGTCTCGGCGTCGGCCCTGGCGCTTGGGGTCGCCGTGGCCTCGATGTGGGCATTGCAGTCGAAGACCCACCGCGGCAGCGGCCATTCGGAACCCTACAACGTCGATCATGTGGCAAAGGCCGAGGACCTGGAGCGGCTGCCGGCCAATTACGCTGAGCTTCCGCAGCCGCCCGCGTCGGCGCCGGCATCGACATCTGCTCCGCCCGTGCTCGGTCCGCCGCTGCCGGGAGAACTGGGCGGCCCAGTGCTGCAAGCGAGCCGCGGGATGGCCTCATCGGGAGGAGGCTCACCGTCCGCCGAGGCGCTCGATCGGCAGCGCGATGCGGAGCAAGCCGCGCGCTCGTCGGTGTTCTTTCAGATCAGCAATGCCGGGCAGGCGGATACCGCCGCCGCGGGCGCCGTACCTGCGGCGTCTGCCATGCCCAGCCATTCAGGGAGTCCATACGGTGGGAGTAGTCCCGCGTCGTTGACGGCGGCACAGCCCAGCGATCCCACCGCAATCCAAAATCGCCAGGGCGAGAAAGAAGCGTTTCTCGCGAATCCCGGCGACACTGCCACACGTAACGCGGGTGCGCTACAGGCGCCAGCATCGCCGTACACCGTCATGGCCGGCACCGTCATTCCTGCGGCGCTGGTGACCGGCATCAATTCCGATCTGCCGGGCCAGGTGATCGCGACTGTGACCCAGTCGGTCTACGACACCGCGACCGGCCGATATCTCCTGATTCCCCAAGGGTCGCGCCTCATCGGGCGCTACGATAGCCAGGTCGCCTTTGGCCAGCAGCGGGTGCTCCTGGTGTGGTTGCGGCTAATTCTCCCGGATACCTCATCCATCGCGCTCGATAAGCTCCCCGGTATTGATCCCGCCGGCTACGCCGGGCTCGAGGACGGTGTCAATTGGCACTGGAGCCGCATCCTCGCGGGCGCGGCGCTCTCAACGCTGCTCGGCGTGAGCTCCGAGCTCGCCGTCTCGAATGAAGGCGACGTGAACGGCGACGTCGTGCTCGCCCTGCGCGACAGCGCCCAGGATACGACCAATCAGGTCGGGCAGGAGATCACGAGGCGGAACTTGAGCGTTCAGCCGACGCTCACAATCCGGCCGGGGTTTCCGATGGACGTCATGGTGGACAAGGACCTGGTGCTGCGGCCCTATCAGCCGTTGTTCGTTCAGGGAGACTCGCTACCGTGACGACGTTGAGCCGAAAGCTGCGGCTCGGGCCGCTGCCGAAGACCGAGACGGTGAAGATCACGTTTACCTGCACCGTGGTTCTCAAGGCGGAACTCGAACGCTACGCCGCGATGCACTCGCAGACCTACGGCGAGCCGGTGGAGGCCGTGACGCTGATCCCGTACATGCTGGAGACGTTCATGGCGCGGGATCGGGGGTTCCGCGGCACCAAGCCAGTCCGCGGCTGAGAGACGGGGCGCCGGCCTGGGCACCGCCGCATGTGATGATACCTCTGCTATATTACTCATCTAGCAGAGGTTTCATCACCGAGGCCGTGCGACTATAACTGTGCGCACGTCGCTGCTGACCTTCAGCGCCGCGAGCATGGTCTCGCTAGTACGGCGCATATCGCACAGCTGAAATGCCTCTCGCGCTTCAGACGCTTACAGTCAATGCGACACCGGCAGGATCGCAATGGCCGTCGGATAATGTTGCGTCTGGAGCGGTGCACCCATCATTGTGAGGGTGCCGTCAGTGCCGATGGTGTATAGCGTGATGTCGTCGCCGTTGAGATTCACCGAATAGGCGTACTGACCAGTGGGATCTATTGCGACGGCATTGGGCGTGCGATCGGCGCTCGCCGAAGGCGGCGACAAGGACGACAGAATTGCACCACTGCCGATCGCGTATTGCGACACAGTGTTGCTGTTGTAATTGGGAACATAGGCGAACTGCCCGCCCGGAGCCAAGGTAAAGCCGATCGGAAAGTCATCCGTGGCCACCGCGGGTGTACTGGCGGCTGTCAGCGCTCCCCCGCCGCCAACCACAAACTGTATGACAGATCCGGCCGTGCTACCGCTTTTGGCATTCACGACGTAAGCGTTCTGCCCGCTATGATCGACGACAACGGCATAGGGAGCGGACCCCAAGCCAATCGAGACCGTGGCCGGAGTCATCGGCGCGAGCGCGCCGCCGGCCCCGACGGTGTATTGCGAGACCGTACCATCCTGTGAATTGGCCACGTACAGGTAAGTTCCGGTGGGATCCATGGACATGGATACTGGCCCGCTGCCCGCTGGGACCGTGGGCGCCGTCATGGGCGTCAGTACGCCATCGCTCCCGATGGTGTACTCAGAGACGCTACCTACCCAATTAGCCACGTAAGCGTAACTTCCGCTGGGATCCACCACCAGCGTGGTGGGCTTGTCAGTGGTCTGAGCGGTCGTGGCGATGCTCGTGAGGCTTCCGTCAGTGCCGATCGAATACTCGGAAATCGAGCCGTCGTCTTCGTTCGCGACATAGGCGTATTGGCCCCCCGGGGTGATCGTGACGGCATTGGGGTAGTTACCGGCGGCCACGGTCGGCGTTCCGAGCGCATCGAGCGTGCCGGCGCTCAGAATCTGGTACTGAGACACGTTGTTGCCGATGATGCTCGTGACGTAGGCATATCCCGTTACGTCGATGTTCAGGGTGTCGCTGCCGGCCACGCTGCCCGAGGCTGCGCTGATCATGACCGTGCCGCCGAAAATCGTGGACGATGAAACGGTCGTCAGCCCTGCGGAAACGGTCGCGATGCTACTGTCAGAGGAGCTCCAGACGGCGGTCGCGGTCAGGTCCTGCGTAGAGCCGTCCGTATAGGTACCGGTCGCCGTGAGTTGCTGAGTGCCTCCCAGCGCGGCATGTGCGCTGGTCGGAGTGATCGCGATGGACTTCAGCGTAGCGGCCGTTACCGTCAATAGCAGGGTCGCGCTCATTCCGGAGTAGCTCGCCGAGACAGTCGTGGTGCCCACGACTATCCCGCTGACGTCGCCGGTGCCGCTGCCAATCGTTGCGACCGGCGTGGCGGACGAGCTCCACATCGTCTGGGCAGTCACGTCCTGGTGTGAGCCGTTGCTGTAGAGGGCGGTAGCCGTCAGTTGCAGGGACGTGCCCGCCGCAAGGCTCGGGCTCGCGGGGCTGATCGCGATCGACTGCAGCACCGTGGGCGAGTGATGATGGCCGCAGCCCGCGAGACCCAACAGGCACGCGATCATGAAGCCACAGCGAAAACGGAGCACCGAGCGAGGGCGACTTGGGAACATGCAAAAGCTTCCAATGGAGTGAAAATGGCCCGCGGCGGCGCGGTAGAGCCGTACTAGAACATAAGTCGCCGCGGCGCGAGTGCCGGGCTTCACGGATTTAAGGGATTGCGAGCGCTGGACTCAGTGCATGACTTCTCAAATCCACTCGACATCGTGCTGGACCCGCGCGCGGCCGCCATTGTGTCCGTCTCCTTGTGTACCTGCTCCCGCTCTGCGCTGGCGCCGGAGAGATACTGAACCATCTCGTTAAGTCTGCCGGTCACTTGAGAGAGCGTCGCGACGGCCTCAGCTCGCGTGCGCTCCATTATTGCGCTGTGCTCTGCCACGAGTCCGGTCACACGAACCAGCACGGCGGCGAGTGCGACATCGTCTCATCGGGTTGTTCGGTCGTTTTCACGGATGGTAGCGCGCTGAAGAAATTGCGAGCTATTCGAGTAGATTGCGTCCGTGGACGTCTGCCCGTACGTTTGGCGACCCGCAATCAGAGAAGGACAGGGGAGGTTGTGCACAATGGCCAGACGTTATGGAGCAGCCCTCGGAGAGAATACTGTGCACTTCGCCCACTTCTACTAGCCGGTCAACTTAGTGCATCCCACGAGGCTACCGCCGCAATTTGCCCTGAATTGAGATCCTTACCGTCCAGTGCAGCGGGCAACTGTGTGGGGCGTCACGGTCTGAGCCGCAGTCGGTCGCCAAACTGCCCTTACCGGCGGACGGGCTGTCGCCCTGAGCGTCAATTCGCCCGATAGGGAAAGCAGAGGGATCTGCGCGCCGGCCAGGTGCTCAATGTTGGTCAATTTTGCCAAGCTTTTCGAAGAAGTGTCTAGGCCCGGCTACTACTGGCTGGTCATGACCAATGTGCTTCATTAGTGCCGAGGCTGCTCCAGCGCCGTGGAAACGCAGCTCAAGATACTTATGGTCGAGGACGTCGCCACGGACGCGGAGCTTGCCTCGCGGCAATTGCAGGTCGCCGGCCTGGACTACAGACTTCAGCGCGTTGACACGGAGGATGCTTTTCGGCTCAGCTTAGCCACCGCGACTCCAGACCTCATCCTGTCAGACTATTCTCTCCCACAATTCGATGGACTGAAGGCGCTCGCGATCGCGGTCGTACAGGTTCCCGACACGCCATTCATTTTTGTCACCGGCACCATGGGCGAGGAGCGCGCGATCGAGGCTCTGCGCGCCGGTGCCATAGACTATGTCTTGAAGAGCAATCTTGCGCGCCTCGCTCCAGCGGTGAAGCGCGCCCTAAAGGACGCCGACAATCACGCGGCCAAGCAAGCTGCCGAGCGCATGTTGCGCGACATTATCACCAC
>JBOHMN010000506.1:0-7840 GCA_050730175.1 Acetobacteraceae bacterium | reverse complement strand
GTGCACGACCTCAGGGTGGAACATCAGCCCGTAATAGTGGCGCGCCTCGTCGGCAATCGCGGCAAACGGAGCGTTGGCACTCGTGCCGATCGTGCGGAAACCGGGCGGCACGCGGGAGACGCGATCGCCGTGGCTCATCCAGACATCGGCGCATGCGCCAAGCTCCCAGGCGCCGGCGAACAGCGGCGAAGGCTCTGTCAACTGAAACGTGGCGCGGCCATATTCGCGCCCGTGGCCCGCCTCTACGGCACCGCCCAGCGCCGCACACATCGCCTGCTCGCCATAGCAGATGCCGAGCACCGGCACGCCAGCCGCGAACACCGCTTCGGGAACGCGCGGGGAACTCTCTTCGATCACGCTGGCCGGCCCACCTGAAAGGATAATGGCGCTAGCCGCGTACGCGGCAATGCGTTCAGGATCGGCATTGTAGGGCCAGATTTCGCAATAAACCCCGCTCTCACGCACGCGGCGGGCAATGAGCTGAGTGAACTGGCTGCCGAAATCGATGATCAGAACCCGCTCGGCCGCGAGGTCTGAAGATGCGTCATTCGAACGCTGCATGGTGCGCTTGGTTGCAGCACGGCAAGAGGTCGGCAGCAAGGGCGGAAACGCCGGATCAGCTCGCCTGCGCCGAGGTCTCGAGCAGCCGCTCGATTGGATCCCACAGAAACGCTGTCTGGCCGACCGGACGACCACCGACCTGGACGGTCGCTTCGGCGACAGCGCGACCGCCGAGGCGCTCATAGAACCAGCGGCTCGGGTTTTGACTCAACACCCAGACAAACACCGACCGGCAACCCGCCGCCTGAAGATGAGCGGCGGCGGTCCGAATCAGCCGCCGCCCCAGCCCGCGCTCACGCCAGTCGTCCAGCACGTAAAGCGTCTCAATCTCGCCCTCGGCGATCCTGGGTCCGCGTGCCATTCCGGTGGTGGTAAAGCCGACCACGCGCGGCCTGCCGCCGGGCGGCAGGTCGGCGCCCCAGGCAGCGGCGACGAACACCCCGCACTCGGTGCGAATCGCCCGCTCGTAGTGTCCCGCCTGGCGAATCACCGAAAGCTGCGTGAGGTAGCTATCCGGCAGGATACCAGGATAGGCACTGCGCCAAGCCGCCACATGCACGGCCGCGATCCCCGCAGCGTCGGCTGGGCGAGCGCGGCGGATGCCGATCATCCGTGGCGCTCGAGGACGGAGATGAAGAAGCCGTCGGTACCGTGGCGGGCGGGCGTCAGCAGAAGCCCGAGATCGCCGGCCCGGCCATCGGCCCATCCAGGCCCACCCCCACCGAGCGACAGAGACGGCGCGGCGCACGGTGCAAATCCTGCATGACGGGCGAGGAAATCAGACACTTGCGCCTCATTCTCCTCCAGGAGCACCGAGCACGTAGCGTACACCAACCGGCCCTGTTTGCGAACAAGGTCGGCCGCAAGATCCAGGATAGCCGCCTGGCGCGCGGGAATATCGGCAAGCTCAGCGGGGCCGATTTTCCACCTGGCATCCGGATGCCGCCGCCAGGTCCCGGTTCCGCTGCACGGCGCATCCACCAGCACACGATCGAATTTTCCCGCGTTCCGCTTCGCCCATTTGTCGCCGGGTAGCAGCAGCAGGCGCCGCTCGGCGTTGTGCACTCCGGCGCGCCGCAGGCGCCGCACCGCGTGCCCGAGCCGGGCTTCGGAAACATCGGCGGCAACGATGCGGCCACGGTTCTCCATGTTCATGGCCAACGCCAGGGTCTTGCCACCCGAACCTGCACACAGGTCGAGAACACGCTCGCCGGGCGCGGCACCGACCATCATCGCGGCGATCTGGCTCGCTTCGTCCTGGATTTCGACGAGGCCCGAGCGAAAGGCTTTGCAACCGAGAATCGGCGTACGGCCTTCGAGCCGAAGGCCCCACGGCGAAAGCGGTGTCGGCGCCGCGCCAATCCCTTCTGCGGCAAGTGCCGCGCGCGCTTCCTCGCGCGTCGCCTTGAGCAAGTTGACCCGAAGATCCAGCGGTGCCGTGCGCGCCAGGGCGCCAAGCTCGGCCTCGAGACGCAAGCCGAAGCGCCGGGAAAGTGGCTCGAGCAGGCAGTCCGGCACTTCCAGGCGCACCGCCTCGGGCATGTCGGGGTGCTCGAGCCTCTTGCCTTCAAGGGGACGGAGCGCCGCCAGCTCCGCCGTATCGAGCGGACGAGGCGCGAACCGCGCACCACTGAACGCCTGCTGCAGAGACGCAATGGAAGCGCCTGACAACAGAAGGGCAGCGCAAATCAGAAGCCGCGCCACCGCAGCGTCGTCACCAAGCCACCAACCAAGCCTGCGGCGCGCACGCAGCACCTGCCAGACCTGCTCCGAAATCGCGCGCCGATCCGCGGCGCCGACATACCGCCGCGCGCGGAAGAAGGCGTTAGCTATCGCATCCGCCGGTGCGCGAGGCTGCTGGAGGATCACCGAAACCAGCGCAATCGCTGCATCTAGCCGGGCGGCCGGGGTCAAGGTCCTGGATCCGCATCGCATCGTTTGTCGCGCGCGGCAGCCAAACTTCTCGTTGCCGCACGCGCCGGCAAATCAATTCTGACGATAGTTCGGCGCCTCGCGCGTGATCGCAACGTCGTGGACATGGCTCTCGCGCAATCCGGCGTTCGTGACGCGGCGGAAACGTCCATTGCGCTGCAGCTCGGCAATGGAGGCAGAACCCGTATAGCCCATGCCCGCGCGCAAACCTCCGACCAGTTGATGGATCACCGTCTCAACCGGGCCCTTGTAGCCGACGCGGCCTTCAATCCCCTCCGGCACCAGCTTGAGCTGATCGTTGATCTCCTGCTGGAAGTAGCGGTCGGCCGAGCCGCGCGCCATCGCCGCCAGGCTTCCCATGCCGCGATAGGATTTGTAGCTCCTGCCTTGATAGAGAAAAATTTCTCCGGGCGCCTCGTCACTGCCCGCGAGCAGGCTCCCGATCATCACCGCGTCGGCGCCGGCGGCGATCGCCTTGACGATGTCACCCGAGGTGCGCACGCCACCGTCGGCGATCGCGGGGACGCCGCGCTCGCGGCAGGCCGCCGAGGCTTCCAGCACGGCGGTGAACTGCGGCACGCCGACTCCGGCGATCACGCGCGTCGTGCAGATGCTGCCCGGGCCGATGCCGACCTTCACGCCGTCCGCGCCGGCATCGATCAAGGCGCGGGCACCTTCGGCGGTGGCGACGTTGCCCGCCATGACTTCCACCGCATTGGAAAGCCGCTTGATACGCTCGATCGCCGCCAGCACGGTGGAGGAATGGCCGTGCGCCGTATCGACGACGATCACATCGACCTCGGCTTCGATCAGCGCCCGTGCCCGCGCCGCGCCGTCCTCGCCGACGCCGGTTGCCGCCGCCACTCTGAGCCGCCCCAGCGCGTCCTTGTTGGCGAGCGGATGCTTTTCCGCCTTGTCCATGTCCTTGACGGTGATCAGGCCGATGCAGCGGTACGCCTCGTCAACGACGAGCAGCTTCTCGATCCGCCGCTTGTGCAACAGCCGGCGCGCCTCTTCGGGCGCGACATCGCCCGGCACGGTGACGAGATTCTCGCGTGTCATCAGCGCATCGACACGCAAATTCGGGTCCGTTGCAAAACGGACATCCCGATTCGTCAAAATCCCCACAAGCCGCCCGCTCCCGGCCTCCACCACGGGCACACCGCTGATGTGGTGTACGCTCATCAGCGCCTGCGCCTCCGCCAGCGTCTGATCGGGATGAATGGTGAGCGGATTTACCACCATTCCCGATTCGAACTTCTTCACCTGCCGCACCGCGGCGGCCTGCTCCGCAATCGAAAGATTTTTGTGGATGACGCCGAGCCCACCCTGCTGTGCCATCGCGATCGCCATCGGCCCCTCGGTCACGGTGTCCATCGCTGCCGAGATGACGGGGATGTTGAGCGGAATCGAGCGGGTCAGGCGCGAGGCGATGTTCGTCGCGTGGGGCAACACCTGGGAAAAAGCCGGCACCAGCAGCACGTCGTCGAAAGTGAGTGCCTCGGTGAGCGCCGAGATCTTCTCTCGCGCGGGCGGCGTCAAAGTGATGTCGGGGGCCATGGCGGGGTCTTTCTTCCGCAGCTTTGGCGGCTCCACATAGGCTTGCCGGCCCAACCGCGCAACCGTCGATGCGGCCTAGAGCAACATCACCCTGACTGGAATCGCCAGATGCCAGTCAGAGTGATGAAATTGCTCGAGAAAACCGACAGGGAGCGGGTTCAGCCAGCCTGAACGCGCTTTAGACTGGAGGTTGGTGCCCTCGACTCAGGGATGCCGGGAAGGAAGTCGGCAATGAGCGGCTCGGCGACGCGGACCGTCTATCGACTTGTTGGGATCGAAGAAGCAGTTCTGCTGCGAAAGGCAGCGATGCAGGTGGTGGGGAAGCCACTTGTCAAACTCGCGCGTGCCGAGCGCGTGCCGGTTTCGATCGCGAACCCGTCCAGCAACGGGGATTTCGGCAACCTGCTGCAGGAGCATACGATGACAGCTTCGAGAGGAGACGCGTTTGGAAAGGGCCAGCCGCTGGTGCCGTTCACGGAGGACATCGAAAAGCTGGCCAAGTCGACCGACGATGCCGTGCAGAACATCATAAGGAGTGCGCCGTACCTGGTGAAGTTTGAGGTGCCGTGGGACGCGGTCTTGGGCGCAGCGAGCGACCTCGGCAAGGCGGAGGGTGAGTTCGTTGGCGCCAACGATCCGGGGGGTTCGGTGCGCTTCTGACGGGCCTCTGTCTCGATACCAACCTGAGTGCCGAGCAGAGGCAGATTGCCCAGAAGAATTTTGAGAAGGCTATGGGAGTAGGCAAGACCTGATTTGCGGGCGAGACGTGGCGCACCGACGGGTTGTAGTGCGCGGCAATTGCCGGCCGGATTTGCAAGACACGAGCCGGCGTTCCACCGCCACGAGCTCTGCACGCTGCAAGCCGGGCGGAGCGAGCGCCGAGAAGCTCCACGCATCGGCCCCCGGAGCGGGGGTAGCCGCGAGCCCTGCCAGGCGAAGGCCGAGCAGATCCAGGCCGGCAAGGTCACACGTTTGGCCATGGGAACGCAGCGACGGGAGCGGCTTCGATTTTGAAGTGTTGGGGTGGACGGCCCGACGGCATCGGATGTGCCAGGATTGGGTCGCGTGAAGAACCGACAGAGGCCCGCCCACCCCAACACCTCATCTCTGCCGAAGCGTGGCTGAGCCGCCGGCAGCGTGCCGTCCTGGTCTTGGTCGCCGCGGGCCACCGCCGCTATCGAGCCAGAACCTCGGCCGCCAAAAGCAGCGCTACTACCGGGCGGCGCGCATGGGTCGGATGCAGGTACGTTGGCAAGGGATGCGCTCATGAAGGCCGGCAATGCGCCGGGCGATGAGCTCTGCTGTGCCAACCCGACCGGCAGCCGCTGTTATTGATCCACCCACATCGCGTGGCACCGGGTAAAAAGGGGTGGTCGGCACCCCCTCGGCTTGTACGAGCACCAGGGTCAGTGTCGCCAACCCGACGAGCGCTCCCGCCACCAAACTCTGCGAAACTCTCGTGCCTCATCCTCCCGTGCCACTCGCTGGGACCCGGCGTCCGGGACCGAAGCGTTCACAGCTCCAAGGAAAACGTACCAATGCCTCTATTTTTTGAGGAAGCGACGCCGTGGGGCGGGCCGGGCGCTGCTACGGTGACCGAAGTGCCGATGGGGTTTCCCGCTCAACCGGACACAGCCGTTCCAGCGCCCGGTGGAAGCGATGGTCCCGCTGAGCGCCGAACAAAAACGATGTGAACCAGGATTGACAACAACCGCGCCGTCAGAACTGCCCGCTTGGCGCCCGGCACCGATGCCACTGGCGGACACGTCCGCGATCGTCGCGGACGACCCCGCGGTGCCGACCGCGGCGAGTGAGCGTATCTTCATTCCCCGCTTTGACCCAGACGACGACCGGACCGACCCGGAATGGGAGCAGAGTGCGATTCGCGTCGCAGTACGAAAAGTCGAACGGACACCACAATTTGACGTGGGTGACCGCCTGGAGCTTGGTGCGAACTGTACGATTTTCCGACGAATCTTTGAGGGGCGGACGGGTCGCGCGGGTGGGGTGCGAAGATCCGCAGCGCGCGCCTTTGATGAACGTCCTACCCGCGCGAAGAGTGTGCTCGATGCGGTCCGCAGGATGTCCGTCAGGACCGCACCGGCGAGCGGGCCGGTGCTCGCATCGACATGAAGGTTGTGGCAAGGCGAGGCTCGGGTTGCATTGTATCAGGGGGAAGCGTGGTCGATCTTCGAGGCTGGCGGACGCGGATCGATGCAGCGGCCGAGCGGCTTGCCGGGCGCGTGCGGGAAACCGAGATGCGCAAGGCTGAGGAACTTTCGGTCCGGCTTGGCGCTCCGCTTTTCCTCAAGCTCGAGAACCGGCAATGGACCGGGAGCTTCAAGCTGCGCGGCGCAACCAACGCTGCCGCGCTTTTGAGCGAGGCAGAACGGGCGCGCGGCCTCGTCACAACGTCCAGCGGCAACCACGGGCGGGCGCTGGCGCACGCCGCCCGCGCGCTCGGAGCGCACTCTATCGTTTTTCTCTCGCCCCAGGTGCCGCAGTACAAGCGTGACGCTCTCGCAGATTTGGGCGCCGAAATCCGCATCGCCGGCCGCTCCCAGGACGAAGCGGAAGATGCGGCACGGGAGATGGCCGCGGCCGATGGCCGGACCTTCGTCTCGCCGTTCGACGATCCGGCCATCATCGCCGGACAGGGAACGATCGGCGATGAAATCCTGGCCCAGTTGCCGGACGTGGAACTCGTCGTCGTGCCGCTTTCGGGCGGCGGGCTCGTGAGCGGAGTCGCCGCTTGCCTGAAAGAACGGCACCCGGAAATCCGCGTCATCGGCGCCAGCATGGAGCGCGGTGCGGCGATGCATGCAAGCCTCGCGGCCGGCCACCCGGTCGAGGTCGCGGAACTGCCCACGCTTGCCGATGCGCTCGCCGGCGGGATCGGACGGGACAACAGATACACGTTCGCGATGGTGCGCGATCTCCTGGATGATGCCGTGCTGGTGTCGGAAGAAGAGATCGCGGCAGCGATCCGCGTTGCCGCATCGCTCGGCGAAGTGGTGGAAGGCGGCGGCGCCGTCGGGTTGGCCGCGCTGATTGCCGGCAAGGTGCGGCTTGCGGGACCAACCGTTGCACTGCTTTCCGGTGGCAACATCGATCCGGCGCTGCATCGGAAGATCACAGCCGGGGAGCGTGCCTACGGCTTGTAGGTGTTTCCCCGCGCCCTATGGCGCTGAAGAAACGCTGTCAAATGGAAGCACCGCGGCGACTTCGCGGCGGAGCGCCGGCACAACCTCCGCCATGAACCATGGATTGCGACGTTCCCAGATCGTGCTCCGCCACGAGGGGTGCGGCAGCGGGAAGAAGCGCGGCAGGTAGCTTTGGAATCCGCGCACGCGGTCGAGCACGCTTCCGGGTCCGAGTGCCCAGACCTGCGCATAGCTTCCGATCAGGAGCGTGAGCCTGATCGCCGGCATCGCATCGAGAAACCTCTGCCGCCAGAGCGGCGCGCATTCCCGCCGCGGCGGCGCATCTCCACCGTTCGCAAGGCGCCCCGGATAGCAGAATCCCATCGGCAGGATCGCGACACGCCGGGCGTCGTAGAATACCTCCTCCGGCATCGCGAGCCAGGCGCGGAGCCTGACCCCTGATGCGTCGGTGAAGGGCCTGCCACTTTCATGCACCTTCGTTCCCGGCGCCTGGCTTGCGATCAAGAGGCGCGGAATTCATCGGCTGGCGTTTCATCATGGCCCGGGCCCAATGAACGCCATGGCCAAGAACGCCATCGCCAAAATCGCGCGCAAGGAACGGCTCTCTGACCTGGTCGCGGAGG
>JBOHMN010000505.1:0-1511 GCA_050730175.1 Acetobacteraceae bacterium | reverse complement strand
CTGGACATGCCTTCCTCCGTGTTTCTGACCTCTCTTGGGTAACATTCCGTATCGAAGCCTGCCTGCCTGTCAAGCACCAAACCTCCGCCCCGCAGAGCAAGCTCGGCGACGAACCTGCTGAATCCCCAGGCCTCCTCCGGTTCGCATCGTGGAGGTGACAATGCCGTGGCCGAACAAAGCACACGGCGCCCTGTCGGACGTGAGCGCGTTCGTAAACCGTTTCAAAGGCGTGCCGGCCCAGCCACCTGCCGCTCAGTGCATTGACCCGGCCTCGTGAGAATAGCATCACTCTGGCTGAAAGAGCCGCTCCCGGAATTTGCGCCGACTTCGTGACATGACGTGAACCAGTTTCTCGAATTCTGGGCAAAGTCAGCAAGACCTGGCGACGCTGCCCCGATGCACGCCATCGCGCACCACTGCCTCGACGTCGCAGCGTGTGCCTCCATACTGTTGCGAAACTTTCCATCGCCCGTCGCCGTTCCGCCTTCCGCCCTCGTCGCCCTCATCACGTGTCACGACATCGGCAAGTTCAGCCGCACCTTCCAGGCCAAGAACGAAAGCCTCTGGCCGGCATCGCTCGGGCCCTATCGCACGCCGCCCGCCGGCTACCCGCACGACGACACGGGCTTCCTCTTGCTCTCCGGTCCCCTGGCCGATCGCCTCGCTCCGCTGTTCGCGACTTGGCGGACCGAATCCGCGCGTGCACCGCTGCTGCGCGCGATCGCCGGCCATCATGGCCGGCCGCCGTGCGAGGACTATCCGGACCTCCCGCCTCTCGTCGCTGGCCCCATCTGCATCGCCAACGCCCGCGCCTTCCTCGACACGGCGTTCGCGGTCATCGCGCCCCCGCCGCTTCCGCCGCTCGCGGCCTCCGAGCGCAATCGCCTGGCTTGGTTCCTCGCCGGGCTCGTCGTCGCCGCCGACTGGATCGGCTCGGCCCGCCGCTGGTTCCCCCTGGTTCGCGCCACCGAATGCGCCGACCTCGCTCTCTACTTTCGCGAAACAGCACTGCCGCAGGCCGAGCGTGCGGTCTCCGCGTGCGGCCTCGTTCCCTGCCCGGTCGCACAGATAACCGCTCTCCGCTCGCTCTTCCCGGCTATCGACACGCCCCGCCCGCTCCAGACCTGGGCCGCGTCGGTAGCGTTGCCGGGCGGCCCGGCGCTCTTCGTGATCGAGGACGCGACCGGCGCCGGAAAGACCGAGGCGGCAGTGCTGCTCGCCCACCGGCTGATGGCGAGCGGGCGAGCAGATGGTCTTTTCTTTGCGCTGCCGACGATGGCAACCGCCAACGCAATGTACGATCGCCTCGCCGCGGCTTACGAGCGCATGTTCGCGCCGGGGGCCAGGCGGCCGTCCCTCGTGCTCGCGCACGGTCGGCGTGCGCTCAATCCCCATTTCACCGAAAGCATCCTCGACGGCGCATCCGAACCCGGCACCATGCCGCCGGAACCCGCGGATCAGAACGCCGGCGCGCAGTGCACCGCGTGGATCGCCGACGATCGCCGCAAGGT
>JBOHMN010000504.1:0-27611 GCA_050730175.1 Acetobacteraceae bacterium | reverse complement strand
AGCCGCGCAAGCTCGTGGCGGTGGCTTTGGCCAACAAGACGGCCCGGATCATCTGGGTGAAGCTGGCCAAGGTTCCAACGACGGCAGTCGTTGGAACCTTGGCCAGCGGAGGGCATGCTGACGAGCGGTGAGGCATACCGGCCGGCTTCGGCCGCCGCCTGACCACTCGCGCCGCGGTGCAGGGCTATTAGGGCTATTGAGGAGAAGATGCTGATCGGGCGAACCGACGATCCGCAAAACCCGCGTAGGTTGGTGACCCTCGAGGTCGCTTTTCCGTTTGGGGGCGGATCGCGGAACCCATCTGGGCCAGCGGCCACGTGCCGCAACAAAAAGGCCGGACACACGACCGCAATCGCACCAGATCAGATTTTTCTCCCCTCGAGACCTTGCATTACCGGGGCCGTCCACACACGCCCTACATTCCGCTTCGATACGGGTCGCTCGAGCTCGATAGGAGTGACCAGCTCTTTATTTTCAGCGGCCTCTCAATCCGCTTACGGTTGTTACCGAGGGCAACAACCAACGGGGGCAGGACACTCGCAATCGGCAGCTCGAGCCGAACGCCCCCTCCCCGCGCTGCGTCCTGTTGGGCAATGACGCGGCGCTTAGAGGTTGCGGCAGGCAAAACGGCGGGTTAAAGTCGCTTCATCCGTATCGCTTTACGTTCGCGCGTAAGCATGCTCAGCCGCTGCTGATGCCCAGTCTGCTTGGCGCGATCGGGGGACATCCGAGGTCGCCGACCGAAAGGAGAGAGAATGGCAGGCGGGTCTGAAGCGATTCTCGCAGGCTCCGGCAGCCAGGGCGAGAGTGACGGGCAGCTTGCCGCGATCTTCAGCGCCTATACCGTGTCGGCAACGATATGGCTGCTCTTTGCCACGGCCATCGGGGTGCTGCTTTCAATCAAATTCGTCTACCCTGATTTCGCGACTTCGCCGTGGCTGGATTTCGGACGGCTGCGGCCAATTCACACGAATGATGTGTTCTATGCCTGGGCGAGCCCAGGGATGATGGGTGCCGCGCTGTATATTGCCGCGCGCAGTTCGGGCACGCGTCTGTACAGCGTGGCGCTGGCCTGGATCGCATTCGCGCTGTTCAACATTGCGGCGATTTGCGGCACGGTTGCACTGGAGCTCGGCTTCAACAACGGCAGCCTGGAATATCGCGAATGGCTGTGGTGGATCCGGATCATCCTGGCGCTCGCCCTGGTGGTCAGTGCGTGGAATCTGATCGGCACAGTCGCACGGCGCGACAGCCCGCCGATTTATCTCGCCAATTGGTACACGATGGGCGGGACGCTCTGGACGATCGTGATCTTCATCGTGACCTTGCTGCCCTGGTCGTGGTACGAGCACGGGCTTGGCCAGGTCGCGGTGCAGGGATATTTCATGCATAACGCGGTGGGGCTGTGGTTTACGCCGTTGTGCCTCGGCATCTTTTATTACGCGCTGCCCAAGCTTCTCAACATTCCGATCTACTCATATTCGCTCGGGGTGCTTGCGTTCTGGACCAATCTTGCGTTCTATCCGTTCCTCGGCGGGCATCATTTCCTGTTCAGCCCGCTGCCCTGGTGGATCCAAACAACCGCGATCGTCTTCAGTGTCGGCATGCTGGTTCCGGTGTGGGGCGGCAGTGCCAACTTCCTTTTGACGCTGCACGGCCGCGAGGACTGGATCCGCCGCTCGCCGGCGATGTTCATTCTGGTTGGCGTGCTCGGCTACCTGATCGGCTCGACGCAGGGGACCGTGGAAGCGCTCAGGTCCATGCAGCGAGTCTGGCATCTGACGAATTTCACCGTCGGTCACTCGCATCTGACGATGTACGGCTTCGTAACCTTCGCCATCTGGGGCGGCATCTATGCGCTGCTGCCGCGGGCCACCGGCAAGGAGCCGTCGAATATCCTGATGGGCATTCATTTCTGGCTGGCACTCGTCGGGGTGGCGATCTATGTCGTTGCGCTTTCGGTCGGCGGAACGATTCAGGGTCTCGACTGGGTCAGCGGCGATCCCTTCATCCAGTCGGTGGTCGCGATGGCGCCGTTCTGGCTGTGGCGGCTGGTCGGCGGGGGGCTGATGTTCCTGAGCCATCTCGTATTCGCCTGGAATGTCTGGACGATGACCTATCGTCCGGCGCGCCGAACGGCCACGGCAGGGTTGCCGGAGGGTGCGCCGGCGTGAACAAGCTGCTTGGCGTCGCCGGCGGTTCGACGCTGCTCTATGCAGGGATTTCGATCGTCATCGCGGTACTGCCGGGGATCTACCTTTCCCGGATCCCGCCCGGGCCCGGCGTGAAGCCGCTGACGCCGCTCGAAGCGCACGGGAGGGATGTCTTTGTCAGCCAGGGCTGCTCTTATTGCCATACACAACAGGTGCGGCCGCTGCCGATGGATAGGGTTTTCGGCCGACCGACGGCGCCGGGTGATCTTGCCTACCAGACGCCGGAGCTTTTGGGTTCAGAGCGGAACGGCCCGGACCTCAGCAATATCGGCACGCGGCAGCCGAGCGAGGTCTGGCAATATATGCATCTCTACGAGCCGCGCTCGGTGGTGCCGCAGTCGATCATGCCGTCGTTCCGGTTCCTGTTCCGGGTGGTGAAAAAGGCGCCCCAAGGTATTGCGCCGGTGCCGGTCCCCAAGGCGTTTGCACCGGAGCATGGCGTGGTCATTCCACGCCGAAGCGCGAGCGCGCTGGTTGCCTATCTTCTTTCGCTGAAGCAGCCGCCCATCCCGGGATTTAAGCCGGTCGCCGCGGCCCCGCCAGCACCCCCGGCCGCGGCGCCATCGGGCGGCGCCGCGCCCGCGTTCAATGCTGCAGAAGGGGCGAAGCTGTTTTCCAGCACCTGTGCCGTGTGCCATGGCGCCGAGGGCAAGGGCGTGCCCGGGGCGTTCCCGCCGCTTGCCGGAGACCCGGTGGAGAACGCGACTGACCCGACAGAGCAGATCGCGACCATGTTGGATGGTGCGCACGGCCGGGTGATCGACGGCAAGACGTATGCGGCAGCGATGCCGGCTTTCGCGAGCCAGCTTTCCGACCAAGAGATCATGGAGATTGCCAACCACGAGCGCAGCTCGTGGGGCAATCACGCACCCCTGGTGACGACCGCCGATGTCGCGGCAATCCGCGCCGGCAAGCAGCTTTCGACGAGCAAAGCCGCCGCCCAGCCGGCGGCGGCCGCACCTGCTGCGCAACCTCAAGTTGCGTTCAATGCTGCCGAAGGGGCGAAGCTCTTTGCCAGCACCTGCGCAGTTTGCCACGGTGCCGGGGGCAAAGGCGTGCCCGGGGCGTTTCCGCCGCTTGCCGGGGATCCGGTGGTCAATGCGGCCGACCCCGCCGAACATATCGAAACCGTGCTGCACGGTGCGCACGGCAGGGTGATCGACGGCAAGACGTACGCAGCAGCGATGCCGCCTTTCGCGAGCCAGCTTTCCGACCAACAGATCATGGAGATCATCGACCACGAGCGCAGCTCGTGGGGTAATCATGGGAAGCTGATCACCGCCAAGGACGTCGCGGCTGCGCGCGCCAAGAAGAAGTGAGGTCCCGATGAGCCAACGGCTTGCTGATGTCGTCGCCCTGATCGACCGGACGATCTGTGGGCCCCACATCGTCGTTCCGGTGAATGCAGCGAGTCCGCTCTGGCTGGTACTTGTCAACATCCTGCTGCTTGCCGGAGTGCTGACGATTTCGCTCGGCTGTATCGTCGCCGCCATCTGGATGCTGATCCGGCCCGGCGAACGAAACCCGGATCATCCGAAATACCGTATCCTGAGCGCCGACCGCTAAAGATTCCTCCAGTGAGCGAACCCCATATCCGCGTCTTTCTGGACGACCAGGCGGAGCCGATTTCCGAACACACGCCGCCGGCGGACGTGACGATCGACACCAAGGGACTGACCGACGGCGAACACCGGGTCAGGATTGTTGCGACCGATCGTACCGGTGCCACCGGGATGCGGCACATTCCGTTCCTGGTCCGCAACGGGCCGGGCATCACGATCTCCGGCCTCGTGGAAGGGGCGACGGTGCACGGCGCAATCACCTTCATGGTCAACGCGTTCGGCGCCGAGGAGCCGTTCGAGCCGCATCGCGCCGAGTCACGCGCGCCGGTGCCGGTGTGGGTATGGGTGTTGCTGCTGGTGGTCGTGGCGTGGGCCGGCTGGTACTTGCAGACAGAGTGGCAGCCGCCGCAGCACTACATCGACACCCCGACTTACGCGGTGCCGACGATCGGGCGGTTGCGATAGGGCCGGGCGATGCTGGCTCAGCGCGATCTTGCCCGGAGCGTGTTCAGGTTGACTGAACACGCTCCGTATTTGTTTTCTCGAGCAGTTTCATCACCCTGACCGGCATCTGGCGATTCTAGTCAGGGTGATATTCCGCTAGGCGGCAGCCCCGGGAATACGCTCCAGCCCGGCCATATAGAGGCGGAGCACCTCCGGAATGCGGATCCCGCCGTCCGCCTGCTGATGGTTTTCCATGACGGCGACGAGGGCACGCCCGACCGCGACGCCCGAGCCGTTCAATGTGTGCACGAAGGCGGGCGGACCCCCATCGGCGGGGCGGAAGCGAGCGTTCATCCGTCGCGCCTGAAAGTCACGGCAATTCGAACAGGAGCTGATCTCCCGCCAGGCCTGCTGCCCGGGAAGCCAGACTTCGAGATCGAACGTCTTGGCAGCGCCGAAGCCGGTATCGCCGGCGGAGAGCAGGACCCGCCGCCAGGGCACTTCAAGCCGGCTGAGGACTGTCTCGGCGCATAGCGTCATCCGCTCGTGCTCCTCGGCCGAGTGCAGCGGGTGGGCAATCGAGACCATCTCGACCTTGCGAAACTGATGCTGGCGCAGCATGCCGCGGGTATCGCGCCCGGCCGCCCCAGCTTCGGCCCGGAAGCATTCCGTGAGTGCGGTGCGCCGGACAGGCAGTTCCGCCTCGGGCAGGATTTCGCCACCGGCGAGATTGGTGAGCGGCACTTCGGCGGTTGGGATCAGCCAGCGGCCGTCGGTGGTGTGAAACAAATCGTCGGCGAACTTCGGCAGGTTATTGGTGCCGAACACGGCAGCGTCGTTGACCAGGAGCGGCACCGACGTTTCCTGGTAGCCGTGCTCGCGCGTATGCAGATCGAGCATGAACTGGCCAAGCGCGCGTTCGAGGCGGGCGAGGGCGCCGGTGAGCACGACGAAGCGGCTGCCGGCGAGCTTCGCGGCGGCGGCGAAATCCATCATGCCGAGCGACTCGCCGAGTTCGAAATGCTGGCGCGGTGCAAAGCCCAAATCGTGCGGCGCGCCGTGCACGAAAAGAACGACATTGGCGCGCTCGTCGGCGCCGTCTGGCACGTCGGGATCGAGCCGGTTGGGCAAAGCGGCGAGGCTTGCCCGCAGCTCTTGTTGCAAACCATCAGCGCGCGCCTCGAGTTCGTCGATTTCGCGGCGAAGGCCGGTTGCTTCGGATTCGAGCGCCGTGCTGTCACCGCCTCGGCGGCGGCTCAATGCCACTTCCTGTGCGATGCGTTTGCGGCGAGCCTGGCGATCCTGCAGTGCCGTCATGAGGGCGCGCCGTTCGGCATCGGAGGCAAGCAGCGCAGCGGCGGACGGTGGCAGAGAGCGGCGTGCAAGTTGGGCATCGAAGCCCGCAGGATCGGCGCGGACGGCGCGGATGTCGTGCATTCTTCAGGCTGACTCAGGCTTCGGCTCGACCCAGCGGGCAGCGAGGATGGAAATTTCGTAGAGCCCGACCAGTGGCAGTGCGAGGCCGCTCATTGTGAAGACGTCCGGTGGCGCCAGAATGGCCGCAACGATGAAGCACCCGACGTACGCATAGCGGCGCTTCGCGGCGAGCTGGCGAGCCGAAACCAGGCCGACACGCGCCAAGAGCGAAAGCAGAACCGGAAGCTGGAAGGTGATGCCAAAGGCGAAGATCAGCTTCATCACGAGCCCAAGATATTCGCTGACCTTGGGCAGGGCTTCGATGTTCAAGCCGGCTGCCGACGTTTGGAAGCTCAGGAAGAATTTCCAGGCATACGGGAAAATCACGTAATACCCGAGCGCTGCCCCCATCAGGAAAAGCACCGGGCTTGCGACCAGGAACGGGAGAATTGCGCGCTTCTCGCTGCGATACAGGCCGGGAGCGATGAACAACCAGAGCTGAGTCGCGGCGACCGGAAAGGTGATGAAGGCACCCGCGAACACCGCGACCTTCACATAAACGAAAAAGACCTCGTAGAGCTGGGTGTAGATCATGGTCGCGGGAAGGCCCTTTTCGCGCATGATCTCCACGTACGGCGCAGCGAGGAAAAGATAGATGTACCGAGAGAGAAAGTAGCAGGCAATGAAAGCTATGAAGAACGTGCCGATCGACCACATGAGCCGGCGCCTGAGCTCGAGCAGATGGTCGAGCAAAGGCATCGGTTTGTCGTTGATCTGATCGTTCTCGTTGCGTGGCACGAGGGTTCCGCGGGTTCTCTGGGAGGGTCAGGACCGGCTGGAAAGCAGATCCGGCGGCACAAAGGAAGGCGGGTCGACGATCGCGGTGACCACGGCCGGCGGCACAAATGAAGGCGCGGCGAGAACCGCGACCGGTATCGGCTCCGTGAGGTCGGGTGCGAGCTCCGGCGCGAGCTCTGTCGCCTCGCCCAGGGGCTCGACAACCCGAGCGGAAGCGGCCGCTCCGTCGGCAGCGGTGAACGGGTCTTCGGTCAATGTGTCGCGGATGCTGTGATCAGGATCGATCGCGCGCTCGACCCCGCCCTTGAAGTCGAAATGGCGGATCTCGTCGAACTGCTTTTTCACGTCCTCGAGATCCGCTTCGCGCATCAGCTCGTTAACATGGCCCTGGAATTCCGAGGCCATGCCACGCGCCTTCTTCATCATCTGCGCCATCGTCTTGAGGGCAACGGGGAGATCTTTCGGCCCGATCGCGATCAGCGCCACCGCGACGATCAAGGCGATTTCCGACCAGGAGAAATTGAACATCTGGCGTGCCCGCGCGCGACGCGCCTCAGAGCCGGCGATGCCGTGCCGAAACCGCGCAGCGATTCGGGCAAGCGCCAGCCTGCTCGGGACAATCAACCATGCCGAAAACTGTCGTATCGGGCGTGTTCTGGCCCACCTTTGTCAATCCGCAATTCACCCTCACCCTCCGTCACCCCAACCCACTTCCGGAGGGAGAGGGGGAGTAAGAAGCGGTGAGCTCTCGACCATCCATGTAGTGTTTCGGGTACTAGCAGGAAACAGGAAAGCGGGGAACCGCACGGCACGCCGCGTTGTGGGCACTGTGGACGTTGCGGGCGTTACGGCAATCGGCCGGTGCACGGGCGTTCAACGCGGCGGCAGCGGCTCGGACAAGAGGTCTTCGCGGCGCGGCAGATCGCCCAGTGCGGCAAGCCCGAAGGCGGCCAGAAACTGAGGCGTGGTGCCCCAGAGGGTCGGCCGGCCGGGTGCCTCTTTGCGGCCCTGCGGCGTGATGAGGTGTGCCTCCAGCAGTTGATCCAGCGTGTCCTGAGAAAGGCTTGCGCCGCGGATTGCCTCGATCTCAGGGCGGGTGACAGGCTGGTGATAGGCGATGATAGCGAGCGTCTCCATCGCCACGCGCGGCAAGCGGCGCGGCTGGTGGACGACCGTCTTCAATCTGGGTGCCAAGTCCGCGGCGGTACGGAACTGCGCGCCGCCGGCAATCGTCGCGAGTTCGATGCCGCGGCCCGCATAGCGGCGGGCAAGCTCCGCGAGCACCGCTTCCGCGTCCTCTCCCGCGGGCAGGATTTGCGCGAGCACGCGCGCGGGTACCGGCTCGGCGGCGGCGAACAGCAACGCCTCGGCGAGCCTGAGTGCCTCTTCGTCGGGTCCGGCCGGTTCGTTCACTGCGTCGGGTTGCGTCGGGTTGGGTTGCGCCGGTTCGCTCACGCTGGCCTCACGGTGCCGGTGGCGCGACTGGCAAGCAGAATAGGGCCGAAGGGCTGTTCCTGGCGCACGCGCAGCGTGCCATCGCGCGCCATCTCCAGGCTTGCCAGAAGGGTGCTCGCCAGTGCGGCCCGTCGCTCGGTCGGCTCGGCGAGATGCTCGGGAAGGAAGCGTTCGAGGCTGGTCCAATCGGGCAGGCTGCCGAGCAGGTTCTGGAGCCGTTCGAGCGCGTTCTGCACGGTCCAGATGGTGAGCGGCACCGCCCGATACCGCGTGCACGCCTGCGCACGACGCAGGGCCGAGAGGTAGGCGCTGACCAGGGCCGGCAGATCGAGGCGGAGACGCGAGCGGTCGATCTCGGTGAAGTTCTCGGGCTGGCCGCGGGCGAAGACATCACGCCCGAGGAGCGGGCGGGCGGTGAGCCAGGCGGCAGCCCTTTGCATCGCCTGGAGCGCGGCAAGCCGCCCGGCGAGCGTCTCTGCCGCGCGTTCGCCTTCCTCGGCTTCGGGGCTCCCCTCCGGCAGAAGAAGGCGGGATTTCAGCCACGTGAGCCACGCCGCCATCACCAGCCAGTCGGCAGCGAGCTCCAGGCTCAGTCCGCGCGCGCCCTCGATGACGGCGAGGTACTGCTCGACCAGAGCCAGGATGGAGATGCCGGCGAGGTCGATTTTTTGCGCGCGGGCGAGCTCGAGCAGCAACTCGAGCGGGCCTTCGAACCCTTCGAGATGCAACACGAGCTGCGTGTTTGCTGCTTGCTCAGACATGGTGGCCAGCCAGGAAGAGCACGACGTTTGCCGCCGCGGGCAGGACGGTGTCGAGCACCGCCCGAACCGGGTCGAAGGCATAGCCCATTTCCTGCGAGACGGCCGGCACCAAAAAGAAAATCACCAGCACGAGGAGAATGCCAAGGCGCTCGATACGGGCGTAGCGCATGGCAACCGACGCGGGCAGGACGCCGACGGCGATCCGCCCACCATCGAGTGGGGGAATGGGAATGAGGTTGAACAGCCCGAGTGCGAGGTTGAAGAGAACGAAGAACGAGAACAGCGAATCGAGAGCGGCTGCCGCGGCGCCGGATAGCACCCCAGGCAGATAGAGGGCCAGTGCACCGAGCCAGGCGAGGAAGAAATTCATCGCCGGGCCGGCCGCCGCGACGACTGCCATGCCGCGGCGCGGATCGCGGAACTTCCAGGCTGCGACGGGCACCGGCTTTGCCCAACCGAACAGGAAAAGGATGCGACCGAAGGCGAGCAACTGACCGAGCACCAGGATCGCCGGGAGGATGATGGTGCCGAAGCGGTCGATGTGGCGGAGGGGGTTGAGCGAGAGCCGGCCGGCCGCCTTCGCGGTATCGTCACCAAGCGCCAGTGCGGCATAGCCGTGCGCGGCCTCGTGCAGCGTGATCGCGAGGATAGCCGGCACGCCGATCAAGAGGACGTTGATAAGGACGCGGATCACGCGCCGAGCAGCCGGTCGCGTTCGGCACCGAGCAGATCAGGGTCGAGCTCTTTCCGGCTGGCATCCGCCATGGCGCGGGCGTGGGCGAGCCGCAGTCGGCCTGCCGCGCTTAGCTCCGGGAGTGCGGCGAGAACCTCTCGGTTCGCATCCCGCTCACCCGAGCAATAGAGGGCGAGATCGGCGCCGGCCGCAAGCGTTCCTGTGGCGCGCGCCGCCGGGGTTCCCGCGATGGCCTGCATCGCGAGATCGTCGGACACCAGAACGCCCTGGAAGCCTATGCGGCCGCGAATGATTTTTTCGATCACGATCTCAGACAAGCTGGCTGGGTGTGCTGCATCCCAGTGAGTGTAGCGGATATGGGCCACCATCGCCCAGGGCAAGGCGGCGTTGACGGCAAAGGGCAACAGGTCGCGCGCGAGCGCCGTCGTCGCGACGGTGGGAAGTTCGACGTGGCTATCGACCCGGGCCTGGCCGTGCCCGGGGATGTGTTTCATCACCGGCTGGATTCCCGCCGCCAGCAGGCCCCCGGCCAAAGCGCGGCCGAGCCTCGCTGCGGCGCGCGGTTCGGCGTGCAAGGCGCGATCGCCGACCACCGCGCTCATTCCCGGGAGGCCGAGGTCGAGCACCGGGGCGGTTACCACATCGATGCCCGCAGCGCTGGCTTCGCAGCCGATCAGGGCGCCGGTCAGCCAAGCGGCGCGCAGGCCCGCCGTGCGATCCGCGTCGTAGAGGCGGCCGAGCCAGGCTGCCGCGGGGTGCGCCCGCCAGGCCGGCGGACGAAGCCGTGCGACGCGCCCGCCCTCCTGGTCGACCATCAGCACGGCCTCGGGCGGGAGGCCGGCGCGGAGGCCGGCTGTCAGACCCGCGAGTTGGCGCGGGTTCTCGACATTACGCGCGAACAGGATCACCCCGGCCGGCGGGAATGCGGCGAACAAAGAGGCTTCGGCGACCGAAAGCGCGGTGCCTTCTATGCCGACGATGGCGGCCCGCATGCGACTGGCGCTTCCGCGGGTAACGCCCGCTCAGAACGCGGCAATGGTGCAGCCGTTGCCTTTCGCACGGACGCTTGTGCAGAACTCCGTTGCGGCGGCGACGTTCGCAAACCCGCCGGTTCTGAGCCGCCAGAAGGTATGGCCATCCACCTCGACCTTTTCGACCACCGGCTGCCGCTGGTCGAACAGCGTGGGTAGCGCCCCCTGCAGGCGCTGCCATTCGCGCCGCGCGCCTTGCTCGGAGTTCATCGCCGCGAGCTGGACCTCGGTTGCCGAGCCGGTCCCGGCGCCCTCCGGCGGTGGCGCGGCAGTTGAGGCGGCGGCGAGCTGCAACGGCGGCGGCGGCGCCGGGGGCAGCGGCAGGCTGGCAGCCGCAGGACGGGCAGCCGTTTGGCGGGCATGAGCCTGGGTGGCGGCGGCCGCACGCGCCGATGCGGCGGCGGGCGGTGCCGCAGGCTGAGCGGCAGAAGCCGCGGCGGGCGGGCTTTGCAAGGCCGAGAGATCAGGGGTCTCTGGGGGTGGGGCGAGCGTCGCTTGCGTGGTGGTGGCGGAGCCGTTGCCGAGAATGCGGTAGGCGCCCCCCGTGACCTGCATGCCACCCGGATGCGCCGGCTTCACGCGCATCGGCCCCGCCGGCGCCGGCACGACAGGGACGCCGCCCGAGCCGCCGCCGACGATCGACCAGATGCCGACGAGAATGACCAGCGCACCGCCGATACTGGCAGCGATGATCGAGAGCCGGCGGGTGGCCGGATCGATTCCGGCCGGGCGACGCCCGACGCGATAACCGGGTGGGGGGATTTCAAGATCGTCACGCACGCTTAGCGCATCTCCTCGACGGGGGTGGCCCCGAGAACAGCGAGACCGGCACGGATCACGACGGCGGTGGCCGCGACCAGTGCCAAACGGGCGCGGGTTTCGGCCGGACGATCCGCGAGCAGGAAACGAATCGCCGAGTCCTCGCGCCCGCGGTTCCACAGGATATGAAAATCGCCCGCCATGTCATAGAGGAAAAAAGCGATTCGATGCGGCTCACGGGCCTGGGCTGCGGCTTCGACAAGGCGGGGGAAGGCGATCAGCCGGCGGATCAAGGGCTGCTCGTGCTCGCTTCCCAGCGGATCAAGCGGCACCTCGGCCAGTGCCGCATCCGACGTCTCGGCCGCGCCGAGCATAGCGCCAGCGGCACGCAGCACCGAGCGGCAGCGCGCATGGGCATACTGGACGTAGAACACGGGGTTGTCGCGGGTTTGCGCGACCGCCTGGTCGAGATCGAACTCCATCTGCGCGTCTGCCTTGCGCGTCAACATGGTGAAGCGGACGGCGTCGCGCCCGACCTCCTCGATCAGGTCGCGGAGGGTGATGTAGGTTCCGGCGCGCTTGGACATGCGCACCGGCTTTCCCGCGCGCACGACGTGGACGATCTGGCAGAGCACCACCTCGAGGCTGGCCTTGCGGTCGGACAACGCGGCGACCGCGGCCTGCATGCGCCGGACATAGCCCGCATGATCGGCGCCAAGCACGTCGATCAGAAGCTTTGCCCCGCGCGCGATCTTATCGGCATGATAGCCGATATCATTGGCGAAATACGTGTTGGAGCCGTCGGATTTGCGAAGCGGGCGATCCGTTTCGTCGCCGAACGCGCGGGCGCGGAACAAGGTCTGCTCGCGCGCTTCCCAATCCTCAGGAAGCTTGCCCTTGGGAGGCTCGAGCTTGCCTTCGTAAATCAGCCCGGCCGCAGCAAGGTGCTGGATCGCGGCCTCTGCCGCACCCCGCTCCAGAAGTGCACGTTCGGAGCTGAAGACATCCGGGGTCACCCCGAGCAGGGCGAGGTCTTCGCGGATCGCCTGCATCATCTGCGCGATCGCATAGTGACGGACGGTCGCGATCGTTTCGGGGGACGGTGCGAGCGGTTCCGGGTGCGCCAGGGCCGCACCGTAAAGCGCTGCGAGGTCCTTGCCGACGGCGATCAGATAGTCGCCGCGATACTGCAGCCCGCCCGGCGCAAGGGCAGAAAATTCCTCCGGCGCGACCGGCCTCCCGATCGCTTCGAGGTAGCGCCAGTAAGCGGCCCAGGCCAGCGCGTCCACCTGCGCCCCGGCGTCGTTGATGTAGTATTCCTTGGTGACTGCATAGCCGGCTTTGGCGAGCAGGTTAGCCAGTGCATCGCCGACCACGGCGCCGCGGCAATGCCCGACATGCATTGGGCCGGTCGGGTTGGCGGAAACGTACTCGACATTCACCTGCTCGCCGCCGCCGATTTCGGAGTCTCCATAATGGGTGCCGAGGCAGAGGATCGTACGGATGGCTTCCTGCTCAGCCCGGCGTTTGAACGCGGAGCGGAGCGTGATGTTGAGGAAGCCCGGCCCGGCGACGGAGAAGGCGGCGATGCTCCCGGTTTCGTGGAGCCGTGCGCCAAGGGCTCCTTCCAGGGCGCGGGAGACCTCGCGCGGGGACTTGCGGAAATGGGGGGCGGCCAGGAATGCGACGTTCGAGGTCAGGTCCCCATGCGCCGGATCGCGCGGCGGCTCGATCTGGAATTTGAGTGCCTGCCAAGGAATATCAGGGAATGCCTCGGTGAGGATGGCGAGCATCTCCGCGCGTGGAGCGGCGTAGGGATCGTGCGGCATCGTGCTCTCATCCGGCGCTCGAGAGATCGGTCAGGCGCCGATGCTCCTCGAGGGCATAGCGATCGGTCATCCCGGCGATATAGTCGGCAATGGTCGTCTCCGTCGAACCCTGGGCGGCGCGCTCCTGCCATTCCGCCGGCAGCAGGGCGGGATCAGCGGCGAACAGCGCGAACAGCTCGGAAATCAGGCGGCGGGCCTTGCTGGTCATGCGGTTGACGCGCCAGTGGCGATACATGTGGGCCATGAGGAACGCCTTGACCGCCGCGTTGGCAGCAGCGACCGCGGGACTGAAGGCGATCACGGGTGCTGGGGCGTTGCGGATGGCATCGGCGTCGGCTGGCGCGAGGCTGGCCAGGCGCGCGCGCGCCTCCGCCACCAAATCGCCGATCAGCCGGTCGATCACGCGGCGAATCGTTTCGTGGCGCAGCCGCGGCGCTGCCGCAGCAGGAGCGACGGCGCGCGCTTGCGCGAGCGCTCGGCCTACCAGCGGCAGGTCGGCGATGTCATCAAGGGTAAACAGCCCGGCGCGCATTCCGTCATCGAGATCGTGGCTGTGATAGGCGATGTCGTCAGCAAGCGCCGCCACCTGTGCTTCGGCCGACGGGTAGCTCGCGAGCCGGAGATGGTGCCTCTGGTCGTATGCGACGATGTAGCGCGGTGGGGAAACGAGTGGTCCATTGTGCTTTGCGAGACCCTCCAGAGTTTCCCAGGTGAGGTTCAAACCGTCGAAGGCAGCGTAACGGGCCTCGAGCAGTGTGACCACGCGAAGGCTTTGCGCGTTGTGGTCGAAGCCGCCGAAGCCCTGCATGCGCTGATCGAGTGCCTCTTCGCCCGCATGGCCGAAGGGGGTGTGACCGAGATCATGCGCAAGTGCCAGCGCTTCGGCGAGATCTTCGTCGAGTGCTAACTGGCGGGCCACCGAACGGGCGATCTGCGCGACCTCGAGACTGTGGGTCAGCCGCGTGCGGAAGAAATCGCCTTCGTGATTGACAAAGACCTGCGTCTTGTATTGGAGCTTGCGGAACGCGGAATTGTGGATGATGCGATCGCGATCGCGCTGGAACGGCGTGCGCGATGGCGCTTCGGGCTCCGGATGCAACCGGCCACGACTCGTCGCGGCGCAAACGGCGTAGCAGGCGCGGGGCATGAGCGGGGCTTAGCATCCGCACCCAGGCTGTTCAATCGACGCCCCGGCAAAATGAGAATTTGACCATGGTGACGGCGCGGCCAGACAAGCTCCCGAGTGGGCCCTGGGCACGGCTGGGCTCATGGTCCCGGCGACCGGGGCGCCGAAGAGGATCTCAAGCGTCGCCCGCGCCGAACCGGTGGGGTAGCAGCGCCGGACGGCACGCAACCAGAGCCAGCGGCGCCGCTCGCCGGGCGCGAGGCCGCCGATCGGTACTTTGGGGCGGATCAGAAGTACCGTGCCTATCCGGTATGCGACGCGCAGCATCACGTGTTGGGAATGCTGGCCCGCGAGGACATGGGAGAGATGAAGGAGACGGAGCCGCACGGCGAGCGCAAGTTGTCTGAGCTGATGCCGGGTGAGCCGGTCGTCGCGTTCCCTGAGGAGATGTGCGAGAGTGTTGCGATCAGGATCACGGTCCACAAACTGGACCGTACCCCGGTGATCGATCCCGCCACCCACCAATTGTGCGGCATGGTGACTCGTTACGACCTGCTGAGACCGTACCTGCACGATTACGACGACGAGCGCTTGCGCGAACAGGTGTTTCCCGGGCACCGACAATCGCACGACGGGGGTGCGGGCCCTCCGCCTTCTGCCCAGCGGCGAACCATCGGCCAGCGATCAGGGTGATATTGCTCTAGGTTTGTTTTCTCGAGCAATTTCACCACCCTGGCCGGCATCCGGAGATTCTGGTCAAGGTGGTATTGGTCTAGCATCCACGCCTCGGCTCTTTAATGGATGCTCCGGCAAAAGGAGAATTTGGACATGGTGACGGCGCGGAGAGACAAGCTTCCCGAGCGGGCCCTGGGCACGGCTGGGCTCAAGGTCTCGGCGATCGGACTCGGCTGCATGCCGCTTTCCAGTATTTACGGCGCCGCGGAGGATACTGCGTCGGAGGCTCTGATTCGCCACGCCATCGATTGTGGCGTCGATCATCTCGACAGCGCCGACATCTATGGCTCGGGCCACAACGAGGAGCTGGTGGGCCGGGCGATCAAAGGGCAGCGGGCGGGCGTCGTGGTGGCGACGAAATTCGGCAACGTTCGCCGTGCCGATGGCCAGCGCGCGATCGATGGGCGGCCCGAGTACGTGCAGAAAGCCTGCGAGGCGAGTCTCAGGCGGCTTGGGCTCGACGTGATCGACCTCTACTACCAGCACCGCGTCGATCCGAAGGTTGCGATCGAAGATACGGTGGGTGCGATGGCCCGCCTTGTCGAGCAGGGCAAAGTGCGCTTCCTCGGCCTTTCCGAGGCGGCTCCCGAGACCATCCGCCGGGCGCACAAGGTGCATCCGATCGCGGCCGTGCAGACGGAGTATTCGTTGCTGTATCGCGTCGAGGCGGAAGAGACGCGTAAGACGACGCGCGCGCTTGGCATCGGCTTCGTTGCCTACTCGCCGCTCGGCCGGGGTTTTCTTGCCGGCGCGATCCGGGAGTTCTCGGATGTCGCGGGGCGGCGGGCGCAGCATCCCCGTTTCCAGGAGGCCAATTTCTCCCATAATCGCGCACTGGTTGCGAAGCTCGAGGCGATCGCACAGCAAAAGGGGTGCACGCCGGCGCAGCTCGCGCTCGCCTGGCTGCTGGCCCAAGGTCCAGACGTGGTGGCAATTCCGGGGACGCGCTTCGCTGAGCGCCTCGAGGAGGATGTTGGTGCGCTTCGCGTTGCATTGACGGCGGCGGAGATCACGCAGATGTCCGCCGCTGTGCCAGCCGGGGCCACGGCCGGCACACGCTATCCCGAGGCGGGCATGCGGGCAGTCCAGCTCTGAGCATCCAGGTGCTCGAGGCCCAGTTCAACCCGCGGGCAAGATGCGCTATATGGAGCATATGGAAAGTCAGGGTTTCTCTGTCTCCGGGCGGGCGGCGGCGCGGATTGCCGAGCTTGCGGGAGCGAAACCGGAAGCGCCGGCGCTTCGTGTCGCGGTGCTGGCCGGCGGGTGCAGCGGGTTTCAGTACCGCTTCGAACTCGATCCCACCGCGCAAGCGGATGACGTTATCATCAGCGAAGGCGGCGCCCGCGTGGTGGTCGATTCGACCAGCCTTGGGCTCCTGGCCGGAGCGGAGCTTGATTTCACCGACGAGCTGATGGGCAGCCACTTTACCGTGCGCAATCCCAACGCGACGTCATCCTGCGGGTGCGGCACCAGCTTCTCGATCGAGTGAAGCGGGCGCAGTGCGGCTCGCCACCTGGAACGTCAATTCGGTCCGCGTCCGGCTCCGCCACGTGCTCTCGTTCCTGGAGCGGCGCCAGCCGGATTTTCTGTTGTTGCAGGAAATCAAGTGCGAGACGGACGCCTTTCCTGAACTGGAGTTCAAGGCGCTGGGCTATGACGCCGCGGTGGTCGGGCAAAAAATGTACAACGGCGTTGCCGTGCTGGCGCGCCGTCCGCTCGAGGTGCGGCAGCGGCGGCTGCCGCGGCTCAAGGAAGGAGCCGGAGATGCGCGCTACCTCGAGCTTGCGGCGGACGGGACTGTCTTGATCGACGTTTACGTGCCGAACGGAAACTCCGGCGGCGAGGCAGGATTTGCGGCCAAGCTTGCGTTCCTCTCCCACCTCGCCGAGCGGCTCGAGGCGCTGCTTGCCGACGATACGCCGCTCGTCGTGGGCGGGGATTTCAATGTCTGCCCGACGGAAGAGGATGCCGCTCCCGGAGTGCTCAGCCCGGAGGATGCGCTGGTGCGCCCGGAATCGCGCAGGGCATTCCGCCGCCTGATCTGGCTTGGACTGACCGATGCGGTCAGGGCACGCCAGCCGAGCGGGGCGGCCTATACTTTCTGGGATTACCAGGGTGCAGCGTTCGAGCGGGACGTCGGCATGAGGATCGACCACGTGCTGCTATCGCCGACGCTCGCGGACCGGCTCAAACGGGTGGAAATCTGCCGCGAGGAACGTGCCGAAGAGCAGCCGTCGGACCACGTGCCGGTGCTGGTCGAGTTCGCTTGAAGCGGCTTGGTGGCGGGACGCGGGGAAGGACCAGTCTGTTCTCCTGGACGAAGGAGTGGCCGGCCATGCGATGCGCCTTTATTCTGCTCCTCGTCCTTGGCCTTGGCAGCCTTGTCGCTCTGCCGCGCCCCGCCGCCGCCGCTGCAGCGCCGGCCGAAGTCTGCCGAAAGCTCGGGACCAGTGACCAGCTGCGAACGATTCCGCGCTCGCTCGTGCCGGCTGCCGTCAGGCTGTTCGGGCTCTCAGCCATGCCGGCAGAACAAGTCCAGCGCAGCACCGTCTTCCGCTGCTTCGAAGGCAACGTCTTGGCGTGCAATTACGGTGCCAACCTGCCCTGCGGCAAAGCCGATACCAGGCGCGATCTTCCTGCCGCGACTGCCTGGTGCGCCAAGAATCCCAGTTCACATTTCATCCCGATGTACGTGACCGGGCACGACACGATCTATCGCTGGCGCTGCGGCGGGGCGACGGCGGTATCAGGTGCCGCCGTATTCAGCGTGGATGCGCGCGGCTTCATTGCGCAACTCTGGAAGCCGGCAGACCCTTAAGTGTTGGCGCGAGCGCGCACGCGCACCCGGTAGACGACTTGGGCCTCGGAGCAATATGGGTGGACGGCGCTTCATCGATTCCATGATCGCGCGCCCACCAATGGTGCAATGATCACGCGAGGCGGGCCTGCTGTCTCGACATTATCGATCTCTCGGCGAAAGTCCGGCAGTCCGTGATGGGCACGCTATAGAACGGGGTGCTAAATGAAATGCAGGCCGCCATTCAGCTCGACCGTTTGACCCGTTATGTAGGCGTTGGCGATAACCATTACGGCAGTCTCAGCGACTTCCTCGGGAGTGCCGAGGCGGCCCACGGGGATACGAGAAGCGAGGTTGGTGCCGAGTGCTTCGATCATGTCGGTCGCGATGAGAGAAGGCGCGATGGCGTTCACGGTGATGCCTTCGGTCGCGAGCCGGGCGGCATACCCGCGTGTGAGTCCTTCGAGCCCGGCCTTGGATGCGTTGTAGTGCACACCAACCGCACCAGCACCCCGCGCAGCCCCCGATGAGATATTGAGAATCCGCCCCCACCGCCGCGCGCGCATGCCCGGCAGCACGGCCTCGGTGCAGAGAAAGGCAGACTTGAGGTTCACCGCGATGGTGCGATCGAAGTCCTCCTCACGTAATTCACCCAACCCTCGCCTGATGGCAATTCCGGCGTTATTGACGAGAATATCCACGGGACCGAGTTCGGACTGGATCCGAGCCAGCATGTCGGCGACCGGCTGTCGCATGGACACGTCAGCCGGAACGGCAATGCCACGCTGCCCTTTGGAGTGAATTGCCTCGACGACCGCCGCCGCGTCTTTCGCGCGATCACGATAGTTCACGGCGACAGAAGCGCCGGCGGCGGCCAATGCGAGACTAATGGCACGGCCTATGCCACGGGAGCCACCCGTGACCAAGGCGATACGCTTGATCAACTCCATTTGGCCGAATATTCCGTATCCCTTTGCTGTCCTTAGCCTTGCTCGCGTTTCATGTCGAGCTCTGCAATAGTGCCTTCTCCCCTTCCCGGGTCAGTATCCCACCATGACACCCTGGGACCCAACATCCAGTAAACCGCCTCGTTGAATCGAATCATATCCGGTGAGTGCCGCGGCACACGGCGCCTCGAAATGGCGGAATGCCCACCTCGGTCCGCCTTGCGGGCCTGGTGGTTTTCCGCCCTACTTCGTGCTGCGGCGCGAGTTGCCTGTGTGCGACAGTGGGTATTAGTGGCCGCGGCGCACGGCACCGACGCGCATCGGGCCAAACAGGAACGCGAGTGGGATGATCGCGAAAGCGATGATCGCGCAATCCATGAAGATGTTGCGGTAAGCGAGGAACGCCGCCTGGGTGTTCAGGGTCTGGTACATCCAGCCCATCGCCTGATGCGAGATCTCCGCCGGATTGCGGCCGAGGCCGGCGAGCCCGGCAGAGACCCTGGCCAGCGTCGATCGATACGCATGGTCGGCCGGATTGAGGTGCGGTGAAAGGGACGCCATGTTGACCTGGCTGCTGACGGTGATCATCGCGGTCGATATCGAGATCGCCGCGGATCCGGCAAGATTGCGGATCAGCACGTAGAGTGCCGATGCGTCGTTGTTGAGTTCGCGCGGGATGGTGATGTAGGCACTGGTGCTGATCGGTATGAACAGGAAGGCCAGGCCCGCGCTTTGTGCCATCCGCATCAGCATCAGCGTCCAGAAGTCGATATCGGGCGTGACCCGGCTCGTATAGACGAGCGACAGGCCAAGCACGAACATGCCGGAGGCGATGATCAGGCGCGTCTGCACATGCGGCATCAGCACTCGTGTGACCAGCGGGATGAGCAGCAGGATCAACACCGCCCCGGGTGACATCAGGAGGCCTGCCAGGAGCGCGGTGTAGCCGAGATACACCTGCGCGAGCTGCGGCATCAGCACGCCGCTCGAATAAAGAACCGCAAACAGGCCAACCACCATCAGGCAGCCGAGCGAGAAATTTCGGTCGCGAAAGACGGCAAGGCTGACGATCGGATGCTTTGCCTCGGTCAGCCAGAAGATGGCGCCGATCGTCGCCAGGGCGGAGATCAGCGCGAGGTGGCGGATCACCGGGGAAGAAAACCAATCGGCGTCCTGACCGCGATCGAACATGATCTGGGCACAACCGATCGCAAGCGTGATCAGCAACAGGCCGGGGAGGTCGAAATGCTTGCCCTTGGACCGCGCACGCAGCACCCAGGGCGGGTCTTCGACCAGGCGGTTGACCATCATGAAGGCGAAGATGCCGACCGGCACGTTGATGAAGAACACCCAGCGCCAGCTGTAGCTATCGGTGATCCAGCCGCCGAGTGTCGGGCCGATGATCGGCGCGAAGACGACGGCCACCGAGATCACGCCGAAGGCACGCCCGCGCTGCTCGGGCGCCATCACGTCGAGCACGATCGCCTGCTGGTTCGGCTGCAGTCCGCCGCCGCAGACGCCCTGCAAGAGGCGGAAGACGACGAGCTCGCCGAGCGAAGTGGCATTGCCACAGAGGAACGAAAAGACCGAGAAGAGGATGATGCTGCCAAGGAAGTAACGCTTCCGCCCGATCATCCGGCCGAGCCAGCCCGAGATCGGCAGCACGATCGCGTTAGCGACGAGGTAAGAAGTGAGTACCCAGGTTGCCTGATCATAGCTCGAGGACAGACTGCCGGCGATGTAAGGCAGGCTGACATTGACGATTGTGGTATCGAGGATTTCCATGAATGCCGCGAGCGTCACGACGACCGTGATCAGCCACGGATTTGCGCGCGGCCGCCAGGCCGCGTCGGATGCCTGCTCAGATTCGCTCATCGGATATGGATGGTCGGCTCGACCGAAAGCCCGAGCGGCAGCGGAAAGTCATGTGGCAGGCCGCCGGTGATCGCGATCTTCACGGGCACCCGCTGCACGATCTTGACGAAGTTGCCGGTGGCGTTTTCGGCGGGGAACGGCGTGAATACGGAACCCGATCCTTTCTGGATGCTGAGCACGCGGCCGGTGAGATGCAGATTGGGGTAGGCATCCACCTGAATCGTTACGCGTTGGCCGGACCGGATGTGCTGGAGCTGGGTCTCCTTGAAGTTGGCGATGATCCAGACGTCCGGTGTGACGATGCTGAACATCGTTTGGCCGGGCTCGACGTAGGAGCCGAACGCGACGCCACGGTTGGTGATCCAGCCGGAGGCAGGCGCTGCGACCCGGGTATAGGAGAGATTGACATCGGTTTGTTCCAGTGCCGCCTGTGCTTCCGTCACTGCGGCTTCGCGCTGGGCGACCGCTGCCTCGGCGGCGGCGATCTGTTCGGCGACGTCGTTTGCCCGGGCAACGCTCGCCTTGGCCTGTGCGAGCGCCGCACGGGCGGCGTTGGCGGCAGCGATCGCGTTATCCTGATTTTGCACGCTGGTGACGACGCCGGTCGGCAGATTGAGCTGGCGCTTCTCGTTCTGCGCCGCCTGGAAGAGGTTGGCGGCGGCGACCGCTTGCGCCGCCTTCGCCTCAGCAAGCTGAGCGGGGTAAGAAACCTTGGCAATGGCAAGGTTCTGCTCGGCGCTGCTCAGGGCCGCGTTGGTCGCGGCGAGATTGGCCTTGGCCTCGTCGACCGCGGCGACGTAAGAGCGCGGATCGATCACGAGCAGCAGGTCGCCCTTGTCCACGAACTGGTTGTCAGTGATATTGAGGGTGACGATTTTGCCGGCGATCTGCGGTGCCATGGCGACGGGCTGACCGTCAGTGAAGGCATCGTCGGTGGTGACAATTCCGACACCGGAAAAATAGACATAGAGTGCGACCGCGATCACGGCGACAAGCGCGGCGACCAGCAGGGTGCGGCGCACAAGCTTGGCGCGGGAACGGGCCGGCGCCACCCGAGAGTGTAATTCGGCCTGCTGCGTGCCATCCATGCCGAAAACAGCACTCCGTTGCCGCGGGTGTTGGGCGGCCACACCCGAAAGAACCGTAGTCTATCGGGCTGACCCCGTCGACGACGCCTGAAAGAGCCGGCCAAGCGCGGCGAAGGCGCCAAAAATCCGCGGGGTGCCCAAGCAAACAGCGCCCTCGCCGGCGATGCAGCGAGGATCGCGCTGATTTAAGGCGTGCTCCGCGCGCTTTCAATCGCCGACCAGGTTGGCGCCGGCGGCTGGCCCAGCGACATTTTCCACGTAAAGTGCAGATCTTGGTCCGGCGGCAAGCCGTCTTGCCTCCGCTCTTGTCCAGGTGGCTTCGGCCGGTCTTGTCCAGATGGCTTCGGCCGGCGTATGCTTGACCACTGTCGGTGCCTCAGGAGTGCGCGACTCGCTCGCGGCGGCTTCTTACCTTCGGCACGCAATCCCTGCGCGCGTTTTTCCTGGAGGCCGGAATGCCCAGGAATATCACGCTCGACGGCAACCTTTGTTGTTGCGACACAGAGATGCGGATTTTGCGGGCGGCCGGGCGCGAATCGCGCCACGCTCTGTGCGCTGGTTCCGAGCGGCCCCGCAGTTTGCACCTATCGCGCCGGCAGACCAGCCGCCCGCCCGGGTGCCACAATTGCCGGCAATCGCACAATCGCTGCTGTGGCCGCGCGATCACGAGACACCCGGGCGGCAGCGACCGCGTGTTCAAAGCGAAAGTGGAGACTGATGGCCCAAACTCCCGTAGACGTGAAAACGACGGCGCCGGCCAGGCGCGCGCCGGCCGACTCATGGCAAGCGCTGCGCACCGAGATGGACAACCTTTTCGACCGTTCCGCTGGCGGTTTCGGATTTCCCGCTCTGCGCCGCGCGTTCGAGATCGCTCCGTCCGTATTCACCGAGCGCAGCTTCGGCTAGGCATCTCCGGCTGTCGATGTCACTGAGGTTGAGAAATCCTACAAGTTTGCAGCCGAGCTGCCGGGGCTCGGCGAAAAGGACGTCGAGGTTCCGATCAGTGGAGATACGCTGGTGCTCAAGGGCGAAAAGCGCCACGAACAGGAACGCAAAGACGAAAATCGTCACATCTCGGAGCGGGTTTATGGTGCGTTCCAGCGGAGCTTCGCGCTGCCGGACGGCATCGACCACGACAAGATCTCCGCCGGCTTCTCGAAAGTCGTGTTGACGGTGACGATTCCGAAGCTCGCCGAAGCCCAGAAGACGCGCAGGACGATGGACGTCAAAGCGTCCTGAACCGCGCTCACGTCGCCGGCTGTGCATTTCTTTTTCGTTCGCGCTCTGGCGCTGTGCCCCGGGCACCCTGACCCTGGCGAGGGCGATGCGAGAACGAGCCAGGTGAAGGGACTCGGACCTAAAGTTTCCAGGCATATTCAACTGCCGGCATAGGAGCACGCGCCCTTTGTCTTCGGTCGCGCGATGTTCCGCTTACGGCGGTTGCCGAGGGCAACAATCGCTCGAGGGCGGGCGCCTGCCACGCACGCGCGGAGCCTTGCCCGCCTTGTCGGCGCGTGCCTATCATCGCGCGCGATAGCGGAGTCGGAGCGGCGATGGTTGAGAGCGTGAGGACAGTCATCATCGCCGGGGCACAAGGTGTCATCGGTCGTGCAGCCGCCGAGTATTTTGTCCGCCAAGCCGGGGCCACCGTCTACGCCGTTTCGCGCCGCTCCCAGGGTCATGTCGAAGGGGTGCACGCGATCGTCGCCGATCTCGAGGACCCCGCTTCACTCCCCGCAAAGCTCGCGCCGTCGGCTGGTGCGACCCATCTCATCTTTGCCGCGTACCGCGAGCGGCCCACCGCGGCGGAGAAGAGCCGCGTCAATGTCGGCATGCTGCGGAACCTGCTCGATGCTCTCGAGCCACGGTGCCCCGGCCTCGTGCACATTACGTTCTACCAGGGCGGCAAGGCGTACGGCGCCGATCTTGGTCCGTTCAAAACGCCCGCGCGGGAGGACGATCCGCGCCTGATGCCGCCCAACTTCTACTACGATCAGGAAGATTTCCTGCGTGCGCGCCAGCCGCAGAGAAGCTGGCACTTCACCGCGCTTCGCCCCGAGGCTGTATGCGGGTATGCTGTCGGCAATCCGATGAACCTCGCGATGGTCATCGCGGTCTATGCCGCGATCTCCAAGGAACTCGGGCTGCCGCTCCGCTTCCCCGGCACCGAGGCCGCCTACCGCGCGCTCTACCAGGTCACTTCGGCGTCCATCCTCGCCCGTGCGGCCGATTGGGCCGGAACGGCGCCCGAAGCGCGCAACGAGATCTTCAACATCACCAACGGCGACTATTTCCGCTGGGAACACATGTGGCCGCGGATTGCCCGCGCGTTTGGCATGGAAGCGGCGCCACCGGTGCCGACACCACTCGCGACCTACATGGAAGACAAAGCCGCGCTCTGGGAGACGATGATGCGCAAATATGGCCTGCGCTCCATTCCTTACCGCGAGCTCGTGTCCTGGCCATTCGGCGATTTCATCTTCAACAGCGGGTTCGACAATATCAGCAGCACCATCAAGGCGCGGCGCGCCGGCTTTCCCGATTGCATCGACACCGAGGACATGTTCACCGCGTTGTTCGCCTCCTTGCGCTCTATGCGCGTGATCCCTCCCTGATTGCTGCCGCGGAGCGCCCGCCGGACCTACGGCGATCAGCCGGAGAGAAAATCTGCAATGGCTCGCTGGCTCGCTTGGTCAGCGAGCGCCGGCGCGTGTCCGGCGCCGGGTATGATCAGATTTTTCGCGCCGTCAGCGACCATGCGTTGCAACGTCTGGGGGAGAAGAAGGTCGCTCGTTTCCCCCCGGATCGCGAGAACCGGTATTTTGATCCGCTTCCAGAACGGCCATAAATCGATCTCCTTGGGCTGCTCGTCGCGGAACGGATCGGCGATCCTCGGATCGTAGTGAAAGGCAAGCCGCCCATCGGGCAAGAGACGCGCGGATGTACGTGCCATGCGTGCCCAGTCGGCGTCGGAGAGCTTGCCGAACGGCGCGTAAATGGCCCGCAAATGCGACTCGAAACGCGCGAGATCGGCGAAGCTTTCGGGCGCCGCGCGGATGTAGTCCTGGATACGCCTGAGAGCCGCCTCGGGGACTTGCGGGCCGATATCGTTCAGGACGAGCTTCGTGATCGGCTGGGCCCGAGCGGCGGCGATCAGCATGCCGCAAATGCCGCCGAGCGAAGTGCCGACCCACATCACCGGCCGGCCGATCTTAGCCAGGAGATGCGCCAGCGCCTGCACATAGGTCTCCGGCTGATAGAGATCGCCCGCGGCGAGCCACTCCGAGCTCCCCCTCCCTGGAAGGTCGGGCGCGATCAGGAGAAAGCGGTCGGCGAGAGCCTGCATCAGCGGTTCGAAATCGTGGCCGTTGCGCGTCAACCCGTGCACGCAAACGATCGGTGGTGCCGCGGGATCACCGGCCTCCAACGTTGCCATGCGGTAGAAGACGCGGTTCAGGAGAAAGCGTACTTCGCCGGTTCGCAGCGACATCAGATGATTTCCTTGGAACGCAGGAGTGCGATCCCGGCTTCGGAAAGGCCGAGGATTCCACGCAGCACCTCTTCGGTATCCGCGCCAAGGAGTGGCGGAGGCTCGCGATAATTCACCGGCGTTGCCGAGAGCCGCACCGGATTGGCGATCAGTTGCATCCCGCTTCCCTCCGGCAGCGCCGGATGCGGCATTTCGAACACCATGTTCCGCGCCTTGACCTGCGGGTCGGCGAATACGTCGGCGAGGCGGTTGATGGACCCGCAGCCGATCTTGAGCGCCTCGAGCCTTTCGACCCACCAGGCGGTCGGATGGCTCTGCATAAGCGGCGTCAAAGTATCGGTCACGAGAGCGCGATTCGCGACCCGGCTCGCGTTGGTGGCGAAACGCGGATCAGAAAGCAGGTGCCCGAGGGGAAAATTCTGGCAGAAGCGGGTGAAGGTGGGATCATTGGCGATCGAGAGGACGATGTGGCCGTCTGCGGTCGGAAACACCTGGTAGGGGACGATGTTCGGATGCTGATTGCCGAGCCGCGGCGGGTTCTCGCCGGTCGCGAGATAATTCATTCCCTGGTTGGCAAGCCAGGCTATGTGTGCGTCGAGCATGCCGATGTCGATGTGCTGCCCGCGCCCGGTGGCGCCACGTTCGTTGAAGGCGGCCAGGATACCGATGCAGCCGTAAAGCCCGGCAAAGAGGTCAGCGACCGGCACGCCGACTTTCTGCGGCGGCCCGCCCGGCTCTCCGGTCAGGCTCATGACGCCGCCCATCGCCTGGATCAGGCTGTCATAGCCGGGCCTCGTCGCGTACGGCCCGGTCTGGCCGAAGCCGGTGATCGAGCAATAAATCAGGCGTGGAAACTCCTTGCCGAGATCGGCGTAGCCGAGCCCGTATTTGCCGAGCGCGCCGACCTTGAAGTTCTCGACGAGAATGTCGCTTGCCGCGATCAGACGGCGCGCGATAGCCTGGCCTTCGGGCTTGGCGATGTCGAGGGTGACGGATCTCTTGTTGCGATTGACGCCGGCAAAATAAGCGCTCTCGTTCGTTCCGGGAATTGTCGGCGGCGCGAAACCCCTCGTGTCGTCGCCCACGCCCGGGCGTTCGATCTTGATCACCTCCGCCCCGAGATCGCCCAGCATCTGGGTGCAGGTCGGGCCTGCCAGCACGCGGGTCAGATCAAATACCCGCACTCCCCGCAACGGGCCGGTTGCCGCGATTTCGCTCATGCTGTTCTCACTTGCCAGCGATTCCCGAGCGTTTATAGGTGAGGTGCTGCGAAACAGAAACCGGACATGATCGAAGCAAGGAGAAGCGGGATGACGGATTTCGCGCTGGCCTTGTTCAGCCTGCATGATCTGGCGGAGGATTCGTGCACGCCGTGGTCGGAGCGCGGTGGGCGAGGGGCCGCTCGCAACGCTTCCTGGCGGGGCGGGTTGTGCGGGATGGTGGATGCGCCCGCACGTCCCGGGCCTTGCGCGGCGGCTGATTTCGAGCTGATCAACGCGAAGACCATCGCCCGGCTCACCTGATGCCGATCTGCGAAGCCGATCCCTGGCGACAGCAATACTTCGAAGGCATTCCGTGCCCGGGTTCGGTGATGATCCCGACCGAGGATGCGGATTCCTGGGTATGGTACCCGAGACAACGGTGGATCTACGACAAGATCGCGGTGGCGCATTCGCAGGGGCTGGAGGCAGCGCCCCATGGCGTGATGCCGAAGACGTTCCCGGTGTTCTCCAAGCCGATCATCAATCTGCGTGGGATGGGCATCGGCTCGCGGGTGATTCACGATGCGGCGGAGTACGCGGCGACTCTCACCGCGGGCCACATGTGGATGACACTTCTGGACGGCGAGCATGTCAGCAGCGATGTCGCGATCGTGAACGGACGGCCGGCGTGGTGGCGGCACAGCACCGGGCATCCGGGACCGGGCGGGACGTTCGATTACTGGACAATTCATGCGGCGCCGCGGCCGGCCCTGGAGGCGGCGTGCTGGGCATGGGTGGAGCGGCACCTCGGCGGCTACACGGGAATGCTCAATCTGGAGACGATCGGCGGGAGGATCATCGAGGCGCATTTGAGGTTTGCCGATCAGTGGCCGGATCTCTATGGGCGCGGGTGGGTGGAGGCGGTGATCGGGCTTTATGCAACGGGAAGCTGGCAGTTCGCGGATGCCGCACGGCGCGAAGGCTATAGCCTCGCATTGTTTGGTCCGCATCACAGGCGTTACCGGCATCCCGAGCGGGCGGTGATCGAGTCCGTGCTGGGCATGCCGGAAATCTCAAGTGTGCAGATCACGTTTCACGAGGATCGGCCGCCGGAGCGACACGCGATGCCGCCTGGCGGATTTCGGGTGGCGATCGTCAATGCGCACACCCTGGCAGCGGGGCAGAAGGCCCGAACGGCCCTGGCGGGGGTGCTCTTGGAGGAGAAGGCGGGGTGGGAAAGCCGCAGTGGCGAGCGGGCATGACGTGTCGGCTTTGACGCGCGAGCGGCGGGCCCCGCGTGGCCGCAGGAACGCGTGTGAAGCTGGCTTGATCGCGCGCCGGCCGCGGCCGCGACGGTTTTGTTCCGGGTGCCGGCGGTGACGGCGAACC
>JBOHMN010000503.1:0-5606 GCA_050730175.1 Acetobacteraceae bacterium | reverse complement strand
TGCTAGGCGGGCTTGAGGAGTTCGAGCGCGACCTGATCCGGGTGCGCACAGGCGAAGGCCGCGCGCGGGCGAAAGCGCGCGGCGTGAAAATGGGCCGCAAGCCGAAGCTCACCCCGCACCAGAGAGCCGAGGCGATCAAACGGCGCGACAACGGCGAGCCGTTGCGGGAGATTGCCCGCAGCTACAACGTGAGCCACCCGACGATTTCGAGGCTTGCATTGTGACCGACGCTCTGTTCAGCCAACGCTACTTCCGGCCTCTGGAGCAAAAGACGCTTACTGTGGAAATCCCGGAGGCTGCGCGCCGCAAGCTATGGAGTTGGCTTATTGCTAATAACGCATCGGTGGGGGTCCAACGCGATCCGAACGATAGATGGATTTCGAACTCGTCAATATTGGAAGAAACTGAGCCCGAGTTGATGACCGAGCATGGTTGGGAGCGTATACCGGGGGCACCCCTCGGTAGCGATCACCCTTACGCGGGGTTGCGCCACCTTGTGCTCCACGGAGACGCTTCCTGCGTGTTCGACGCGATGGAGTTGGTCAGCCGGCGGATGGAAAACGATCTACGCGAGGCATTTCGCCGAAAGGCAAATCAGATTTTCGAGCTTCATAGCTGCCCGTGGAGAATTTCCGACGGCGAATTTTTCAAGCTCGACAGTGATTTTGTTGGAGCCCGCCTAGCGTCCACTGCTCATGACGCTTTAACCGCGAACCGGTTTGCTGGTGCTGCGGACGAATATGCAAAAGCACGACAGTATCTAGGCGCAGGTGGAATTAGGGAAGCCATCTATTATGCCGGGCACAGCTTTGAGAGTGTGATGAAGGTTCTTACCGGGGCGGAACATGCAAACGCCGACAGGCTCCTAAAAGAGCTTCTCCGGAAAGCTTACTTCGACGATCTTCCGGAGAATGCGAGAGTGGGGTTCATAGACCAAGTGTTGAAAGCGCTCCCCTTCATGCGCAATAAACTAGGAGGACATGGGCAAGGGGCAGCCGTGGTCAACATCCCGCAGAGCTACGGGGATTTGGCCGTTCAACTGGCCGCCGCCTTCCATAATTTTCTAATTGCCAAATATCTAGAGCGCGCGCCGCCACCACCAGCACCCGATCCGCCTTCGTCTCTACCGAAGGCGGCGGCTGCGTCGTGGGATGATGATATCCCGTTCTAAGAGGCTGACCCGAAATGGAGGCGGAACGACGAGAAAGCCGCTCCAACGGCCGGTTTGTCTCGGCGGAGTTCCCTCGCATACCCTTGTCTAAGGCCTGTCTTTTCATGGCCTTAGCGTTCTTGCGAACCCGATTCGAGTCAGACTCTCAGGAGGACGCCGCCTCGCTGCTCGCGCTCGATCCCATCGTAGCCGGCAGGCCGGGTGCTGCGCCGCCAGGCGACCGCTTCGAGCTGATCGATACGTGGGAATACGGTGGCGGGGCGACGGTGCATCTGACCAAGAGCAAAAGCCGCGAGACGAAAACCACTGATACGCATACCGAGTATGCGTCGCATACGAGTGCCTGGGATGCCAGGCCAATCCTAAGAGATCTCGGCTTCGGGACAGCGGGTCAGGCCAAGGTTACGGTCAGCAACGCCAAGGGGAAGGACGTGTCATCCACTGTCACCGTCGACGCGGTGCTCGCCTCCGATCCGAACGACCGGTTCGTGGTCACGGTCTGGTACGACCGCGTCTTCGGAACTTTTGCGTTTCGATCGGTGCCCCCATCTCCCAGTGCGCGGCTGACCGGGGGTGGGGCCAAGCCCGAGGGTACCATAACGCTGACGGCGGGCGGCAGGACCTACCACACGATCGCGGATGCAGCCGGACGGTAGGCATTCTATGCGGCATCGATAGCGGCGGGCGGGTTATGCTCGCGGTCGGCAGTGGCTTGCCGCTACCGGTTCAGATCGAAGCATAATGGGCTGCTGGTCCGGCCGAGTTTAGAAATCGGTCAGAATCGGTGCGAGCTTGGGCGGTCCCCGAAAATGGCGGAATGCCCGCGGCGGCCGACTGCCGCGTGCCGCGCGCTCGCGGCTTCGGCTTTTGCGGGCCTCGCGGTTTCTCCTCTACGTTCTGCTGCCATGCGAGTCACCCCCGTGCGATCGTGGGAAGTGGCCCGAGGCAGCCGCACACTTCTCCCTGCCACTCATGCAGGCCCGCCGTTCGGCGCATACTGATTGCGGGGGAGGCGCTAAGACACGGCGCCGCAGCAGGCGCTTCCAGGATGGAGAACCCGCATGCCGTCATCAAGGTATTTCGTCAGTCCCGACGACGTCCCGGCGTATCACCCGGCTCATCACCGGGGCACCGTGAACAAGCGGCTGATCGGGCGTGAGAGCGTCGGCGCGTGCCAGCTCGAAGTGGTGCTGGGCGTCATTGCAAACGGCCAAGGTGCCGAGCTCCATGCACACCCTGACATTGAGCAGGTCTGCTATGTGCTGGAGGGTCGGGCGCGCGCAGAGGTCGAGGGCGAGGCATTCGAACTCGGCCCGGGCGAATGCTGCTTTTTCCCCGCCGGGATCGCGCACGGATTGACCGCGACAGGCGATGCTGCCTTGAAGATCCTGGTCATTTACGCTCCGCCGTACGAAGAATCGTCGAAGCGCATGCGGCCCCGCGCGTGAGGCCGGCGCCGGCGTCAGGAGAAGCGGGATGCTGGATTTTGCGTACACGCCCGAGCAGGAAGCGATCCGCGAGGCAGTCGGGCGGATCTGTGCCCGTTTCGACGACGAATACTGGCTGAAAAAGGATCACGACGGGGGGTTTCCGCGCGAGCTTCACCAGGCGCTGGCGAAGGGTGGCTGGCTCGGCATCTCAATGCCGGAGAAGTTCGGCGGCGCTGGAATGGGAGTCACCGAGGCGGCGATCATGATGCAGGCGATCAGCGAGTCCGGCGCCGGGCAAAGTGGTGCTTCCGCGGTGCACATGAACATCTTCGGCCTCAATCCGGTGGTGAAGTTCGGCACCGAAGAGCAGAAAAACCGGATGCTTCCCCCGCTGATTGCGGGCCAGGAAAAGGCGTGCTTCGCGGTGACCGAACCGGATGCGGGGCTCAACACCACGAAGCTCAAGACGAAAGCCGTTCGTAACGGGGACCACTATGAGTTGTCGGGGACCAAGGTATGGATCTCGACCGCCCAGGTCGCCGAGAAGATGTTGATCCTTGCCCGGACGACCGAAGCCGAGCTGGTGAAAAGACCGACCGAGGGCTTGAGCCTTTTCTATACCAATCTCGACCGCCGGTTCGTCGAGGTGCGCGAAATCGAAAAAATGGGTCGCAAGTGCGTTGATTCGAACCAGATTTTCATCGATGGGCTCAAGGTGCCGCTCGACGATCGCATCGGCGAAGAAGGCCGCGGCTTCGAATACATCCTGCACGGCATGAATCCGGAGCGCATTCTGATCGCGGCGGAAGCCGTTGGGCTGGGCAAGGTGGCGCTCCGCCGCGCCGCCCGCTACGCCAAGGAGCGCATCGTATTCGGGCGCGCGATCGGCAAGAACCAAGGCATCCAGCACCCGCTGGCCGAGTCCTGGATGGAACTGGAGGCCGCGCATCTGATGGTCCTGAAGGCCGCCACGCTGTACGACCGGGGGAGAGAGTGCGGCGCAGAAGCGAACGCCGCCAAGTACCTTGCTGGTGAAGCCGGTTTCAAAGCCTGCCAGACCGCTGTGATGACACTGGGCGGCTACGGCTATGCCCGGGAGTACCATGTGGAGCGTTATTTGCGCGAGGTCATGATCTCCCGGATCGCGCCCGTCAGCCGGGAACTCATTCTCTGCTTCATCGCGGAGAAGGTGCTCGGGCTTCCCAAGTCCTATTGATCATCTCGCATGCCCCGGCGCCGCGACGGAAGAGCAGGAAGAAGATGGCCGGCCCGTTGCGGTATTCGCGCCGTCGATCTGACGGCTACCCTCGGCGGGCCGCAGAGAAGCAACAGCGATCAGGGAATCGAACTTCGCCGCCGCGAAGGCCGATGATTTTGTGAGAGGGACTTACTTGCCCAGTACCGCTTTCGCGCTGGCAACGTTCGGAGGATAGACGACCGCCATCTTCAGTCCGCCCTTGCCGTTCGGCACAAGCTGGCCGAGCGGGGTGGTCTCGCCGATCTGGGCCCCCTCCGCGGTGATGGCGTATGGCCCGTCCAGCGTGTCAAGCTTGCCCGACAGCTCGCCGAGCGCCTTGCGCAAATCGAGCTGGGCCAGGCTCGTGGCCGTCGCCAGGGTCTTTTCGATGATCAGGCCGGACGCGTAGCCGGCAACGGCGTTGAAGCCGAATGCCACCTTTCCGGACGGATAAGCCTTGTTCCATGCCTTCTCGTACTCGGGGAGGTTCATGCCGAACGACGTTTTATACGCGAAGGTATTCGGGCTTGCGTAGGTGAAGATGTTGGTGAGGCCCGCCACCCCGACTGCCTTCGTCAGCTCGTCCGTCTCCAGCCCCGGGTAGACTGCGAACACAAACCGGAAATTGGCTCCGCTCGTCTCGAGATTGCGCAGGAACGCGATATCGTTATTGGGATAGCCGAGCTCGATCACGGCATCAGGATGCGCCGCCTGGATGATCCTGGTCAGCACCGTGTAGTTGGTCGTGTTGGTCGGGACGCCGTGGTCGTAGACGATCTCCACTGGTGAGCCGGGTTCGGTCAGGAAGCCCTTCACGGCGACCGCCTGAGTGCCCGTGAAGTCATTCGTCGAATAGAGCACCGCCACACGCTTCAATCCGGCGGCAGCGCCTTCCGACTTCAGGTACTCGGCGATGTATTTCGGCCAGACGGTGGACACGGGGTCGGCAAGCAGCACGACATAGGGGTTGTCCTTGGTAAAGAAGGTGCCGCCGGTTCCGGTCAGATCGAACAGGAGCATCTTGTGCTCCTCGGCGATCGGCACCGAGACCGCGGTGAGCACCGAACCGGAATCAGACGTGAGAATGTTCACCTTGTCCTCGGTGATGAGCTGATTGGTGAGCGTCGCTGCGGTCGCGGGATTGCTTTCATCATCGTAGGAGATGAGGCGCACTGGTATCCGCTTGTTGTACGCCTTCACGTACACGCCGCCCTCGGCGTTCATCTGATGGGCCCACAGCTTCAGGCCGTAATAGACCGGCATGGAAATCGCGGCGAACAGCCCCGAACTCGCGTGCAGCCCGCCGATTTTGATCTCCGACGGTGCAGGACCCGGTGGCGCCGCTACGGCTGTCGCGGCAAACGGCAACAATGCTGCCAGGCACAACGCGGTTCGGCGCAACATGAATTTTCTCCTCGTTTCCTCGTTTTGGCCGTCAGACGCTAATGTCCCGATTACGAAGTTCCCAATCATATTCAGATGCCGCAACCGGGACACTCATTCTTTGTTTTCAGTGGCCTGCTCATCCCCTCCGTTCGCTGCTTGGGGCAGCGAGCTTCGGGGGCAGGACACCATGTTTTCAGTGGCCTGCTCATCCCCTCCGTTCGCTGCTTGGGGCGTGGAACGGAGGGGGCAGGACACTTGGCCCTATGTCCGCCGCGTGATCGGCGGCCCGCCCCGCAGAAAGATCTATCGCTCTATCGATGAACTGCAGACCGACCTGGACCCCTGGCTCGTCGAGTACCATCACAATAGGCCGCACCAGGGC
>JBOHMN010000502.1:0-21887 GCA_050730175.1 Acetobacteraceae bacterium | reverse complement strand
CGGGCGGCGGCGGCGCCGGCGGCGGCGCTGGCCGCGCGGGACGAACGACCGGCCCGGGGTTCATCAGGCCGGGCGCTTGCGCACAAGCCGGACCAGCGGCAAGCGCAATGCCAACCGCGACTGTCGCAGCCACGATCAGCAGACCCCAGGTTCGAAATGGCATCAACCCTCCAGGATTACCGCGCCAGATCCCTACAATCCGAAGCCGTCCGCTCCGCCGTCGCCAGTGGCCCGACTCGAACGATTGTTGCCCACGAAGCGGGTTCTCGGCTCGGACCACCAGCTCTCTGTTTTCAATGGCCGGCAAATAAAGCAGAAGAGCCGGCGTCGCCAACAAAGATTTACCAGACCGCGCGGAATCGTTGGCCCGGTATCGCCGGGTTACGTGCTTGGGTGGTGCCGCTCCGGCTCGGCGCCCTCGCGCTGCCACGCGAGCACCATCAAGCCGAGCAGCAGGATCAGGGCAGCCCAAGCCGGCAGGAGCGGAATCGTGGTGACACCGGTGATCAGGTGCGCGTGATTGCGCCGAAGCCCGATCCAGTTTTTACCGCCGGTTGACTCCCCTGGTTCGACCCGCCGAAGTTCCGGCACGCCCGCCGCCGCGAGCCAGTGCACGCTGCCGCCGCTGGCCCGCACGAGCGGGGCAAGCCGGCTTGCAGTAGCCCTGAGATCAGCAAACTCGGCGGAATCCGCAGTCCCGGCCGCAACGAAAGCCGGGCGCGGCATCGCCGCGGCTTGCCCGTTGCCGGCGGCGTCTGCCGCCACCCGCCAGACGCCGGGAAGCGTGGCGGGCATCGAGCCTGCCGCCCGGCCAGGCCCATCCGAGGAGAGGCGAAGCGCGTGCGCACGGCCGTCCGGCGACGTCACGGTGACCGGCCCGGAAGCATCGGCGGCAAGACTACGGCGCGCGACCGTGAGCCTTCCGTCCGTTATCTCAGCCGTGAGAGCGTTTTCCTCGAGTGCCGGCTCTTTCATCAGCCAGTGCGCCACCCGTCGCATGAGTTCGGCCTGCGGGCCGCCGCCCTCATGGCCGCGCGCCCAGAGCCAGAGCTGATCCGAGAGCAGCAACGCGACCCGCCCCTTGCCGACCCGGTTGAGAATGAGCAGCGGCGCGCCGGATGGCGTTCGCATCAAGACCTCACCGGCTGTGTCAGTGACAAGATCGTGGCGATACCAGGGGCCCCATTCGGGATCGCCATTGCCACGCCAGCCGGGCAGATCGGCGGTGACCGGATCACGCTCGCCGAGCGGAGTCAGGAGCGGACGAAACGCGCCCACGGCGACCCCGGCAGGGCCGGGCACCGGTTTTGCCGGCAGGACCGATGCGAGCGGCGTATAGGCCATGCTGTCGGGTTCGGTGAATTCGGGTCCGGCGGTGACCAGAAGCGCGCCGCCGCCCCGCACATAGTTGGCAATATTCTCCAGATAGATCGGCGGCAGCAGTCCTTCGTTGATGAACTGATCGAGGATGATCAGGTCGAAATGCTTGAGCTTCTCGACAAACAGTTCGTGCGCCGGGAAGGCGATCAGCGCGAGCTGGTTGAGGGGCGTGCCGTCCTCCTTGTCGGGCGGCCGCAAAATCGTGAAGTGCACAAGATCGACGGAGGGGTCCGACTTGAGCAAACGCCGCCAGGCACGCACGCCCGGATTGGGCTCGCCCGACACGAGCAGCACGTGCAGCCGGTCGCGCACGCCGTTGATGGTTGCGACCACGCTGTTGTTGAGGGTCGAGACCTCGCCCGGCAGATTCTGCACCTGAAGCGCAACGACTGTTTTGCCGGCGCGGGAGATCGGCACCTCGATGCGCACCGGCCGACCGGTCGGCACACTCTCGATCTCGGGTGGGGCGTCGTTGCGGCGAATGGTGATTTCGGCCGCGCCGGCAGGCTGGCTCACCCCATGATCGACGACCTCGGCTTCGAGTGTCACGTCCTTGCCGACGATGCCGTACGTGGGGGACGCACGCAGCACGATACTGCGGTCGGTCTCTTCGCCACGTGCGGGGATCAGGAGCGCGAGCGGCGCACCTTCGAGCGGGCTCTTCGCAACGGGCGGCACGTCTGCCACCTCGCCGTCGGTGATCGCGATGACCCCAGCCAACCGCCCGCGCGGAACTTCGGCGAGTGTCCGGTCGAGTACTGCGAAAAGTTGCGTGCCGCTGCCTGAATTGCCGACCGATACCGTGCGCAACTCGAGGTCTGGGAAGTGCAGCGCCTCGGCGCGCAGTTTGGCTGCGGCAGCCGTAGCCAGCGCCGCGCGATTGTTCACCTGCATCGAGGCGCTCTGGTCGAGCAGAAGAACGGCAATGTCCGGCAGGTTCTGCCACGTCTCGCGAATCAGCTCAGGCCCGCTGAGCCACGCCACCAGCACCACCAGCGCGGCCACGCGCCATGGCCAGCCGCGTGCACGCCTGAGCACGGCATAGAGACCGGCCAGGAAAGCGGCTGCCGCGAGCACAACGATCAACCACAGCGGCAGAATCGGAGCGAAGGAAAGCGCCGCGATGCCGTGCCCGATCGTCATTATTGCCCCAACCGTTCCAGGATCGCGGGCAGGTGCACCTGGTCACCCTTATAGTTACCGGTCAGTGCGTACATCACGACGTTGACGCCGAACCGAAAGGCGAGCAGCCGCTGGTGCGCGCCACCCGGAACCGGCTCGTAGGGATAATTGCCGTTTGCATCGACCGCCCAGGCGGCGACCCAGTCGTCAGCGCCAACGATGATCGGGCTCACGTTGTCGTTTCGATTGGTCGGATCACGGGCCAGCCAGATCGGTGCGCCATCGAACCGGCCAGGAAAATCGCGCAGCAGGTAGAACGTGTGTGCCAGCACGTTCTGGTACGTGAGAGTGGTCAGCGGGGGGATCGCAAGGCCGCGGGAGGCGCGGATCAAGGCTTGTGCCGCGCCCGGCGCGAAGCCAGCGCCGGAACCGGCCCCGTTGGCATCGCTGCCCTCGGTATCCATCAGGATGATGCCGCCGTTGCCCACGAAGCGATTGAGCGCGGTCACCGCGGCGGGTGTCAGCGCCGGCGCATTGGCGAGCACCGGCCAGTAGAGGAGCGGGTAAAAGCTGAGGTCGTCGCGGCCGGGCACGACCCCTTTGGGCGGACCAAGCGTGACGGCGGTGCGCGCGTTGACGAACTGGCCAAGGCCACTCAGGCCTTCGCGAGTCAATGCATCAACGGCAGGATGCCCGGTCAGCACGTAGGCAATCCGCGTCACCAGAGCCGGATTGGTCGACGCCACCTGAGCGTCGGCCCGGCCGGGCAAACCGAGCACTGCAAGGAGCGCGAGCACTGCAACGCCGCCGCTAGAGGCAATCCGTGCCGGGCGCCTGAGCAGGCCGCGCAGGCCGAGCGCAATCAAAAGGTCAATGATGAAGAGGGCGGCGGCCAACGCCAGAAGGGGCGGGCCTAGCGGCTGGTCCCGGCCGAGGTCGCCCAGTGATTTGAGCGACGCACCCGCGACTTTCGGCAGCACGCGGAGCGACGGCAGGGCAGGCGAAAGATTGAGCGCGCGCCGGCCATCTGGCGGTCCGTAGAGGCCCGGCGGATGGCGGGGCGAAGGCAGCTCGGCCTCTTTGCCCGCACGCGTAAAGCGGTCCGCGCGGAGCGCGGTTGCTGCCGCGCCGGGCGCCTCCAGGGCGCCGAAGCCATCCACTACCTCGGCCGGCGCGAGCATCGCGCGCCCGGGAGTTGCCGCAACGCCGGCGGAAAGCTGCACCAAGCGATGCAGCATGGAAACGAACAGACCGGAGAGAGGCAGATTGGACCACGCGGCATTGGCGGTCACGTGAAACAGCACAATCCTGCCGGCGCCGAACTTTCCCGCAGTAACGAGGGGCGTTCCGTCAGAGAGCGTCGCCCAGGTATGCTTGGCGAGCGTGAGATCGGGCTCGGCGAGGACCTGGCGTCGCACGGTCACGTCGGCCGGCACGGCGAGTCCCGCGAACGGAGAAGCGGCTGGAAACGGGGCGACCCGCTCCGGCTTGCCCCAGGTCAGGGCGCCGCCCAGCGCACGTTCGCCCGCCAGAAGGTGGACCGGCAACAGCGCGTCGGGGTGGGCGGCGGAGAGCGGGCCGGCGAAACGGATGAGAAGTCCACCACGGCGCACCCAATCCTTAAGCCGGGTGGTCTCCGGGCCAGGCGAGAGCACCCGATCGACGAGAATGATGACGGCGAGCTTCTGTTGGAGCAGCGCTGCAAGTTCGCCCTGGGTGATCTCGGCGTACGGCGCGAGCGCGCGCTTGAGGTAATAAAGGTCACCCACGAAGGGCAGGTCGGCGTCCGCGGGGTCGCCCGAGACGAGCCCGACGGGACGGCGGCGCCAACGCTCGTCGAGCAGAACCGTGCCTGCAGCCGTGCTGGTAATGGAATGTCCATCCGGCGCAAGGCGGAGCGCGCTCAGCCGGTTTGCTAATTCCCGCGGCAACGGCACCGGGGCTTCGCCGGTCGTTGCCCCTGGAGGAATCGGCACTGCGAAGCGAGCGAGCACGCGCCCGCCCGGCGCCTCGGCCAGCACGGTCGCGCGTTCGGCAACCGGCTGCGGCAACTGAGCGACGCGCGCGATGAGGTGCTGCGCGTCGCTCGCCGGTGGCAGCAGCACGCGCGCGGAGGCGACGCGCGGAGCAAGTTCTGTGGCCGGCTGCAGGCGGGCGAGGGCGGCGGAGAATGCGGCGTCACCTGCGCCGGAGCCGGCGACCCGGTCGGCGATGTAGAGCGCGCCGCCAGCGTGCACGCCCCAATGCTTGTGCCATGCGCGGACCAACGCAGCTGCCGCCGCACGATCCGGCGGCCAGGGTTCAGGCCTGAGCAGGGCGAGTTCGGCGCGCAGCTTCTGTGCCGGCATCGGCGGGGAAATGGCAAGCCGTGCACCGGACGGAGCGGGCGCGGTCGCGAGCAGCGCCACCCTGGCATCGGCGCGGCCAATCCGGTCGAGCGCGGATTCCGCGGCGGCGATCCGCGCTGACCAGTCCGCTGCCGCCGCCCAGCCGTTGTCGATGACGAGGAGAACCGGCCCCTGCCCAAAAGCCAGACCGCCCGCTTCCCGCGCCGGGCCGGAGAGGCCAACGATCACGAGAGCAGCGGCAAGCAGCCGGAGCGCGAGCAGCCACCAGGGGGTGCGGGAGGTCGTTGCCTCGGTCGGCGTCAACTCTTGCAGCAGCCGGACCGCCGGAAAGCTTTGCCGTCGCGGCGCCGGCGGCGTGACCCGAAGCAGCCACCAGAGCAACGGCAGAGCGGGCAACGCCAGCAAAATCCACGGCGCGGCGAAGCTCATTGCAAGAGCGCCCGCTGCGCCGCGAGCGTCACATAGAGCGCAAGCAGCGCCGTTTCTGGCGGCTGATCAGTCGCGTGCGACGCAAAGCTGAAGCCGAGACCGCGACAAATCTGCGCCAAGCCATCCAGATGGCGGGCGAAGCGCTCGGCATAGGCGCCGCGCAGACTCTCGACGTGGGGAATGAGTACCTGCCCCGCGTCCTCGAGATCGGTGAAGCGTATCCGACCCTGGAACGGCAATGCGCGTTCTGCAGGGTCGATCACTTGCAGCACGTGAACCGAGACGGGCACTGCGGCGAGCCGCGCAAGCGCCGCCTGCACGTCGGCGAGCGGAGACAAAAAATCACCGAACAGCACCGCCGTTGCATGCCGCGGCAAGGGTAGCGGCGGCGGCAGACTGGGAGCTGGCAGACTGGGAGCTGACAGGCTGGGGGCTGGCAGACTGGCGGCCGGGCCGTCGCCAGCAGCGGATGCGGCCAGTCCATGCGCGAGGGTCTCGAGCGCTTCGCGCCCGCCGAGGGAGGCGGCGCCCGACTGCATCAGCCTGGCGCGCTCTCCGCCACGCAGCAAGAGCGAGGCAAAAGCCAACAAAAGGAGGCGCGCCCGTACCGCCTTCGTGACCGGTGCGAGCTCGGAGCGCCAGTGCATGCTCGGCGAGCCGTCGGCCCAGAGGCAAACGGTCTGCGCGGCCTCCCATTCGGTTTCGCGGACAAAAACTCGGTCGGACTTCGCGGACTGGCGCCAGTCTATCCGTGAGATCTGATCGCCGGGCAGAAAAGAGCGGAACTGCCAGAAGCTGTCCCCCTGACCGACCCGGCGGCGGCCATGCACGCCTTGTGCCACCGTCATTGCAACCCGCCGGGCAGCGACCAAGAGCGGCGGCAAAGAAGCACCCAGCGCCTCGGCACGTCTTGCCTCGCGCCCTGCATCCGGTGGCCCCTCGGCGTCGAGGCGCGGTGCCATCATCCCAATCGTTCCAGGAGCCCTTGGATCAGTTCGGCCAGCACAACACCCTCGGCGCGCGCCGAGAAAGAGAGCGCCATGCGGTGGCGGAGGACCGGGGGAGCGAGCGCGATCACGTCATCGAGGCTCGGCGCAAGCCGTCCGTCGAGGAGGGCGCGGGCGCGGCAAGACAGCATCAATGCCTGGGCCGCGCGCGGCCCAGGCCCCCAGGAGACATGCCGGGCGACCGCCTCGTTCACGGCGGTTTCCGGCCGGGCGCCACGCACCAGATCGAGAATCGCAGCGAGCACCGTCTCGCCCACCGGGATGCGCCGGATCAGCGCCTGGGCGGCCATGAGCCCGTCCGCCGAAAGCACCGGCATCGGGCGCGCGGTCTCGGCCCCAGTCGTCGCAAGCAGCATCATACGTTCTGCCTCGAGATCCGGGTAGGGCACGCGGATCTCGAGCAGAAACCGATCAAGCTGCGCTTCGGGCAGCGGGTAAGTGCCTTCCTGTTCGATCGGATTCTGTGTCGCGAGAACGTGGAACGGACGCGGCAGCACGTGGTCTTCGCCGCCGACTGCGACCTTGAACTCCTGCATCGCCTGCAGAAGTGCGGACTGTGTGCGCGGGCTTGCCCGATTGATCTCGTCAGCCATCAAGAGCTGGCAGAACACCGGCCCCGGCACGAAACGAAAGCTACGCCGTCCGCTTGTGTCTTCGTCGAGCACTTCACTCCCGAGGATGTCGGACGGCATCAGGTCCGGGGTGAACTGCACGCGCTTGGCGCTGAGGCCGAGCACCGTGCCAAGCGTCTCGACCAGCTTCGTCTTGCCAAGCCCCGGCACGCCCACGAGCAGCACGTGCCCGCCGCACAAGAGGGTGATCAGCGTCTGCTCGACCACCATATCCTGCCCGAAGATGATCCGCCCAAGCTCGGCCCGGACCGCCTGCATGCGCACCGCCAATGCTTCGATTTCCGCCAGCACCTCGGCGGACTGTGGCTTGGCGGGAGAGAAGCTTACGGACATCAGCGATATTCCTTACAACTCGTGTGGCGCACACACTTCCCTTGCGGTGGGGGTGATCCCTATATCACGTCTGCTTCTGGCATGTATGAAACCCGGGGCGAAGGCAGCGGAGATTAATGTGACGTGACCGACGCCATTCCTCGCGCCGAGAGCGGCTGTGGCGGTTTGCCGGCCGTGCCGGTTTTTGCTGCTGAGCCGGCATCCGGCGGGCCGCGCGTGCGCCGGCCGGTCGATTGCGGGCATCTGCCATTCCTGATCCGCCGGGACGGAACATGGCTTTATCGGGGCAGTCCGATCGGCCGGAAGGAACTGGTCTGTTTGTTCGCGAGCGTGCTCAAGCGCGAGCGCGACGGCTCCTACTGGCTCGAAACGCCGGCGGAACGAGGTCGGATCGAGGTCGAGGACGTGCCGTTTGTTGCCGTCGAGCTCGAATGGTCCGGCAGCGGACAGGATCAACGGCTCGCTTTCCGCACCAACGTCGATCAGGTGGTGACGGCAGATGCCCAGCATCCGATCCGCGTAGCGCGCGATCTTCTCACCTGCAGCCCGACGCCGTACCTCTTGCTCCGCGCCGGGCCGGATGCCAGGGCAGCGATCGAGGCCCGAATCAGCCGCCCCGTCTATTACGAGCTGGCGGCGCTGGCAGAACCGGGTTGGGTTGGCTGCCGCCACGTGCTCGGCGTTTGGAGCTGCCGGCGTTTTTTCCCGCTGAGCGAGTTTCCGACCGGCGAGCAGACGCTTGCCGAATGCTGAGGGGCGAGAGCAATATCACCCTGACTGAAATCGCCAGATGCCAGTCAGGGTAATGAAATTGCTAGAGAAAACAAACATTGAGCGTGTTCAGCCAACCTGAACGCGCTCTCAGCGAAGCGGAGCTTTGCGGCCGACTTTCCTCTCTGCCTGCCGCGACCACGCCTGCACCCAACCCGGGCCAACTTGTTCCGGCGGCGGTACTCGTGCCGATCATGCTGACCCATCCGCCGGGTGTCCTGCTGACGAAACGCAGCGCAGCGCTGGCCCGGCATGCGGGGCAGGTCAGCTTCCCGGGCGGGCGCATCGAACAGACGGACCCTTCGCCGGCCGCGGCGGCGCTGCGCGAAGCCGCCGAGGAGCTCGCGATCGACCCTCATTCCGTTGTGCTGCTCGGCCGCCTGCCGGAGCATGCGACGGGCACCGGGTTCCTGATCACTCCGGTGGTCGGTCTGCTGCCTGCGGGACTTCGTCTCGCGCCTGCGCCGGAAGAAGTCGAGGCGGCGTTCGCGCTGCCGCTGGCGGTGTTGCTCGATCCAACGGCGCCGGAACGCAGGCGGGCCTGGCGCGATGGCAGCTTCCGCGAATTCTGGGTGTGGCCGCATCCTCAGCACGAGATTTGGGGCGCGACCGCGGCGATCCTGTTGTGCCTTGCCGAGCAGCTGCGCGGCCATCCGTAAGGCGGAGCAATGGATGCAAGCGCGCTCTGCGGCGCGCCCGATGCGTGCCGCCTCGCGCGGCGCGGGTTGTACCGTCATCTGCCAGACGCATGCGCGACACGTTGCGCGCATGCGGTGGACAGCGCAGCCGTATCTTTCGGCGCCGCGGCCTCGGCACCGATGACCGCGAAACCGCGGCGGGCCGCCAAGCGTGTTCAGGCTAACTGAACACGCAAAACCGTTCGCCCTCTTCCGAGGGGCGCGATATCCTTCGCTTGGCGGAAGAAGAGGCAGAAGGAGAAGACTCTCATGGTACGCGTTGTCGCGATCGACCACCTGGCGATCCGGGTGAGCGACTACCAGAAATCGAAGGAATTCTATGGGAAACTGTTCGCCTTTCTCGGCTTCGAGCTGTCCGATGAGTACCCGGACGCAATCGGCTGGACCAACGGCAAGACGCGCTTCTGGATCGGCCCGGCCGACGCCGATGGTCAGAACCACGCGTATCGCCTCGGCGACATCGGCTTCCACCATTATGCCTTTCAGCTCCGCAGCCGCCGCGACGTCGACGCGCTGCAGGCCTTCCTCGAGCAGAACGGCGTCGCGATCGTCGACCCCGCTGCTGAATATTACGATGACTACTATGCCGTCTTTTTCACCGACCCCGACGGGCTGAAGCTCGAAGGCATGAAATACGGCGAGCGCCACGCACGCGCGGCGCGCACCCGCGCCAAAGCACGCGCTGCACGCAAGGCGTCTGTCGCGCAGCCGGTCAGGAAAACACGCTCTCGCACCCCGTCTCAGCGAGCGAAAGCGCCCAGAGCCGTTCGCGCACGGCGGCGTCGTGGCTGAGGGGAGAGGAGCGCACGGCACGGCATTCCGAATAGTAACCGCCGCTGTTGCCCGCGATCTCGGGTGACCGGGCGAGGAAGATGACCGTTTTCGCACCCCGCTCGGCGCTGATGAAAAACGGATGCGCCAGTTTGATGCCGAGTCCGAACAGTCCCGGCATGTCGTGCCCAAAGCGGGTCGCGACCACGCCGGGATGCAAGCAGTTGACGGTGATGCCGCTTCCTGCCAGGCGCTCTGCCAGAGCATAGGTGAAGAGCACATTGCCGAGCTTGGAGCGGCTGTAGGCGCTCATCGGCGCGAAGTGGCGCTCGCCCTGAAGATTGTCGAATTCCAGCCGCGCCCGGCGGTGCGCACCCGAGGCCACGTTGACGATTCGCGCTCGCGCACTGGCCCGGAGGGAACCCAGCAGGGAAAGCGTGAAGAGTACATAGCCGAGATGGTTGAGCGCCCAGGTTCGCTCGTAGCCGTCGACCGTCACACGGCGATCAGCGAAGATGGCGCCGGCGTTGTTGACGAGTACGTCGAGCCGTTTGTGTTCCGCCTGGAATTGCTGTGCAGCGCGGCGGATCTCGGCCTGCGACAGGAAATCCGCGGCGAGCGTCTCCACCTCCTGGTTCCCGGTTGCCTTGCGCACTTCCTCGGCGGCGCGGGCAAGACGCGCGGCATCGCGCCCGTGCATGACGATCCCAGCGCCTGACCGGGCCAATCCGAGCGCGGTGGCGAAGCCGATGCCGGAATTCGCACCGGTAATGAGAGCAAGGCGATCCTGCATCATCTGAACCCGGTGCTGCTGCTCCTTCGCCAACGGAGCGTGCTGAACTCTCTTTGCTACCGATTGCGCTTGTAGTGACCGTCGCGCGTCGCGTCGATATCGGATTGGAACGGACCGCTGCGCGGTACACCGAAGAGCCCGATCCTCACGCCGGACAGTCCGTGCGCGGCGCCGCGACCAAACAGCGTGCCGGCCGCAGCATCGCCGGCTTCGGTTTGGGCCGCCGGCTCAGAAGATTCCCTGCTGGCGCGGTTGGATGATCGGCGTCTGTCCGTAGGTTGGTGGCCGGCCAAGGGCGGCGTTCATCTGCAACCGGCGCGCCTCCTTCACCGGATCGACAACCACGCCGGGCGGGGGGCTGGGGCGCCAGAAGAGGAGCCAACTCAGCGGCCCTTCCTCAGACTGTTGCGGTGTCTTTTCCTTGGCAAGCTCGGCGCCAATATCGGCCGGGGCCGGCGGCCCGGCTGCCGCAACCAACGCGCGCTGACCGGAGCTATCCGGGCCGGCGGCACCGGCCAGGGCGATTTCCGGAACCAGCGTCTCCTCCGCCCTGAGGCGCGCGGAAACCGCCTGGGGCCGTTCGGCGCCGGGTTGCGGCGGTGGCAGCTTGTTGAGGTTCTGCGGAATTGCGAGCGGCGGTTGCGTGGTGACGAGAAAGGCATTCGGGCTAGATGGCACGAGGCCGAGCGTCTGCATGACGTTGCCGCCGCACCCGCTGACCAGCGAGGCAGCCGCGAGTGCCGAGACGAGCCGCCAACGCGCGGAAAGCCGCACCCGCCTTAGCCTCTCCATCACCGCTCCTTTCCCCCGGGCTCATGCCAGGCGCCAAGCTCCGGTCCCGCGGACCGCGTCCTTCCGTCCACGAGACCATCGACCAGCAGGGCGGCCACGCCGCAGACGATTGCCGCATCAGCAAGATTGAACACGTACCACGACCAGCCAAAGGCGTGTACCTGGATGAAATCGACGACAAAGCCAAGCCGCAAGCGATCGGCGATATTGCCGATTGCTCCGCCGGCGATCCCACCGACGGCGACGGCAACGATGGTCCGGTCCGTGCGCCACAGCCAGACGCCGAGGCCGACCACCACCGCGATGGCAACGAGAACGATCGGGACGGAGTCGATGCCTCTCGATCCGTTCAGCAGGCCGAACGTGATGCCCCGGTTCTGCACCATCCGGAGATCGAGCACCGGAAGCAGGATCAGCGGCTCGCGGTAGCCGAGCCTCAGTATGTCGAGCACCCACCATTTGCTGACCTGATCGACCACCAGCACGGCGAGCGCGACCGCCACTCCGAGCCAGGGACGGCAGCTCGCTTTCATGCAGCAGCCCGGCAGACGAGCCCGGACTCCACGGCATCGACGCAACGGCGGCAAAGCGCCGGATGGCGCTGATCGAAGCCAACCTCCGGCAAGACCCTCCAGCAACGGGCGCACTTCTTTCCTTCGGCCGCGGCGAAGGCAACCGCGACGCCCGTGACGTCGGGCAGCGAAAACGCATCGGGTGGGGCGGCCTCAGATGCCAGGATGGCGGCTGAAACGATGGTCAGCTCGCACCACCCGGCGGCATTCACCAAGGTTCGATCCGCCTCCGGCAGGTAGAACGTGAGAGCGGCCTGGAGTGAGGTTCCGATGGCGCCGGCTGCCCGCGCCCGTTCGAGGACTCCGGTCGCGACACGGCGGATTTCGCGGATGCGAGCAAAACGCGCGGCCAGCACGGGATCAACCCACGCCGCAGGGAGTTCGGGAAACGCCTCGAGGTGCACGCTCGCCTGGTCGCCGAACCGCGCACACCATGCTTCCTCGGCAGTAAAGACCAGGACCGGGGCGAGCCAAGTGGTGAGGGTGCGGCTCAGAATATCGAGCACGGTGCGCGCCGCACGCCGGCGCGGCTGGTCCGGCCGATCGCAGTAGATCGCGTCCTTGCGGATGTCGAAATAGAATGCCGAAAGGTCCGTTGCACAAAAAGCGTGGATCGCCGGATAGACCCCGTTCCAACCGTGTGTCGCGACAGCCCGGCGAAGCAGTGCGTCAAGTTCGGTCAGCCGATGTAGCACGAATCGCTCGAGCTCGGGCATCTCCGCTTGCGCCACGCGCTCGGTTTCGCTGAAGCCGGCGAGGCTCCCGAGCAGCCAGCGGAGCGTGTTGCGCAGGCGCCGGTACAGCTCGGCCTGCTGCTTCAGGATCTCTGGTCCGATGTGGAGATCTTCGGCGGTGTCGGAATTGGCAACCCAAAGACGGAGGATATCCGCCCCGTACTGCTCGCAGACTTCCTGGGGTGCGATGACATTGCCGAGCGATTTCGACATTTTCCGCCCTTCTTCGTCGAGCACGAAGCCGTGCGTCAGCACGGCCTTGAAGGGAGCGCACCCGCGCGTGCCCACGGCTTCGAGAAGGGAGGAGTGAAACCAACCGCGATGCTGGTCCGATCCTTCGAGGTAAAGATCGGCCGGCCAGGGCAGGCCGCGCGCTTCCAGCACGAAGGCATGTGTGGAACCGGATTCGAACCAGACGTCGACGATATCGTTGATCTGTTCGTACGCAGCCGGATCGCGCCCGGGGCCGAGGAAACGCTCTTGCGGTGAGGCGAACCAAGCATCCGCGCCCTCGGTGGTGAAGGCCTCGACGATGCGCGCCATGACGGCCGGATCGCGCAGCGGCTGGCCGCTTTTCTTCTCCACGAACACCGGGATCGGCACGCCCCAGCTCCGCTGGCGGCTGACGCACCAGTCCGGGCGCACGGCAACCATGCTGGCGAGCCGGGTGCGGCCTTGCTCAGGGACGAAGTTCGTCACGGCGATCGCAGCCAGCGCCTTGGCGCGGATCTCCTCCGGTCCATCCATGCGGATGAACCATTGCGGCGTGGCGCGGAAGATCAGCGGCGCCTTCGAGCGCCAGGAATGGGGATAGGAATGCCGCAGGCTGCCACGCCCGACCAGGTTGCCGGCGTCGGCCAATGCGGCAATGATCGCATCGGCCGCCCGATAGACGTGAAGGCCGGCAAACAGTGGCACCCAGGCGTTGAACGTGCCATCGGGGCCGACCGTGTCCGGGATTTCGAGCCCATGCGTGCGGCCAAGCTCGAAATCCTCTTCGCCATGACCGGGGGCGACATGCACGAAGCCGGTCCCCTGCTCGGTGGTGACGAAGTCGCCGGACAGCACCGGCACCGCGTGCTCGTAGCCCCGCGAGTGCAGGGGATGACGGCAGACAAGCCCGACCAGCTCTCGGCCCTGGAAAAGCCGGAGTACGCGATGCGCTACAATGCCGGTTTGCGCACAGAAGGCAGGTAGCAATGCACGCGCGACCAGCAGCCTTTCGCCCGCCCGCGCAAAGCTCTCTTCCATCACGGAATCGACTTCGAACAGCGCGTACTCAAACGCAGCGCCGCAGGCGATCGCGCGGTTGCCGGGCATCGTCCATGGTGTGGTCGTCCAGATCACTACCGCCGCGCCTGCGCACTCTGCGGCGGTGCCCGCCTGGCTGCTGGCGGGGTCGATGGGGAAACGGACGAAGATGGTCGGGCTCGTGTGGTCGTGGTACTCGATCTCCGCCTCAGCGAGCGCGGTCTTCTCGACCGGGCTCCACATCACGGGCCTGAGCCCGCGGTAAAGCGCGCCCGAGAGCAGGAACTTGCCGATCTCGGCGGCGATCGCCGCTTCCGAGGGAAAATCCATTGTCGCGTAACGCCCCGCCCAGTCAGCGGCGACGCCAAGCCGGCGGAATTCCTGCCCCTGCACCTCCATCCATTTGGCGGCGTAAGCGCGGCAGACCGCGCGAAAATCGATCACCGGTACCGCGTCCTTGTCGCGTCCCTCGGCACGGTACTCTTCCTCGATCTTCCATTCGATCGGCAGGCCGTGGCAGTCCCAGCCCGGGATGTAGAGGGCATCGAGGCCTGCCATCTGCTGTGCGCGGTTGATGATGTCCTTGAGAATTTTGTTGAGCGCGGTGCCGATATGCAGATGCCCGTTCGCGTAGGGCGGGCCGTCGTGCAAGATGAACAGCGGCCGGCCGCGGCGCGCCTGCCGCATGGCGCCCCACAAGTCCCGCTCTGCCCAGCGTGCCAAGAGCCTTGGTTCGGCGCGGCGCAGATCGCCTCGCATAGGAAAGGAGGTCTTCGGCAGGAAAACCGTCTTGCGGTAATCGTCTTGACGCTCGGTCATCGCACGTTCCAGATCGTGAGGCGGCGCTGCCGCCAAATGCCACCCGCCGGGGCTCTGCTCGTTGCCCGGCCCGTCAGCTCCGGGCCGCGCGGCGATCCGACCCTAACGTCTGTTGCCCATGAAGCAGGCTCTCGGGTCGGACCACCGGCTCCTTATTTTCGGTGGCCTGCTTATCCCCTTACGTTTGCTGCCACGGGCTGCAAACGGCGGGGGCAGGACACTGGTAATTCGTGTGGCCAAGCGCAGCATGGGGGGACTATGAGGAGGCGGTGAGCGGCAGGTCAAGGAGCTGCCGCGCCTGTGCGGCGTCGCGGGCGATCTGGGCGCTGAGCGCCGCCAGGTCAGGAAAGCGGCGCTCAGGCCGGAGGTAGGCTTTGATCGCGACCGATAGCTCCTGGCCATAGAGATCGGCCGCAAAATCGAAAAGGTGCACCTCGAGCTTGGTTTCCGGATCACCGCCGATGGTCGGCCGCCGGCCGATATTGGCAACGCCGGGGACTTCAGCGCCGCCCGGCAGCCGCGCGGCGACTGCATACACCCCGCGGGCCGGCTCGAGATGCCGCCCGAGCGGGATATTGGCGGTTGGAAAGCCGAGCTTCCGACCCAGCCGGTCGCCCGCGATCACCGGCCCGCGGATCGCCCAGGGACGGCCCAGTTCGCGCGCGGCGCGCTCCGGATAGCCCTCCTGAAGAAGGCGGCGAATGCGGGTCGACGAAATAGGCCCTTCCGCATCTGTGAGAAGCGGCACCACCGAAAGCCCGATGCCAAGCGCTTCGGCGCGCGCGGCAAGGAAGGTGACATCGCCGCCACGGCGGTGGCCGAAAGCGAAATCCGGCCCCGACGCGAGATGCCGTGCAGCGATCCCTTTGTGCAGGACTTGGGCGACGAAGTCCGCCGCCGAAAGTTCACTGAACGGCCAGTCGAAAGGAAGCTCGTAGAGTACCGTCACGCCGAGGGGGGCCAGGGCGGCGGCCCTCTCCGCCGAGAGGGTCAAGCGGAATGGTGGATCCTCGGGACGGAACAGCTCGCGGGGATGCGGCTCGAAGGTCAGCACCGCAAGCGGGGCTTCCGGCCGTGCCGCATGCGCGGCCGCGATCACCCGGCCGTGGCCGCGGTGCACGCCGTCGAAGTTGCCGAGTGCAACCGTTGCTCCGCGCGCCGCTTCGGGCACCGCCCGCCAGTTGCGGACGATCTGCATCAAGCGCGGGCCGGCACTTGCACCGATGCCTCACCCTCGATCACGGGCTTGCCCTTCACCGAGCAGACGGTCTTCAACGTGGCGCGTTTGCGCTCCGGGTCGAGGGCCGTCACTTCCACCGTGGCCGTGACCGTATCGCCTGGTCGCACCGGGGCGCGGAAGCGAAGGCTCTGCGAGAGGTAGATCGCGCCCGCACCGGGCAACTTCGTGCCGAGGGCAGCGCTGATCAGCCCCGCCGAGAGCATGCCGTGGGCGACGCGTCCCTTGAACAGCGAGCGCGCCGCGGCCTCTTCATCGAGGTGCAGCGGATTGGTATCCGTGCTGACGGCCGAATACAGTACGATGTCCGCCTCGGTAATGGTCTTGGCGACGCTCGCCGTCATTCCGATCGCCAGATCTTCGAAGAAGTACCCACCCATCGCCCGGCCCCGCTCTCAGCCCGGCGGCGACAAGCCACGCCCGGCCGCCAAGGTCAAGCACCGCCCGTCAATAGCTGCGCGGCAGCCCGAGGACGTGCTCGGCGATGTAGGAAAGGATCAGGTTGGTGCTGATCGGTGCGACGCGATAAAGCCGCGCCTCGCGATATTTGCGCTCGATATCGAATTCCTCGGCGAAGCCGTAGCCGCCATGCGTTTGCAGGCACGCCTCCCCTGCCGCCCCCGCCGCATCCGCCGCCAGGAGCTTCGCCGTGTTCGCTTCCTCACCACAAGGCTTGCCCGCCTCGAACCGCGCCAGGCCCTCGTGCAGCATCAACTCGGCAGCGCGCATCTCGGCATGTGCCCGCGCGATCGGGAACTGGATCCCCTGGTTCTGACCGATCGGGCGTCCGAAGACGATCCGTTGCTTCGCGTACGCGACGGCCTTGGCGATGAACCACTTCGCGTCCCCGATCGATTCGGAGGCGATCAACAGGCGTTCGGCGTTCATACCATCCAGGATGTAGCGAAAGCCCTCCCCCTCCTCGCCGATCAGGTTGGAAGCTGGGACCACCACGTTGTCGAAGAAGATTTCGCAGGAACTGTGATTCATCATGGTGCGGATCGGCCGGATGGTCAGCCCGGCGGTGACCGCCTGCCGCATGTCGACGATGAAGACAGAAAGCCCCTCCGTGCGGCGCCGTGTCTGTTCCTTGGGCGTTGTGCGGGCGAGCAACAGCATCAGGTCCGAATGCTCGGCCCGGCTCGTCCAGACCTTCTGGCCGTTCACGACGTAATGCTCCCCGTCACGGCGCGCGAAGGTACGCAAGTTGGTGGTATCCGAACCGCTGCCCGGCTCGGTCACCCCGAAGGCCTGCAAGCGCAGAGCGCCCGTTGCGACCGCTGGCAGAAAGGCGCGCTTCTGCGCTTCCGATCCATGCCTGAGGATAGTACCCATGATGTACATCTGCGCGTGGCAGGCGGCACCATTGCAGCCCTCCGCGTGGATTGTCTCGAGGATCGCGGAAGCGGCGGAGAGAGGAAGACCGGCGCCACCCAATCCCTCAGGGATCAGCACCGCGAGGTAACCTGCCTCGGTCAGCGCGCGGACGAACTCCTCCGGGTACGTGCGCTTCCTGTCCTTCTCGCGCCAATAGTCGCCGGGGAAGCGCGCGCAAAGTTTTCTCACTGCGGCGCGAATCTCCCCGTGCGAGCCGGTTTCGGCCGTCTCGTCGTTCATCCGATTCTCCCGCGCTCACGCAAGGACAACAGAAGGGGCTGAATGACGCAAGCAGCGGTCTGGGTGGGCGCGCGGGCTTCTACTCAGTGGTCGCCGGAGCTTTTGTGCAGCAGCACCATCGCGCGCCGCAGGCGAATGACCCCGCCTCTCACCTCACCAAGCGCGCAAAGCTGCTGCCCCTCGACCGTGAGTCGCCCCACAGCCGGCGGGGCGGGTTGCAGCAGTGTCTGCTCGGTGGCCTCGATGTCGGTGAAAAGCTCGGCGCAGTAATGTGGCGTGTCGGTCAGGAGCTGCATCGGCGCGGGTTGCGCGCCTGCCAACGACGGAGCAGCCAACCCGGCAAGCAGCACCGCTGCCGCGCCTGACGACCCTCCCATCCGAAGCAAACCACTCACGCAGACTCAGATAATCAATCGAGTCTCACCGGCGCGTGGGAGCGGGATGAAGAGACGGTCATGCGTCCGCGGCGGCTCCAGAGCGCGTTCAGGCTAGCTGAACACGCTAGGTTTGTTTTCTCGAGCAATTTCACCACGCTGACTGGCATCCGGCGATTCCAGTCAGGGTGATATTGCTCTAGGCCTGTGGCTCACCATGGCCATGCTTAATCGGCACACTAGCTCTTTGTTTTCAGTGGCCTGCTTATCCCCTTTCGTTCGCTGCCGTCGGCAGCGGACGATGGAGGCAGGACACTGGCTTCGCGCGTCATCTTCTCGGCGACAGGCAGATGCAGCGTCGCGGCGAGACCCGGAGCATTGTCGGCAAGCTGCAAAGTGCCCGCATGCAGCACCGCGACCGCCTGCACCAGCGCAAGTCCAAGCCCGGAGCCAGGCGTGGTGCGCGCGGTCTCGCCGCGGAAGAACCGCTCGGTCGCCCGTGCGCGGTCGGCGTCAGGAATACCCGGACCGTGATCGGCGACCGAGATCGTGACCGCCCCGCCTGCATCTTTCGCAGACAGCCGCACGATGCCGCCCTCGGGCGAGAATTTCAGGGCATTGTCCAGCAGGTTGGCGATCGCCTGCTGCACCAGCTCACGATCACCGAACAGCGGCAGCCGCTCCGGGCAGGCGAACACGAGGCTCAGGCCATCTTCCTCTGCGGGTGCGGCGTAAAGATCGACGAGGCCGGCCAGCACGGGCGCAACATCGAACCACGCGAAGGCGGCGCGGCGTGATCCCGCTTCGATCTCGGCAATCCTGAGGAGCGCCTGGAACACCGCAACAATGCCGTCGAGATCCGTGGTCGCGCGTTCGATCGCCGCGCGGAGGTCGGTCTCGTTCTCGGCATGCAGCGCTGCATCCTCAAGGCGCGCCCGCGCCCGCGTAATCGGGGTACGCAGGTCGTGCGCGATGGCGTTGGACACCTGGCGCACGCCATCCATCAACCGCGAGATGCGCTCCAGCATCTCGTTGATGGTTTCGGACAAGCGGTCGAATTCATCGCCCTGGCCGCTGATGCGCACACGGCGCGACAGATCTCCCGCCGAAATGGCGGCCGCCGTCGCCGATATGTTCGCCATGGCGCGGCGAAACAGGCCCCGGATGACCACTGCGCCGGCAAGCCCGAGCAGCAGCACCACCAGGAGCGCCCAGAGAAGCGCACCCGTCAGGAGGTCACGAAGCTGCGCCCTGACCTGCACATCGCGCCCGACCAGCAGATGGAATCCGCCTGGCAGCGTGAAAGCGCGCACGCGCGCGAGCGAACGGATGCCCGCGCGCTCGATGGGCAGTTCTGCCCAGACGCGGTGCGCGTTGAGATTGGCCGGCCAGGCGGAGAGGTTGCCCGTGACACGCCGCATCGCCGGGTCGACCAAGAGGTAGATCGCGTTATCGTCCACATTCTCGGCCAGCCGGTTTTCGATCGTGATGATCAGCGCCGGCAGCCCACCGACCTGCCAGCGCTCGGCAAGGCTCTGCACGTCTGCGGAAATCGCATTGTCGGTTCTGCGATCCAAGAGGCCCGCAGTCTCCCACCAGACGAACAAGGCAAGGGCGAGTGCCGAGACGCCGAACAGCAGCCCATAGAGCGCGGCGAACCGGACCGCAGCCGAGCGCAGGAATCGCGGGTGTTGCGGCGTCTTTGCCCCCGCCACCTGGGTTCCCGGCGCGCTCGCCGCGCGCGGACGCCCCAGCGCGGTGGCGTCCATTACGCCGCGTCGGAACGCAGCATGTACCCCGCGTTCCGTACCGTATGGATCAGTGGTCCGGAGAACGGCTTGTCCACCTTCTGGCGCAGCCTGGAGACATGCACGTCGATCACGTTGGTCTGCGGGTCGAAATGATAGTCCCAGACGCCTTCGAGCAGCATGGTGCGCGTTACGACCTGGCCCGCATGGCGCATCAGATACTCGAGCAACAGGAACTCGCGCGGTTGCAGATCGATCTTCTGGCCGGCCCGCCGCACGCTGCGGGACAAGAGGTCCATCTCGAGGTCGGCCACAACCAGCTTGGTGACCGGCACGTCGCCCTTGCCACGCCTGGTCAGCGCCTCGACCCGCGCCAAGAGCTCGCTGAACGCAAAGGGCTTGGTGAGATAGTCGTCACCGCCGGCCTTGAGGCCGATCACCCGGTCATCGACCTGGCCGAGCGCCGAAAGAAAGAGCACCGGAACCGTATTGCGCTGGGCGCGGAGGGTCTCGAGAATCCGGAGCCCGTCGATACCGCCTGGCAGCATCCGGTCGAGCACGATGGCATCGAACACCTCACTCGCGGCAAGAAAAAGCCCGTCCCGCCCATTGTCGGCGTGCTCGACGACATGCCCGCTTTCACGCAGCCCTTTGACGACGAAGCCAGCAACGTCACGATCGTCCTCGACTACCAGAATCCGCATCGTTGCCCTTCCTCAATCCGCCGTGCCCGCCGGCCGCTGCCCGATGCTTACCCGAAATGCCATCCGCGCGCCGTTCCGGTCGATGGCGAGGCGCACCCGGCTGCCCGGCGGCAGCACTGCGACTGCCCGGATCAGCGCCGCGGCGTCGTCAACGGAAACCCCGTTCACTGTCAGGACCACGTCGCCCGGGCGAACGCCCGCGCGGCCTGCCGGGCCGCCGGGGACAACCCCGGTGACCAGCACACCCGCGTTCCCTGCCGCAACGTCGGATTGCCGCGCGATTGCCATGCCCAGCCAGCCCCGACGAACGTGGCCGCGCGCGAGCAGCTCATCGACGATCTTCTTGATTATGTTGCTGGGTATCGCAAAGCCGATGCCGACCGATCCGCCCGCGGGGGAGTAGATCGCCGTATTCATCCCGATCACCCGGCCCGCGAGATCGAACAGCGGTCCGCCAGAGTTGCCGGGATTGATCGGTGCGTCGATCTGCAGGAAGCGATCGAGCGGCCCATCGCCGATCTCGCGTCCCTTGGCGGAAACGATGCCGGCGGTTACCGTGCCGCCAAGGCCGAACGGATCGCCGGCAGCCAGAACCCAGTCGCCGACCTGGACCGCGTCCGAATTGCCGAACTGCACGAAGGGCAACTTACCGCCGGCATCAACCTGCAAAATCGCGATGTCGGTCAACGGGTCCGCGCCGATCACCCGCGCGGTCAGCGTACGGCCGTTGGCAAACGAGACGACAATGCGCGTGGCATCGCGGATCACGTGGTTGTTGGTGACGATCACGCCCGACGGGTCGATCACGTAGCCCGAGCCAACGGCGCGCACCTGCTGCGTGGTGCCGAAGTGGCGCAAGAAGTCCTGCTCGAAGGGGGTGCCCCGGAGCGCAGGCGGCAGCAGGTTGGCCAGGCCCCCGGAGTTGGTGACGACGGCGGTCACCGCAATGTTAACGACCGCGGGCAGCACCTCGCGGACCAGCGGCGCAAAACTGCGCGGCATCGGCTGCGCCGGCGCGGCGGGCGGCGCCGCGCAGGAGACCACGAGCACCGAAAGCAGCAGAGCCAGGGCCCGGCGTGCCAGCGCCGGTATGACGGAGGCAACCATGCTCGAACCTCTCGTCCACAGCGGAAAGCGTGATCCGCAGATGGCCACTCGCCTTTCGACCCTCAAGATGACGGCGGGAGCTCGGGCTTGCGCGGCCCCGCCGCCGTGCGAGAGGTCGCGGCTCTCCCGCTCCCGGGACACCGGCCGTGAGCCACCTCCGGCACCGTTCCCTCGCCGACAGCGGAGAGCGGGCACAGCGCTTGCCGTACCTGCGACCCGGGCATCTTCTTCTATCTGGCCCCGCCCTGGAGACGGGCAGGCCGTAGGTCCAGTAGCCCGCTCAGGTGGCGGCGTGGGCGATTTCTCCGCCGCAGTGCTTGCATCTTGTGGCCGCCGGGGCGAGGTCGTCCGAGAGGCAGAGCGGGCAGACCTTGGTGGGTGCCGGGTCCCCGAAGACCGTCTTGCCGATCCGCTTCATGACGAACTTGTACGGGACGATGATGACGAAGTACACGACCGCCATGAAAATGATGAAGTAGATGATCGCCGAGATGAAGCTGCCGAGATTGAGAAAGGTCCCGGTGCTGCCGCCCGGAACGAGCTGCCAGCCGAGCCCCGGCCCCTTCACCCCGCCCTGCGCGGCGGCGATCAGCGGGTTGATGATGTTGTCGGTGAACGCCTTGACCAGGGTGCTGAACGCCAGCGCGA
>JBOHMN010000501.1:0-9783 GCA_050730175.1 Acetobacteraceae bacterium | reverse complement strand
CGGGCCATGATATGTCCGCCGATCCTTCGACCGTTCCCACGACATATGCGGCAAACGTGCACGGATGACGGCGCGAAGTCACGAAGAACTTTTAGCGGGAAACCTAGGTTTTCTGCGGGTTCTACGGCTTGTTACGAATGAAGAAGAAAGGACTTCTGGCGGGCCACGCTCGATGAAGATGAGAACTATGTCTACGCTATAGCCCTATGATTGACGAGGGAGAATCGCCTGTCACGTGCCCGCGCCCGTCATTGCCGGTAGCATGGTGCTCAAGCTATCCGAACCGCTGTCTGACATAATCGGTCACCGACGCGCCGGTCAGCTCGATAGTCGCGTTGCCTCCCCGTACGAAAAAACGCTGCAAGTTTCCGTCCTTCACAAAAGCCGCTTTCGGCCCTTTCTCGCAGCGTATAGCCAGCACCCGCTCCTCGTCCTGGTCCTCGAAATGTGGGTGGACATAAGGCAGGAATACCTCACCGACACGATCCTTGACCAGATTGACGAGATGAAGTCCCATCTTGTCCTCATTGGGAAACCCGTCCGGGCCAAGACCAAGCACTTCGCCGTTGTCCGCCACACCGACGAGCAACATGCCGCCCTTAGCGTTCAGAAATGCTGCTATCGTCTTCAGTGCGGCCAAATGGATCTTGTCATCCACTTGACCGGTATGCAGGTTTGTGCGGAGCGTCGATTTGAACTCCACGGCGTCCGTCTCGCCGCCCGAAATCAGCTTGCTGATGACGATTGGCGGCAGCTCAGGTGCCGGCGGCGCGCCTATCGTCAGCAGCTCCCAAGCCTGCTGGATCACGCTCGCCATTCGCACGCGGCGTTGCACTAGGAAGTCGTCGTAGGGAAGCTCCCACCACAGATTCGGCAGTGCGTGCCATCCATACATCTGGTCGCGCTGGGCTGCTGTCAGCTTTTGATCGAGCGGGGGCACATATTCGGACGGCGGCTTCTTGCCGATCTTGATATTGTCTGGCCATTCGACTGGAGCAAAATTGGCGATCTGATTGATCCGCTTGAGGTCAGTGATGCCCTTCTCTTCCAGATAGCCCCGTGGGAACAGATGGTGCTGTTCGAAGGCTACCTTGGTGCCCTTCACCGCAGGATCGACCAATGCGGCGATTTTCACGGGGCTGTAGAGCGCATTCGCATCTAATTTTATCAGCGCGGCTTGATACGCGAACAGCGAAGGACTGCGCGCCGCGGATGTCGCCAATTGGCTCGGCAGGGTGATCGTCCAATAGTCGCTGGTCAGCGTGGTCGTGGACATCTCCCGCAGCTTCGCGAGAAACGCGTCCCCGTCCGCCAAGTCGCGGATCATTCCGAGATCGGCCTCAAAGCGCGTTTCCGGTGAGCTGGTGTAGCGTCCAGTCAGCGCGGCCATGAAGAAAAACTCGGCGATAACCTGCCTAATCCGTGTCTTATCGATGCCATACTCGGTCGCGCCGATCAGGTAGAGGACATAACTAAAGATAATGGCCGCTTGCGAGCTTATCATCTTCTCGCCGCGATACCCCACCAGGGTCAGGCTACCCAGGAAATGATGCCAGTTGGTGAGGTTCAAGACGTGTTTCTGCGCCACCTGCATCAGGGCGAATTGCTCGGTACGACGGTCGGGATTGTCTATCCCGGTTTGCGCGTCCCTACCGCGCAGAACGCTGTACACATTGGCAAGGCGCGCGCGTTTCAGTGCAACGCCGACAGTCGCGCGTAGCATCTGGTCGGGCGCAGGCTTGATGAAATGGTTGAATGGTGAGGCTTGGCCATCAGAAGGGCGCGTCGCCTGCATCGCAAACGCCTCCAATTCGGCTCGACCCTGATCCCAGAATACCGACATCAGCGTCATGATGAAGTCGGACTGGTTGAGTTTCTTGCCCTCACCATTGATGCGGACAAACACGTCGGCAATGGTCTCTGCGTCAACCGTCGATGACAGCGAAAGCGCCACGAACTGAAAATCTGGAAGTTTCTGCAAGCGACCAATAGCGCTTTTGGCGCGCTTGATCTGATCGGATGCAAGCTCCCGAACTTCCGACAGACCTTCGATATAGCCATCCGCTATCTCGAACAGGTCGGTTCCGGGCCGCCAGATCACGGAAATATCGGGAATGTAGGACTTGTCCTTCAGGATAGCCGCGTCGGCAACATCAAACCGCTCCGACAGTGGATTGAATGCGATCCTGATCCTTTCCTTCTTGAAATTGGCGCGGAGGACTTCCGCACCCTTCATGACGGCATAGAGCGAGGTCAACCGCTGCTGTCCGTCCACAATTGCTAGCTTAGGCACGGCTTGACCGTTCTTGACGCCAATGCCCTTCAGCCCTGCATCTGCTCCCGTCTCCCAGAACAGCAAGAAGCCAGCCGGGTAGCCGCGATAGAGCGAGTCGAAAAGATTGCGGACGTTGACGTTCGGCCAAACAAACGGCCGCTGCAACTCGGGAAGACCGATCTTGCCGAGGTCAATGTCTTCGATCAGCGCATTGACCGGATAGTTAGTCGTCGTGAAAAGTGCCATAGCCCCCGCCCCCGCTATTCGAAAGGTTAGTCTCAGTTAGTCGTTTGGTTGGCAACAGGATCACTGTCCGGCGCTACGCATATTCCACGGCAAGGCGTATTTTTTGATGAGGCCGAGTTCCAGGCCAGCACTTCCATGTATCGGGAGGCCGTTCCATTCGAGATCGGGCGGGACGGCCGTATAGATGTCGATGCAGGGTGTGGTCAGCAGTTCATTCCTGATGATGCCGTTCAGCCGCCGACTTGTTCGCTGCGGGACGCCGGGCTTGCCATAGAAATACAAGCGTTTAGCAAGCCCGATCGTCGCCACACCGACATAGAGGACGATCCCATCCTTGGCGAACGCATACACGCCAACCGTCTTTGGAAGCGCCCGGTCCAGCTCCAAACCACCTGCGTTCGACAGAATCCATCGACTAGAAACTACGAATCCGCCGCTAATCAACTCGGCCACCGAGAGCGACGGCTTGAGTGGCACGGGAGCAGGGGGAGAGCGCTCACCCGTTTTTCCCGAGGCGGGGGCAAGCGTGCCACCAGCCTTCAGAACATTATAGGCTTGTTGATACCGAATCCCTAGCCGCCGCGCGATCTCTGCTGTGGCCAATCCTTCGCGGGCAAGTCCCCGGATGTTTTCCGAAACGCTCATGTCGGGCCATCCAACCGCGCCCGAACACGCGGCATGGACGCGAGAGCCATAGCGAATGCTTGCGTCTTGACCGTCAGTTCGGTGTCAGGATCGACGACGGTAAACCAGCGCTGGCGTTGCACATACGAACGCGATCCCGCCGTGCGGGGTACGGAAACATTCGTCCGCAAAGTGATGATGTTTCCGGCATCCGCCTCAACCATCAATCGCTCGTGCAACTGTCGCAGTAGCGCGTCGTGCGTCATGCTTCGGCCTGGGAAGGTGATGAAGACAATGGCACGTTCGGGTTTGCGGAGCAGCCGAATTTCCGAGAAGGTCGCATGCTTCTCCGTTTCTCTGCCAACGCCATTGTCCGGGTCGAGAAATACGATGTTCGCGCCGTCGAGGGCGTTCCGCTTACGTGTTCCCCACGCACTTCGCTCGACACGCGGCGGCATCGGCTCACGATGAAACAGCGCTCCCGAGGGCCAGATTGTCGCCTGTTCAAGAGCGGCTATGCTGCGTTCCGGCAGCGCGACGAGCCCAGCGTGAAGCTCTTCATCGAGTAGACGCCATGCCGTTTCGTCGCGCCATTCGAGATGCCGTCCATCCGGGCCTCCATCATCTCCTGGCGCGTAGTACCATGCGATGCCGAGCGTCCGGTCTGCGCCCGCGAGCGCGCGTAGAAAGGCGAACTTCAGAACGTCGCTGACATCACCGGCATATTGATCGCGCATTCGTTCTCCAGCGTTATCGCCTATCGGTTCGTATCGTTATGGGTCACCGTCGGGCGTAGGTTATGCAGATTGCCAGCATTGGTTTAGCTGAACTGGCCATCCTGCTGTAGGGGCATGACGTGCCGATGGCGCGACGGCGGATGCCAGACTCGCCTCCTTCGTGCGCGGGATCGGCGTGCGAAACCCACTCCAAACGACAGCGCGAAAACAAACTGCCGGCGGTTTGTCGGTGGAATTCATGTTGTCGGCGCTGATCAGCCGTGTTGGCGGAATGAAGGAGTGTGGTCGGACGGTAGGAGAGTAATGGCGTAGGACAGGACATCCTTTTCGGAATTGAAGATGAGGGCAAGGTTAAAGGAAACTCGCGTTTCCCGGTAAGCCTTTGTCTGCACACTGGTTTCTCGCCTGCGGCTAGCGGGGCGGGTGGCAGCGACCATGCCAACTGCTTGTTTTGCAACCGTTTGTACGCCAGCCGGCGGCACGGTCTTGCCCGGCAGGGTCGGCGCATCGACCTCTGGCGTATGAGCCGCGACGACGCATCCGATTTCCGCCCTCGCACGGGCCGCATCCGCGACGGAGGCGGTCCGAATGGACGCCGGTCACAGTCCTTCGTCGATCAGGTGATGAAGGCGGCGGCCAAGGCGAATGGCGGTCCGCTCACCCATGCCCAGATCACTGGCGGCAAGCGTCGCGGTGGTTCGCCCGGAAAGGGAAGGTGTTCGCGGATCGGCCGGGGCCAGGCGACGGCCGACCGGCTGAAGAGGCAGGCGGCGGAGAGAAGTCCTGGCCAGCGCCAGCGGCGGGTGGTGGTGAAGGCGCGGATCGTCCGCCACAAGCTGGGAAGCGGAGCGGCCGGCGCGCACCTGCGCTATATCCAGCGGGACGGGACAACCCGCGACGGCGAGCGCGGTCAGCTCTATGGTCCCGAGCGCGGTCAGGAGGACGGCCGCGCCTTCGTCGAGCGCGGCGAGGGTGATCGGCATTCCTTCCGCGTCATCGTCGCGCCGGAGGACGGCGACCGCCTATCGGATTTGCGCGGCTTTACCCGCGACGTGATGGCCCAGATGGAGGCGGACCTCGGCACCAAGCTCGATTGGGTGGCGGTGGACCATTACAACACCGGCCACCCACACAGCCATGTCGTCATCCGGGGCAAGGACGATCTTGGCAAAGACCTGATCATCGCCCAGGACTACATCACCGATGGCGTGCGCCTGCGCGCCCAAGAGCGGGCGACCCTGGAACTGGGGCCGGAAACTGACTTGGAGCTTCGCGAGAAGCTGCGGGCGGAGATCATTCCCGAACGCTTTACCCGCATCGACCGGGCCATGATCGAGGAGGCTTCCGACCGCGTACTCGACATGCGCCCGAAGGCCGGTCAGCTCCGCGCCGATTTCGACCGCACGCTCAGAGTCGGCCGCTTGCAGACGCTCCAGCGCTTCGGCCTCGCCCACGAGATCGAACCGGGCATCTGGACTATCTCGGAAAAGCTGGAGCCGACCATGCGGGCGCTCGGTGAGCGCGGCGACATCGTCAAGGCGATCAATCGGGCGCTGACTGAGCAGGGCCTTGAGCGAGGGATGGACCGCTATGTGCTTCACGGCGAGGAGATGCCGCAGCCGATCATCGGGCGCGTGATCGGCAAGCGGCTGACCGACGAACTGGGCGACCGGGTGGCGTTGATCGTGGACGGGGTGGACGCCCGCACCCATCATGTTGCGCTCGGCGACAAGGCACAGGCGCAGGACGCGCCGATGGGCTCCATCGTCGAAATCGGCCGCGCGCCCGCAGGACCACGCGCCTCGGACCGCAATATCGCAGCCCTGGCGACGGATACCGGCGTCTATCGCCCGAGCGAACACCGGGCCGTCGCCGAAGCGGGCCATGTCCGCATACCGGGTGGCGATTATGACAGCTATATCGACAGCCATGTCCGCCGCCTGGAGGCGCTGCGCCGGGCCGGCACCGTCGAGAGGCTGGATACGGATCGATGGGCAATCCCCTCCGATTATGCGGCGCGGGCCGCAGCCTATGACACCGCGCAAAGCCGCCGAATGAACCTCCGCGTTCTCTCGACCTTCAATCTTGAGCGCCAGGTCACCAGCGATGGCGCGACCTGGCTCGACCGCGAGTTGGTCTCGCCCAACCGCACATCGCTGACTCAGGCCGGATTCGGGGCGGAGGTCAGCCAGGCGATAGAGCGGCGCAAGGACCGCCTCGTCGATCAGGGACTTGTCACCCGCACGTCCGAGGGCGGCACCCGCGCGCCCAAGGACCTGATCGCACGACTTGAGAGCCAAGAAATCGCCCGCGTCGGGCCGGAGATGGCGAGGGCGCGGGGCCTGACCTTCAAGCCGGCGGAGGTCGGCAACTATGTGAGCGGAACGATGGTCGGCGTCGCCCATCTCGGCAGCGGCAAATTCGCCATGATCGACGATGGATTGGGCTTCAGCCTCGTGCCCTGGCAGCCGGTGTTGGAGCAGCGGCTTGGACGGCAGGTTACGGGCGTCGCCATGCCCGGCGGCGGAATCGATTGGACGTTTGGGCGAAGTCGAGGGCTCGGCCTTTAGACGCCTCGCACGCTTGCCGCCGATGGGGCCGGACCGGGGCCGCGCCGTCAAGGCTGGCGCGTTCCGCGCCACCGCTTCGCGGCTGACGGCCTTGACCGCGCGTCCCCGGCCCAGCAGAGGCCCGGCATGCGCTTAAGGCTCTTGGCGAGCGCGGCGCTGTGCCCCCCTATCGGCCCGAGGTTCGTCCTATTTGCACCCGGAGGCCGCCGTTTCTGCGGGCGACGATCAGGATTCATTCCCTTCCGGCCCGGCATTGACCACCTGCCCGGGATGAACCGTTCCCGCGCATCCCGCCGGACACGTCGCGTCGACGCCGCCGCGCTGCCGGATGACCTTTACGACTACGCCCTTGCGCCGGTGCGCAGAGCGGGACGCCCGATCAAGCATGACCTCTCCGGGTGGTGCGTGGTGGACGATTGGCCGGACCCCGTGCCCGTCACCGAGCGCGAGGTGGACGTGTTCGAGGCGTGGTTCGGCGACATTCTCGATGACCTCTTCGGGTGACGCTGACCGATCCTGACTCGTGCATTGGGTTACCATAGCTCTTGCAATTCATCATCCATTGGAGTAGTGTCACTGATGTCCAAGCCAGCCCCCGTCAGCGTCGTCGAGACGCCCGAGTTCCTGGCCGCGACGCGGCGGATCATGGACGATGAGGAGCGCGGCTTGCTGGTCGATTACCTTGCCCGCAATCCGTTGGCCGGCGATCTGATCCCCGGCACTGGCGGCGTTCGCAAGCTCCGCTGGGGTTTGGAGGGGCGCGGCAAGCGCGGCGGCGCGCGGGTGGTCTATTTCTACCACAACGACGCCATGCCGATCTTCGCCCTGACCGCCTACGCCAAGAACGAACGGGCCGACCTCAGCCAGGCCGACCGTAACGATTTCCGCCGCCTGACCGTGCTTCTGGTCGAGCGTTATGCGAGGAGGACGAAATGACGAGCAAGGTGGCCGAGAGTATCCGGCGCGGACTGGAGGAGGCCCTTGCCTATGCAGAGGGAACGGCGGACGCCGACCGCTACGGCGTTCACATCCCCGAGGATATCGACGTCAAGGCGATCCGGGCCAAGCTGGACATGACGCAGGAGGAGTTCGCCGGCCGGTTCGGCTTCAGCGTCAACACGCTGCGCCACTGGGAACAGGGCCGCCGCGTGCCCGAGGGACCGACGCGCGCCTATCTGCTGGTCATCGATCGCAATCCGAAGGCCGTCCAGAAGGCATTGAGGGCAGCATGAACGCCGGCATTCCCCTCCGCGCCGCGCTCTATCTCCGCGTCTCGACGGCGCGACAGGCCGAGCATGACGTGTCGATCCCCGACCAGCGCAAACAGGGCGAAGCCTACTGCGCGGCGCGTGGCTATCAGCTCGCTGAGACTTATGTGGAGCCCGGAGCTTCGGCCACGAACGACCGCCGGCCTGAGTTCCAGAAGATGATGGAGGCGGGCACCGCGAAGCCCTCCGCCTTCGACGTGGTGATTGTCCACTCGTTCAGCCGGTTTTTCCGCGACCATTTCGAGCTTGAGTTCTATGTGAGAAAACTCGCCAAGAACGGTGTCCGGCTCGTCTCGATGACCCAGGAACTGGGCGACGATCCCATGCACGTCATGATGCGCCAGATCATGGCGCTGTTCGACGAGTAGCAGTCCAAGGAAACGGCCAAGCACACGCTCAGGGCCTTGAAGGAGAATGCTCGTCAGGGGTTCTGGAACGGCTCGCTGCCGCCCATCGGGTATCGTGTGGTTGATGCGGAAAAGCGTGGCGCCAAGGTCAAGAAGAAGCTGGAGATCGATCCGCTGCACGCCGACACGGTGCGGCTGGCGTTCAAGCTCGCGCTTGAGGGCGATGGCGTGTCCGGCCGGATGGGCGTCAAGACAATCACCAAGCATCTGAACGAACACAAGCTCTACACCCGCACGGGCGGGCGCTGGGGTATCGGCGCGGTCCATCGGATGCTGACCCGGCCGACCTATATCGGCCGCCATGAGTTCAACAAACGCGGGAAGACCAACGCGCTTAATCCGGCCGATCAGGTTATCGCCGTCCCGGTTCCGCCGCTGATCGACCAAGCGCTTTTCGACGCGGTGCAGGCGCATCTCAAATCGCGTAATCCCAAGGTCTCGCCGCCCCAGGTCGTGGGCGGTCCCACCATGCTGACCGGCATCTGTTTCTGCGCCGACTGCGGCGGCGCCATGACCATCCGCACCGGCAAATCGGGGCGCTATCGCTACTACACCTGTTCCACCGCTGCCCGGCAGGGTGCGACCGGATGCAAGGGCCGTTCGATCCCGATGGAGCGGCTGGACGATCTGGTCGCAGCACATCTGGAACAGCGACTCCTTGATCCCGAACGGCTGGAAGAGGTGTTGAGCGTTGTCCTGGATCGCCGCCAAGAACGAGTCGAGCGCCGGGCTGCTCACGCAACGGAATTGCGCAAGAAGGCCGCTGAGGCCGAGGCCCGGCTGAAACGACTCTACGACGCCATCGAAAGCGGGATCGCCGATATCGGCGACGAATCGCTCAAAGACCGCATCGCCGAGTTGCGAGCGTTGAAGGCTCAGGCCCAGGTGGACGCAGACCGCGCCGTCGTCGCCCCGGACGGTATCGGCGCGGAGATCACACCCGCCAAACTGCGCACTTTCGCGGAAGCGGCGCGGCAGCGGCTACGGGGACCAGAGGGTGGCTATCGCCGGGATCACCTTCGCGCTTTGGCCCAACGGGTCGAGGTCGCGGATGGCGAGGTCAGAATTATGGGATCGCGGAGCAACTTGCTTCGGACGCTGGCCGCCGCAAGCGGCGTAAAATCGGCTACGGCTGGCGTGCTCAGCTTTGTACCGAGGTGGCGGAGAGGGTGGGATTCGAACCCACGGTACGCATAAGCGTACAACGGTTTTCGAGACCGTCCCGTTCGACCGCTCCGGCACCTCTCCGAAAGTGCGCGCGGTTATAGGCGGCACCCCGCAGCCCGGCAACCGGAGCGAGCCTTCAGCCGAAGAAGGCGAGGAGCCGCGCGGCAACGAGTTCCGGCGCCTCCTCGGCGAGATAGTGGCTGGTCGCGATCGCCTCGCCCCGGAGCGGGCCGCTCGCGTAGTTCCGCCACACCGCGAGCGGGTCATCGAAGCGCCCGACCTTTCCCCTCTCGCCCCAAAGCACGAAGAGCGGCGCGGCGATCCTCTGCCCCGCCGCACGGCTCGCCCGGTCATGTTCGAGATCGATGCTCGCCGCCGCGCGATAGTCCTCGCACATGCCGCGGATCATGTCGGGGTCGCCGACCGCGCGGAGGTAATCCTCGAGCGCTTCCGGAGCGAAGACCGACTCGGGCGCTAACCCACGCGAGG
>JBOHMN010000500.1:0-2059 GCA_050730175.1 Acetobacteraceae bacterium | reverse complement strand
CGTTCACCGGCAAGGAACTTCCAGGCCGGAGTGGCCGGGGAAAGTCGTGCGGCTCTTGCCCAGCGCGCCGCGGCGGAACGAGGTGGATTCCGTCGCCGGCAATCAGGCGACATGTTCCGAAAAGACGTCGTGACGCCGGCGAGCACTCGCAACGTGCACCGCGCCTGGCCGAAATTGAGATCCGGCCGCAGGTACTGCACGAGCGCGAAGCAGTCGCCACGCTCTTCGCCGAGCGGGTTCCACCAGCCGCGCTGACCGTGGTTGACGATCAGGATCTCCGCTTCGCCGCGGCGGTACTTCAGCGCGCCGCGCGTGCTTTCCTTTGCGTCGAGCCTCCAGCCGCCGATCCGTTCGAGAACCGTCGCGCAGGAGACGCTCTCCTTGAGCTGGTCGATCTCGGAGTCATGGCAAGGGTACCGCATCGGTCGCTCCTCGGGCTGTCGGGCCCGTCGGAGCTGTTCTTTGTTTCTGCTCCATCAGGCCTCTCGACACCCGGGCGACCGCGGCCGCGCGCAGCCAGGCAAAGGCGCGCGCAAGCCGAAGGCGCAGCACGCGGGACCGGAGCCGCGCGCAGCCCAAGGTAAGCACGGCGAGGACTCACCCTTTGCCGGGCAAGCCGCGCCGCGGTACCGGCTTCACTTCCGCTTGGTTTGGTCCGTGATTGTCCCTGTGGCCGCGCGGCCTGTGGTTCTTCCGGCCATTGCAAGGCGGACCCGTGCGTTCGGAGATTCCGAAGAATCAGGCGCCGTCCGAGCGCGGCGACGTTAACTTCTTTCCGGTCTGTCTACCGGTCGGCTCTCGACTAAATCATCGATTTTTGCCAAATTGACCCAATCGGTGATGTGCCCAAGATTGATCAGACTATCGTTCTAATCAGGGAACAGAATCGCCGCATAGTCCATGGCGCCATGCAGCACGTGGAGCACGACAATTCGTTCTGTCTCGACCTGATAAAAGATCAGGTAGTTTCCGTACACGCGCCGCCGGATTCCGTGATGCTCATACCGCGGCACAAGAGGAAATGCGCGCGGCATATCGGCCAGCCCTTCGCATTGTTCCCGCAGCTCTCGGACAAAAGCAGCGGCGCGGCTGGGGTCGTTCTTGGCAATGTGATCACCGATGGACTCGATGTCTGATTCAGCTTCGCGAGAAACAAAAACGATCATTTTGCCCGTGAGGACATTGCCGCATACTTGGCTTCGAGCCGGTCGAAGACCTTGGCCGCCGGCTTGATGCGCCCAGCCTTGGCGTCAGCGACACCGCGCGCAACGGCCGCGTCGAGAGCGGCAAGCTTCGCCTCACGCTCCTGGATAAGGCGAACTCCTTCCCGCAATACTTCGCTTTTCGAGTTGTAGCGGCCGGACTCGATGAGCTTCGTGACGAACGCGTCGAGCTGCGGCCCCAGTTCGGCACTGATCGGCATGCTACCCTCCTTTGCGGGCAAATGAAGCACTTTCTAATAATAGTTATTGGCGGTTGGTCGGTAAAGTCCTCCGGGTAGGGAGCACGAGATTACGCCCCCTGTCCCCGTTCCGCAGCGGCCAGAGGAGGTCGCGCTATCAGGCTTGTTTGGTTGCGTCGAGCTCGCGTTGCAGGGCAGCTAGAGCGCGCTCGACGGCGATCTCGTTCGGCCTTGAACCCAGCAAGCCGTCCGCACAAGAACCCCCGGCTGCGCGCCGAGCAGCGTCGATGACGAGAGCGCTGCCGAGCCGTCGATCGCGGAAGCGGTGATCGACTGCGAGCCGTCCGATCGCGCGGCGGGATCCCCCTCTCCTCGACGCTGCCCGCCAGGCCGGCAAAGACCTGCGGAACATGGGCGAGGGTGATGCCCGCTTTGATTGTCATTGTGGCCCAGCCTCAGGTGCTGGGCGCCCTTACTGAGTGGCCTCGGTGCTGCGCGACGATCAAGATGAGAGTCTCTCACCCAGATCGTCGCGCTATACCTCGGCGACAACGGTCACATGGCCCGGCCGGCGCGGGTGCAGCTCCGTGGGCCGGACAACGATCACCACGTCCTGCCCAAGCAATGTCAGGAAGTGGATCAGCTTGTCGGTCGAGA
>JBOHMN010000499.1:0-2926 GCA_050730175.1 Acetobacteraceae bacterium | reverse complement strand
GGCGGCCGTTCGCGGCAACGGCACGCTGCGCCTGACCACGCGCCAGACCATCCAGTTCCACGGCATCATCAAGAGCAACCTGCGCCCGGCGATCCAGGCGATCTTTGCGGCGATGCTCGACACCATCGCCGCCTGCGGCGACGTCAATCGCAACGTCATCTGCACGCCCAACCCCTACCGCGCCGTGCATGCCGAAGCGCTGGCGACCGCGCGCGCGATCAGCGCGCATCTGCTGCCGAAGTCGCGCGCCTGGCACGAAATCTTCATCGACGGCGCGCCGGTCGCCGGCGGCCAGGAGGAGAAGGAGCAGGAGGACGAGCCGATCCTCGGCCGCAGCTACCTGCCGCGCAAGTTCAAGATCGCCATCGCCATCCCGCCGCTGAACGACGTCGATGTCTTCGCGCACGAGCTCGGCCTGATTGCGATCGCGGAGAACGGACGCATCGCCGGCTACAATGTCGCGGTCGGCGGCGGCATGGGAATGACGCATGGCGAGCCGGACACCTTCCCGCGCACCGGCGACCTGATCGGTTTCTGCACGCCCGGGCAAGTGTTGGCGGTGGCCGAGCAGACGGTGACGGTGCAGCGCGATTGGGGCGATCGCGCCGACCGCAAGCATGCGCGGCTGAAATACACGATCGAACGGCACGGCATCGCCGCTTTCCAGGCGGAGCTGGAGCGCCGCCTCGGCTTCGCTCTCGCCCCCGCCCGCGCCCACACCTTTACCCGCTCCGGCGATCCGACCGGGTGGCTGGAAGGCGAGGACGGGCGCTGGCATTATTGCCTGTTCGTCGAGAACGGCCGGGTGGCGGACCGGCCCGGGCGGCTGTTGATCTCCGGCCTCCGCGCGGTGGCCGCGGCGCATGACGGGCGCTTCATCCTCACGCCCAACCAGAACCTGATCATCGCCGACATAGCACCGGCGCAAAGGGGCGCGATCGCGGCGTTGCTCGCGCAGCACGGGCTCGATCAGGCGCCCTCGGCGCTGCGCCGCAACGCCATGGCCTGCGTGGCGCTGCCGACCTGCGGTCTCGCGCTGGCGGAAAGCGAACGTTATCTGCCCGCGCTGATCGGTGCGCTGGAACAGGTCGCCGCTTCGGCCGGGCTCGCCGCGGACGAGATCACCATCCGCATGACCGGCTGCCCGAACGGCTGTGCCCGGCCGTATCTCGCGGAGATCGGCCTCGTCGGTGTGCGGCCCGGGATCTACAATCTCTATCTCGGCGGCGCGTTCGACGGCTCTCGCCTCTCGAAACTCTATCGGCGCGAGCTCGGCCACGACGCGATCGTAGCAGCGCTCGCGCCGCTGTTCGCGGCCTACGCGAACAGCCGCAACGCCGGCGAGCATTTCTCCGACTTCGTCATCCGCACCGGCGTCGTGCGCGCGACCACGGCGGGCAACCGCTTCCACCAGGATCTGGCGCCCGAATTGGCGGCCTGAGCGAACGGAGCCACCATCATGGGCATCGGGTTTGCGGTGATCTACAGCCTCTTCTATCTGGGCTGGCAGCGCGTCAAGGCGCTCCGCCGCGTGCGGAGCGCGCAGTAGCGGCTGTACAGGGGCTAGTACCAACTTTCACTCATGTGTGTGACTCGCTCACCGCACCCGCCGCTCCATCACCCTCTGCCTCTGGGAGCAGGAATTACATTGCCGTGCAAATAGTCCCCGTCGGAACCGCACCCGCAGCTACATCGCCCTCTCCCTCTGGGAGAGGGTGGCGCGGAGCGCCGGGTGAGGGAGCCTGTGCCACCCATGTGTGATTCCGGGTACTAGCACCGAATCGGAAGGTAGGGCGGTAGTTTTCTTATTGATAAAAGCTGCCGAGGGGGCGGTCTTTATTCATTGCGCAAACAATTTGGCGATCTCGGCTACGGGGATGAACAGCCTTCGACCTCCTTCGACAAGAAATCTGAACCGGTAGCGTTGATAGAACTGCGCTCCTCGGTCGTCCTTGGCGTCGAGCACAAAGGCATAGGACGCGATGTCGCTTCGCAACACGCGGCTGAAGGCGTCGAAGAGCATGACCTCGCCATGCCCCTGCCCTTGACGGCGCGCATCCACCGCCGAGCGCCCCATCAGTGTCGCGGGTATGACCGGATAACGGGGCAACCGCTTTGCAAGCACCTCGGGCAATTCGACGAGAGCGATGCTGGCTGACGCAAGCGTGTAGCAGCCGATGGGAACATCGTTGCCGTCGCTGACCAGTACGAAACACGACGCGACCCGCCGCCTTGCATCCTGCCCCGCCTGCTGCCGCACATATCTGTCCAGCGGCTCGACGCCGCTGGCAAAGCTCTCTCGATCGTGCCGATTCGATAGCGCCCCCACGCGAAGCGCCGGCGCGATAGCGGTCACTCAGGCGCCAGTCAGCTTGAGGTATCGCTGGGCGGTTGCTTTCAGCCGGGCATTCGGCTCCCGAGGGTTGAGGAGCGCCTCGGCGAAAGTCCGGCTGTCGGCGGCGCTTAGCCGGATCGTCTGGGTTTCCTCGATGCCGCGCACGGCCGCGTCATGCACACTGGCGATCACGAAATCCGCCAGCGTGCGCCCCTGCAGTTCGGCCGCGCGCTCGTGCCGGCCTACCTGTTCCAGGTAAAAACGCCGGCAGAGAGCAAGGTGCCATGGGACTATTACAAGCTGCTGGCGACGACGCCGGGGGCGGAAGCGGCAGTGCCGGTGGCTGAGACAGGCTGCTATCTCGACAAAACCTGAGGCGCGTTCGCCGCACGGTCCACGCGAGGTGCCCGCACACATGGCGGCTTCCTTCACCCTTCTCCCTTTGAACCAGATCACCGCGCCATTCGCGAGCGCCACCGTGGCACACATGGCGGATCCCTTCACCCCTCTCCCTTTGAACCAGATCACCGCGCCATTCGCGAGCGGCACCGTGGCACACATGGCGGATCCCTTCACCCTTCTCCCTTCGGG
>JBOHMN010000498.1:0-16564 GCA_050730175.1 Acetobacteraceae bacterium | reverse complement strand
CCTCTGGGGGAGCACGGCGCGAACCGCGGACGATGGGAGCACGATTTCCCGAGGCGCGTGCCATCTCCGGCATCCGGCGTGACCATCCTCGGGCAGAGCCACCGCATTGACATGGCGGCCAGAACCGATAACGTCACCGCGTTTGGCGCGTTGCCGCACCAACGGGAACCGGGCGCATTCATGTGACCGAGTTCCGGTTTCGATAAGCGGGGCGCTAAGGTGCGCGATGCAAGGGGGGGCGATCCATGATGAAACGCAGCATTCAGTCCCGGAGGAGAAGGCTTACAACGCGCCTCTTCGCGGCGGCGGCCCTTGGTCTTGGCGTTGTCGCGATGACCGCCGGGGCGGCGGCGCCGGCAACCGCTGCGACTAAAGTGCCGAAGTCGAAGATCAAGATAGCGCTGGTTCCAGGCGGCCCGAACGTCTACTTCTCGCCGTGGGCGGCGGCCGCCAAGGCCGAGGCGAAAGCGCTCGGGGTCACCGTGAGCTACGTCGTGCCACCGACCCCGACCTTCCAGCCATCTGTCGAGATGAGCACCGTCGATTCGCTCGTTGCCAAAGGCTACAACGCCTTTGCGATCTTCCCGGACGGTGAAGCGTCGATCATCCCGCTTTATAGCCGTCTCAAGGCGCGGGGAATCCCGGTCATCGACCTTGCCGGCTGCACCAGCGACCCGACGCCCGCCTTGCTGTGCTTCGCCACGAACGTCGAGGCGTCGGCGAGGTACCAGACGGAGATGCTCACGAAGGCGATGGGCGGCAAGGGGAAGATCGGCTTTCTGACCGGGCTGCTCACAGACGCCAACACAGTGCTACGCGAAGACGGCGTGAAGGCCGGGGTCGCCGCGAGCAACGGCCAGGTCCAGCTCGCGCAAATCGTGTCCAACATCGACAGCCCGAGCGCAGCACCTCCGGCGGTCGAGAGTCTTTTGGCGTCGAAGGGCAGCGAACTCACGGGGATGCTTGCGACCGACTATTATCCCTCGGTTGCCGCCGCCTCCGTCCTGAGCCAGAATCCGCAGTTCCGCCACATTATTTTCATCGGGCAGGATACCGACCCGACGGTGATGGGCGCGCTCCAGAAGCATTACATCTACGGGACGATGTTGCAGAACCCCTATGGGCAGGGCGTTGTCGCCGCGCGATGGCTCTACAAGATCCTGGCAGACGGGTGCACGGTCAACGCGAAGGGACCGTTTGCCAAGATGGGCAACACGAGCCGCTTCATCAACTCGGGATACCTGCTCATTCACCAGAAGATGGCGAAGCAGTACACCGGAACCATGGCGAGCATCCCGGCTGTCACGAACAAGGTACTCAGCGAGACCGACAAGTTCCTCTCCTGCCCGTAGCCGGGGGCGCGCCGCCCTCCTGGACGGCGCGAGTGCCTTGTAAGGCACACGGAAGTCGCCCAACTGGGATGCGCATCGTGCTGAAGACGAGAGCTTAGCTTGCGTTGGTGAAGAGAGCCGTCCGCGCAGCAGACGCCGGCTCCGGCCGCGGCACCGTCAGCATTTCGCTTAGGCGCGTGAGTGAGCTGCTCGGGAGCCAGACGACCGTCCTTGGGCTCGTGGTGCTGATCGCGCTGGCGTGGACCGGCTTCACCATCATCGGCGGCAGCGGGTTCCTCGGGAGCTTCAACCTCTATAGCATCGGCCAACTGGCCGCCCGCGATGCCGTGCTTGGGCTGGCGCAGGCGCTCCTGATCGTCGTCGCGCGTATGAACCTCGCCGCCGGCGGCATCGGCGCCGTGTGCACGTCGCTCCTCGGCTACCTTCTGGTCGTGGCCCACGTGCCGCTGTGGCTCGCCCTCGTTGCGGTGGGCGCCGTCGGGGTGCTCGCCGGCCTGCTGATGGGCTTCGCCGAGCTGGCGAGCGGGCTCTCCAGCTTCATCGTCACGCTCGCCTTCCTTTCCATTTACGACGGCGGCGCGCTGTTGGCGACCCACGGGAGGCAGTTCGAGATTACCTCGCCGGCGATGAAGATGCTCGGGAACGGGATGCTGTTCTCTCCCGCAATCTGTCCGCTCGTAGCCGTCGCCGTTGTCTGTGGTGTGCTGTGCTGGCTGCTCTACTTCCGCAACAGCCTGGGGTGGAAAATGCTGGCAGTCGGCGCCAACGAACGGGCCGCGCGCGCCTCGGGGGTCAGCATCGCTGGGGTTGTGCTGGCCGCCTACGCGCTCTCCGGCCTGCTGTGCGGCGTTGCCGCGGTCATGAACGCTTCATATGAGCTCAACGTCAACGCGGGCTTCGGAGCGGACTGGCTGCTGCCCTCGTTCATCGCCGCCGTGCTCGGCGGGGTGGCGCTCAACGGCGGCGAAATTTCGGTGGCCGGCATCCTGCTTGCCGCCCTTTTCTATGACAGCCTGCAATCGGGCCTCACGATCATCAACGTGCCGAGCTACTGGATCGAGCTTCCGCAGGGGCTCGTACTGCTGGCGGCGGTGCTGCTCGACCAAGCGCGCCGACGCCGGGCGAGGCCGCTCGCGCCACCTGCGGAGGTTGGGACGGCGGCGCTCCCGTCATGAGACGGCTCATCAGCACGCAGTGGGCGCCGCTTCTGGCGGCAACCGTGATCGCGGGTATCGTGCTCGGCTTCGCCACGAAGCAATTCGGCACCGCCTTCAACATCTACACGATCCTGCAGACGACCGCGATCTACGCCGTGATCGGGCTCGCGCAAATGGTCGTGCTGGCGATCGCCGATCTGAGCCTCGCGGTCGGCGGCATCGCCGGGCTCGTGACGATCACGGTGGGGGGCCTCTACGGGGCGCAGCACTGGCCGATCGGCGCCGCGATCGTGGCGGGATTGCTACTCGGGCTGGTTTGCGGGCTCGTGAACGGGCTCGTCGTCGCCGAAGTCAATCTGAACGGCTTCATCGTGACGCTCGCCACCGGTTTCGCCTTCACCGGGATCGCCTACGGCGTGACGAGCGGAATCCCCTACTCCAACATTCCATCGGTACTGGTCGATCTGGGCCAGGGGCGAGCTTCGTTCTTCTCCTACCTGATGGTGCCGGCCATCGCGATGACCGTTCTCGTTGGCGCGGGCTTCCGGTGGCTGCCGATCGGCAGATCCATCCTGGCGGTCGGTGGCAACCGTGAAGCGGCGCTTCTCGCGGGAATACCCCATAAACGCGCGATTGTGGTCGCCCACGCGTTGTCAGGAGTGCTCGCGGCCATCGCGGCGGTGATGTACATCGGGGTGCTCCAGAGCGCTACTCCGGCCACGGGCAGCGAATGGCTGATTATCTCGTTCGCGGTGCCGATCATTGGCGGCACGGCGCTGGTCGGCGGTGATGCGCCTGCCGCGGGCTGCTTCGTCGCCGCAATAGTGCTCGCTGCGATCAACGACGTCCTCATCGTGCTCAACGTCAACACCGAAGCCGTCCAGATGGCGGAGGGACTCCTCATTTTCGCCGCGGTGATCTCGGGCAAACTCGGGCAGAGCATCGGCCGGCCGTCCCTGTTCGCCGGCAAGCCGCTGCACATCACGGGTGGCAGCGATGGTTGAGCGGCTCGCGCCTCACTCGCCGCGCGACGGATGAGGGATGCCATGACGCCTGACGAGCCTCCGCCGAGCGTGCGCGGGACGGCGGGGGCGAGGCTTGCACTCGAGGATGTCTGGAAGTCCTTCGGCGGCGTGGCAGCGCTGTCGGGGGTCTCTCTCAGGCTGCAGCCGCGCGAGATCCACGCACTGATCGGGGAGAACGGAGCCGGAAAGAGCACGCTGATCAACATCGCGACCGGCGTCTATCGCCCGGACCGAGGTCGCATACTGATGGGCGGGCGGGAAGTTCACTTCGCGACGCCGGGAGCAGCGGCCGACCACGGTGTCGCGGTTGTCCACCAGGAGCGCAACCTCGTTCGCAAATTCTCCCTCGCCGAAAATCTGCTGCTCGGCCGCCAGCCGTTGACGAGCGGCGTCGTAAGCTACCGGAAGATGGCCGCCGAGGCGCGCCCCTGGCTCGAACGCGTGGGTCTGCACTTGGATCCGCTTGCCGAGGCGAGCCGCCTCAGCCCCGGACAGGCGCAGCTGCTCGAGATCGCCAAGGCACTGTCGCGACGCTGCGAAGTGCTGCTGCTCGACGAGCCCACCTCCTCGATCACCGATGCCGAATTCGAGCACCTGAGAGTGATCCTGATGGAACTCTGCAACGAGGGGACGAGCATCGTCTTCGTGAGCCACAAGCTCGAAGAGGTTTATTCGCTGTGCAGCCGCATCACCGTGCTCAGGGATGGCCGTAATGTGCTCAACGATGCGCCGCTCGCCCAGGTGAGCCAGGAGGAGATCGTGCAGGCGATGGTCGGGCGGCACATCAAGCTGTTCGCCTCCGCCGGGCGACGGGCGCGAAGCGTGGGAGCGCCGCGGCTCGAGCTCAGGGGTGTCGCGACTGAGCTCGGGCACCGCGGCCTCGACCTTACGGTGCGCTCGGGCGAGATCGTCGGTCTCTACGGCCTAGTCGGCGCGGGCCGCACCGAGCTGGCCCGTTCGATCGTCGGTCTCGCCATGATTACCGGCGGCGAGATGCGCATCAACGGCAAGCTCGCACGGATTCGTAACCCCTACGATGCTCTGCGCCACTACCGGATCGGTTATGTCAGCGAAGACCGCAAGGACGAGGGCCTGATTCTCCGCCATTCGATCAGCCGCAACGTCGGGATTACCGTGTGGCAGCGGGTCGAGCGGTGGATGGGTTGGATTTCGGACCAACGGACTCGCCCATCCGTCGAGCCTCCCCTGCAACGTCTGAACGTCAAAATGCACCGAATCTCACAGCCGGCCGGCAGCCTGAGCGGCGGCAACCAGCAGAAGGTGAGTGCCGCCAAATGGATCGCAGCAGAAGCGGAGCTGTTGATCTTCGACGAGCCGACCGTCGGCATTGACGTGGCGGCGAAGGACGCGATGCACCGGCTGATTGTCGAGCTCGCCGATGACGGCATGGCAATTCTCTTGATTTCGAGCGACTTGCGCGAGGTCGTACAGCTCGCCGATCGCATCCTCGTGATGGGAGACTTTCGGCTGCTGGCCGAGATCGAGAATAGCGGTGAGTACGCCCCGATCAGCGAGCTGGTGATGCGGGCAATCACCAAGGCGACGCGGGACGTGGCGGCTTACGTCGCATAGCGCGGGCTTCGCCCAGGGCAGGCGCTTGACCCTGAGCGAGGAGAAGCGCCGCCCTGGGCTTGCCTGGGCGTTTGAGCCACCCGCGCCGCCGACCACCGATTTTCTCCTGCCAGCTTACAGAATCGCCGCGGAGAAAGCGGGTCGTTTCCGATCCTGCTGCCCTCGTTTGATTTTCTCGATCGATTTCATCGCTTTCGCGCGTCCCCTTCCCATTCCGCCGGAAGCTCCGTTGATCTGACGCAGGCCCCCTGCCCCCACTTGACGCCGGTGTGCGTTGCAGCAAAATTGCGTAAACTGACACTTTCCGCGACGAGAAAAGCCCGTCTCAAGCCAAGGCCATCGCCGCCATCGGCAAGCGGCAATCCGATTTCGGCCCGAGCTGCCGAACTGCGTCGAGATTACGCTGGACTGTTGCGCCATGAGGTCTGCCGCGACATGTAAGGGTTTGTGGCGGGACTCTCCGCCAGCCACGGGCTCGCCGCTGCAGGCTGGGTTTATCGGAATGTGCGCACGCGCCGCGGCTTGACTGCGACCTATTGCCTGGAGGCTGCTCTCATGACTGTCACCGTTGCCACGCTTGGCTTTCCCCGCATCGGCCCGCGGCGGGAACTAAAGACCGCCCTGGAAAGCTATTGGGCGGGGAAATCCGACCAGGCGGCCCTGCTCGCCGCGGCCGCCGACCTGCGTGCCAAGGCATGGCGATGGCAGCGCGAGCTTGGCGCAGACAGCATCCCATCCAACGATTTCTCTCTCTACGACCACGTGCTCGACACGACCGCCATGGTGGGAGCTGTTCCACCGCTCTATGGCTGGGCGGGCGGCGAAGTCAGCCTCGAGACCTATTTCGCGATGGCGCGCGGCAGAGAGCGCGATCCGGATCGTCAAGGCAGTGCGGCCGGGCATCCGAATGGAGGCGTGCCCGCGGCCGAAATGACCAAGTGGTTCGACACGAACTATCACTACCTCGTGCCCGAGTTCACGGCCGGCCAGACCTTGCAGCTCGCCTCGTCGAAACCCGTCAGGGAATATCGCGAAGCAAAGGCGCTGGGCATTGAAACGCGGCCGGTCCTGCTCGGCCCGGTCAGCTACCTTTTGCTTGGCAAGGCGCGCGGCGCGGATTTTGCACCACTCACTCTGCTGCCACGCTTGTTGCCGGTCTATGCAGAGGTTCTGCGCCTGCTTGCCGACGCAGGAGCGTCCGCAGTGCAGATCGACGAACCGTACCTCGTCATGGATCTCCCGGATGCTGCGCGCGCCGCATTTGGCCATGCCTATGCGACGCTGACGAGCGGCATTGCGCCGCTCAAGATCATGCTGACGACCTATTTCGGGGCGCTCGCGGACAATCTCTCGACCGCTTTGGCGCTGCCGGTGGATGGCCTGCACATCGACCTCGTGCGTGCGCCCGGTCAGCTCGATGCCGTGCTGAGGGGCGCGCGCCCGGATCTCGTGCTGTCGCTCGGAGTGATCGACGGCCGCAATGTCTGGGCGGCCGATCTCTCTGCCATCCTCGACCGCATCGAACCCGTGGTTGCCGCAGGGCGGCACGTGATGGTGGCGCCGTCGTGCTCGCTCTTGCACACGCCGCTCGACGTGGAGCGGGAAACCGATCTCGACTCCGAGGTCAGGAGCTGGCTCGCTTTCGCGGTGCAAAAAGTATCCGAGCTGGCCGTGCTGGCGCGCGCGCTCAATGACGGCCGTGCCAGCGTGCGCCACGCTTTGGAGGCCGCATCCGCGACGATCGCATCACGCCGCACATCGCCGAAGATCAATGATCCGGCGGTCAAGGCACGGGTCGCTGCGAGCGACCCCTCGCTCGCACGGCGCAAGTCCCGTTTCGCCACCAGGCACGAGGTTCAGCGGGGCAAACTCGGGCTGCCGGCCTACCCGACCACGACCATCGGTTCATTTCCCCAGACGCCCGAAGTGCGCAAGGCGCGTGCGGATTACGGGAAACACGCCATCGACGCGGCCGCCTACAACGAATTCCTGCGCGAAGAGACTGCGCGTGCCGTGCGCTGGCAGGAGGGGGTGGGTCTCGACGTGCTCGTCCACGGCGAGTTCGAGCGCAACGACATGGTGCAGTATTTCGGCGAGCAGCTTGCCGGCTTCGCCTTTACGAAGCATGCCTGGGTTCAGTCCTACGGTTCGCGTTACGTACGCCCGCCGATCATTTACGGCGATGTGTCCCGCCCGGCGCCGATCACGGTCGAATGGTGGCGCTACGCGCAATCGCTGACCGATCGGCCGATGAAAGCGATACTGACCGGCCCTGTCACGATTCTCAACTGGTCTTTCGTCCGCGACGACCAGGCGCGCAGCGAGACTTGCCGGCAGATCGCTTTCGCGATGCGCGATGAGGTTCTCGATCTCGAAAAGGCGGGTGCTGCGATCATCCAGATCGATGAGGCGGCGCTCAGGGAAGGATTGCCGCTCCGGCATAGCGAGTGGCAAGAGTACCTCGACTGGGCCATCGAATGTTTCCGCATCACCTCCTCGAGCGTCGATGACACAACCCAGATCCACACCCACATGTGCTATTCTGAGTTCAACGATATCATCACATCGATCGCTGCGATGGATGCCGACGTGATCTCTATCGAGACTGCACGCTCGCAGATGGAGCTGCTCGATGCATTTGCGGGCTACCGCTATCCGGCCGCGATCGGTCCCGGGGTCTATGACATCCATTCTCCGCGCGTTCCTGCCGTCGCGGAGATGACCGCACTGCTGAAGAAGGCGGGGCAGCGTCTTTCCGCTGACCAGCTCTGGGTCAACCCTGACTGCGGGTTGAAAACGCGCAACTGGCCGGAGGTCAGGCTTGCGGTCGAAAACATGGTCAAAGCAGCGCGAGCGGCCCGCGCTGAGGCCTGACCCGCGCAACGAAGGCGTTCGTATCGGCGGGTGAAGGAGGATCCGCCGGTTATTTGGCGGTCGTCCGGGACGCGAACGCCGGCCAGCGGTGGGATGTTTGCTCCGGTCTCTACATCCCGCGCGATATGGAATATCATTTCTGCCGGCACAGGATTGGCAGTCATGAGCGCGAGCGAAACCTCCCACTGGTACGACCCCGCCATCTACCCTGAACGACGCAGCAGCCCGCCGTGGGTCATGGAAGACATGATCGAAGCTGAGGCGCGCTTGCCCGAGGGGTTGCGTGCCTCTTTGGGCGACGCTGCGCCGCAACTGCTCGGAATGCTGCGAGCCGCCGTCGAGGCCCGCGAGCCGATCGTGGTGAGTGGAGTCGGAACGTCGGGACATAGTGCAAAGGCCGTGGCACTGATCCTCAATGCCGCGATGGGAACTTCGGCGACAGCAGCCGGCCCGATCGAGGCGCGGCTTTCGGCCGACCAGGCACTGGCCCCGCGCAAGGGAGGCTTGTGCATCGCGATCTCGCACGGCGGGCTTTCGAAGTCGACGGTGGGCGCGCTTTCTGCCGCGCACGAAACAGGCGCCAAAACCGCCTTGATCACCGCGACCGGCAATACGCCCGCCATGGACATCGCCGATGTCGTGCTGACGACGCCGTTGCGCGACAAATCGTACTGCCACACGGTTGGCTATACTTCGCCGATGCTGGCCGCGTGTTATCTCGCGTCGCTGTGGCGGGGCGAAGATTTTCCGGCAGCCCGCTTCGCCGGACACCTCCGTACGCTCACCACGCTCCGCCCGGCGGCGCTCAAGATCGGGCGCGATCTCGCAAAGACGGAGCACCTGATCGCCGCGGGAAGCCTGGGCGACGAGCCGACAGCGCGGGAACTCGCACTCAAGGTCGCGGAAGGTGCCTGGCTTCCCAGCACGGCGTTGGGCGTCGAGGACACGCTCCACGGCCACATGGTTGCGCATGACGCGCGGAGCACTCTGGTCGTCATCGTAACGGGCGGCCCGAACGCCGAGCGCGCCGCCCGAGGGGCGCACGAACTCCTGCAATCGGCGCGTCGCATCGGGATCCAGACGGCGGCCATCGTGAGTTCAGATTTGCAAGGCACGATAATCGCTTCCGACGTGAGCGCCGGCAAGCTCGTCATTCCGGATGCAGCGCTCCCGCAGATCGCGACTTCGCTGCTTGGCGGCGCGGTTGCGTTACAGCTGCTGACGGTTGGTCTCGCGCACGCGCGCGGCATGTCCCCCGATCTCCTGCGCCGGGAGCAGGCGCCGTATCGCGAAGCCGTCGCGTTGGGCGAAGCAAAGTACCCGAGGCGCTGAGGCGCGACCGCCAGCCTTCTGCCGCGCGGTGAGGGACGGCCGCAGCGCGGCCTCGTCGCGGGCGTTCATTTCTCCGCTTCGCTTTACGGACTGCTGCGAATCAGCGCCGCGAGACGGTTGACCGTGAACTTCGCCTGCTCCGGCGGGAGTGCTGCGAAGCTCAAGCGGATGTGGGGGGCGGGCGGCTCGGCGGGGAACCAGTGCCGCCCCGGGCTCACCAGAATGCCGGCGCGGGCGGCGCGCTCGGCAAGATCGAGATCTGAGATGCCGTCGGGGAGGCGGACCCAGAGATGCAGCCCGCCCGCAGGTACGCGATCGAGCGCGGCGGCGCCGAGTTGCGCGTAAATGGCGCCGGCGAGCGCATCGCGCCGTTCGCGGAGTGCACGGCGGAGAGCGCGCATATGGCGCGGCCAGGCAGGCTCGGTCACCAACTGCAAGGCGGTTTCCTGGAGGATGCCGGGGACGAAGAAATCCTCGGTCGACCGCGCCGCGCGCAGCCGCTCGAGGGCAGCGCCGCGCGCCGCGACGGCGCCGATGCGCAAGCCCGGCGCTGCACATTTCGTGAGTGACCGGAGCAGGATGACGTGCCCGGCAGTATCGCGCACGGCAAGCGGGGCCGGGGCGGTTTCCACATCGAGCGGAAAGTCGCGCGCCCAGTCATCCTCGATGACGAAGGCGCCCATCGCGCGGACGATGCTGAGCAGTGCGGTCCGTCGCTCGTGGCTGAGCACCGCCCCGGTCGGGTTGGCGTAGGCCGGCTGGCAATACAGCAGCCGCGCGCCGCTCGCTCGGAAAGACGCTTCCAGCAGGTCCGGGACCAATCCGTTCGCGTCGATCGGCACACCGAGCGGACGGAGGCCTGCGGCGCGCGCGGCGACGAGTGCACCGATGTAGGTCGGGCTTTCCACCAGCACTGCCTCTCCGGGCAGGGCGAGCGCGCGGAAGGCGGCCGAGAGGGCAGCCTGCGTGCCGGGGCAGATCGTGACTTCGTGCGGCGCGAATGCGCCTGCCGCTCGCGCGAACCAGGCGCGCAACGCGGGCGATCCGTCAGGCGGCATCCGGCCCCAGACGCCCGGCCGGCGGAGCGCCCGACGCGCGGCCATCGTAATCAGCGAGCTGGCCTGCAGCTCTTCTGGTAGATAGCCGGCGTTGAGCGCGAGCACCCCCGGGGTGGGCACCAGTGCGAGGCCGGCGAGCGCCTCCGTCGAACCACGCGCCGGGCCGAGTGCGAGCGTCTGCCAAGCGAGATCGGCTGAGGCTTGGCCGCCCGGGGCCGGCGCCAACGCGACGAACGTGCCGCGCCCCGGGCGCGCCTCGATCATTCCTTCTTCGGAAAGCGTTCGTAGCGCCGAGGAAATAGTGACCGGACCGCTACCGAGGGTGCGCATCAGCTGACGGACCGAAGGCAGGCGCGCGCCCGGCTGGCTCTCGCCCGCAAGGCCGCGCAGATGTTGCACGATGCGCTCGGATCTGTTATCCGCTTTCATGTCCGTCGGCGGTAACATTACCGAGCCTCCGTCAGTAACGCAATTGCGGGTCGGTGGCCCCGCATGAGCCCGCACCTGGCGAGCCTTGTTGCGTTCTGCTTCGTGATGGCGGCGACCCCCGGACCCAACAACATGATGGTCATGGCTTCGGGGGCGCGCTGGGGCATGCGGCGGACCTTCCCGCATCTCCTCGGCGTGGCGATCGGCTTTCCGGCAATGCTGGCATTGATCGGCGCCGGACTGGGGGCGCCGATCCGGACCTCGGAGGCGGTGCGCGCCGCTCTCGAAAGCATCGCAATTCTTGCCACGCTGTGGATCGCGGGCCGCATCGCAACCGCCGGTGCGCCGCATGAAGTGGCGAAGAAATCCCCGCGCCCGCTCCGCTTCTTCGAGGCCGCGCTGTTCCAGTGGATCAATCCCAAGGCCTGGGCAATCGGCTTCGTCGCGGTTACGCTCTATGCGCATGGTCATGGCGCGTTCTGGGCGAACCTTGGCTGCATCTGCGGCATTTTCATTCTCATAACCATGCTCTGCCTGTCGGCATGGGCAGCGCTTGGCCGCGGTGCCGCCAGGCTGCTGCCGACCGAGCGTCACTTCCGCCTTTTCAATACTGTCATGGCGGGGCTCCTGATCGTCGCCATGGTGCCGCTCGCGTGGGGCGGCTAGAGTGTTCAGGTTGACTGAAGATGCTCCCTGTTTGTTTTCTCGAGCAATTTCGTTGCCCTGACCGGCATCTGGCGATTCCGGTCAAGGCGATATTGCTCTAAGCGACCGATTCACGGAGGACGTTGATGGACGAAACGGTGGCTATCGATTATGTCACGCTCGACGTCTTCACCGACCGCGCCTTCGGCGGGAATCCGCTGGCGGTGGTGCTTGACGCGCGCCCGCTGACCGGCGACGAGATGCAGGCGATCGCCGCCGAATTCAATTATTCCGAAACGACCTTCCTGCTTCCTCCGCGCGATGCGCGGGCGACGGCACGGGTGCGCATCTTCACGCCGGCGCGGGAGTTGCCCTTCGCCGGGCATCCGAACGTCGGCACTGCATTTGTCGTGGCCGGGCGTGGCGAGATTTTCGGCCGACCGGCAGGCGATGTGCTTTTCTTCGAGGAGACGGCCGGGCTCGTGCCTCTCGCCATCATCAAGGAGAACGGGGTCATCGCCGGAGCGCTGCTCACGGCGCCGCAACCGCTTTCGGTGGGGCCGCCGGTTGCGCCCGCGATCGTCGCAGAATGTGTCGGGCTCGCACCCGAAGCGATCGCGACGGAAGGCGGTGCGCCGGTCGTCGCCTCGGTCGGGCTGCCGTTTCTCTTCGCTGCGCTCAAGGGTCGCGAGTCGCTCGCCAGATGCCGGGTGGACGCCGCTTCCTGCGCCCGCCATCTGCCGGGTCTCGGAACAGATGCGATCCATCTTTCGGTTCGCGAGGGACGCGGCGTCGCAGCGCGCGTGTTCGCCTATCAGGGGCGGATTTTCGAAGACGCCGCGACGGGCAGCGCCAACCTCGCGCTCGCCGCGCTCGCGGCCGAGCGGATGGCGGAGCGCGATGCCGAGCTTGCGCTCGAGATCACGCAAGGGGTGGAGATGGGCCGTCCCAGCAAGCTTTCCGCACGTGCAATCAAGCGCGGGGGAAAAGTGCAGCGCGCAGAAATCGCCGGGAGCTGCGTGGAAATCATGCGCGGTGGTCTGACTTTCACGCGCCGCCCGGGCGCCTAGTACCCAGGATTGGACTCGAGTGATACGGGCGGGCGAAGAGATGGGCATCCGCCGAACACCAGAGAGCCTCGGTCGTGTCAGGCTACGGCGGAATGCGCTTCGCTTTTCCGCCCTACTTGGGATTGCGGTGCAGATTCACCCGCGTGCAATGGGAGGTACGAGGGCATGTTCAGGTTGACTGAACATGCCCGGCCTCGTCTGAGCCAGCGGATTCACGCGCTCCTGGATCGCTTCGCGATTTCAGTCAAGCGCGATCCGCCCTAACGGCAAGCAGGAGCTTTCCCGAGACCTTGCGTGATTCGAGGCAGCGGTACATCTGCTCGACCTGTTCGAAAGGAAATATGCGCTCGATTGGCACGCGCAGCGTTCCGTCGACAACGAGAGCGAGTGTGCGGCGCAGCCCGTCGCGCCACGCTTGAGAGGCGAAATCGAGATGGCCGAGATGGAAGCGCGTGAAGGTCGCCGATTTCTCTACCAACCGGGCCCAGAGATTCTCGAGCGGCCGCCCTTCCGCCTCGCCGTAACTGATGATGTGGCCGAGCGGGCGCAGCAGAGCGAAGCTCCGATCGAGGATCGTAGCACCCGTGGAATCATAGATTTTGTCGACGCCGCGGCCGTTCAGAAACCCGCCGATCTCCGTCACGAAATCGGCCACCGTGCGGTTTACGACCAGCTTTGCACCGTAGGAGAGTGAACGCCGTTCCTTGCCGGCTGTCCCGACGGTTCCAACAACGACGGCGCCCGCCTGCACGGCGAGCTGCGTGAGATAGAGCCCGACACCGCCGCCGATGGCGTGGACCAGAACGACTTCGCCTGACCGGATAGTGGACGCAGTGTGCAGAAGATGCCAGGCGGTCTCTGCCTGGATGAGGAATGCTGCAGCCGTTTCGAAGCTGACTTGGTCCGGCAACCGGACAGCGCCGGCCGCAGGGACGCTGCACAACTCCGCAAAGCCGCCACCCGCCTCAGGGTAGCCCGCGACGCGGTCACCGGGCGCAAAGCCTGCCACGCCCTCGCCCACCGCCGTCACAGTCCCCGCGATTTCGAAACCCGGAACAAGCGGATAGCGCTTCGGGTGGGGATAGGCGCCGCGCCACATCATCGTGTCGGCGAAGTTGCAGCCACCACAGGCGACGCCGACGACGAGCTCCCCCGGCTGCGCGGCGGGGGCGGGCACTTCGGCGACGCGCAGGATGCCCGGAGCATCTCCGGGCTGGTCAAGCAGGATCGCGCGCATGGACTACTCTCCTCTTGCTGACGTCATCACCGCTCTGGTAGGGCAAACCAGTACCGGAAAGCAGACTTGGGTGGTACGCGGTGGCAACCATTCCTGCGATACCGGAGAGCTTGGGTGGTCCCCTCCTGTCGCGGAATGCCCGCCACGGCCCGCAAAGCGGGCCTGGCGGTTTTCCGCCCTAGATTTTTCTGCCGCGCGAGTGACCTGCGCGCGACAGGCCGTACTGGCCGCGTTTTGCACCTGTGGGCGGATGCAGGCGACGATCCGACTTTTGTGTCGCACCGGTCAGGCCGCGGCGACCGGCCCGTCGCTTCTCCTTTCGATGCGTCGCGAAACCGAAGATGCTGTCGCAAATCTTCCGGCAGCGCACAAAATGGGCACGGTCGCATCTATCGGACGGCGCCCCGCTTCGTGACGACGCGCGGGCTGCTGGACGAATACGGGGCCGCGAGCAGTCTACCAGACAATGAGGCACCCACAGCCTAAGCTGGTTCCGAAATTCAAGACTTTCGGTGCGCCGGTAGAAACCGGCAAGGAGTAGGTGGTGCAAGTCCACTGCGATGAAGGAGTAGCGAACCGCATCGGCCCCGAGCCGTGCGCGGGCACTCGTGAGGGTGTCAGCGAAGCGTCGGTAGGGGAGCGCATAGGCCAGCCATTGAGCCGCGAAAGCTTGATACTTCTGGGTGCCGACGCTGTCGAAAGCGCGGAAGGCAAAACGGGTGGGCGCGTCAGCGCGAGTGCCCGCCCGACCCGGCGTGGTCCAAGAACCTGGCATGTGCGGAAGCTCTTTGCACGGGAACCGGGAGATCCCGGGTTTGACCCGCGGAAGGATCCCACAGGCCCGCATCGGGAAGACGAGGAGTCGTAGCCGATGATGCACGAACCCGAGAAGTCTGACTCCGTCGTAGTAGCTGTGAAGCCGACGAACAAAGCGAAGCGATCCGCTGCGGAGTTGGCGGAGCCAAGGACGGGGACCGAGGGGAACGCGAGCCAGCAAAGCACGCGCCGGGCGCAGTAACGGGGAAGCGTGTCACAGGCGCTGGAACGCGTACGGAAAGCGCAACGTGTGCGCTTTGCCGTTCGCAACCCGAGGTAGGAGCCGAGTGCCCGGACTGGGCACGCTCGGATCTGTGCGGGGGACGGTCAGCAATGGCCGTTCCTACCGCAAAGATTTCCAGGAAGGTATGACCGTAATGGAAGCGCAGCGACCTTGCTGACGCACCGCAGGAGGCCGCGGCTGCGGCTTTCATACCGCGCCCTATCGGGTTTCGAGACAACCGAGCGCAGTTGTTAATCCGGGACTGTCGAGCGGCGGCAACCGGGATCGACCGGTCATCGAGTGCCGCCTTGCGCACTTCGATCTGACCCAGGTACGCTGGATGTGTGCGTTCCGGAATGCTACTGAGATGGGGGGAGCATGAGCGACAAAAAGGGCGAAGGTCAAAGCGGCGGCATCAATTTCGGCCAGGGCGCCTCAGTCAGCGGAGGTGAATTCGTCGGCCGGGACAAGATCCTGGGCACGCCTTCGGCAGCCGCGCTCGATGAGACGCTGCGTCCGGTGCTCGAGGCCATCAAGGCGGGACCGCCCCAGGCGCAGGTCGAGGCTGAAGCAAAGCTGGCGGCGCTGAAGCAGGAGGCGGCTAAGGGCAAGGATGCGAATGACGGGGTGATGGCCAGACTGGTGGACGGGCTGGTGGCGCTGATACCGGGAGCGGCGAGTGCTGTGGGGAGCGCCTTTGCCACGCCGCTCCTCGGCGGTCTTGTCGGCCCGGTTACGAGCTTCGTGATCGACAAGCTGCGTGGCAAGTAAGCTCTGTGTACCCGCCCTCGGAGCCTGCCGGCGAAAGTGGCGGCATCAATTTCGGCTCGGCCGCTTCAGTCAGCGGGGGCGAATTCGTCGGCCGGGACAAGACTATCAATTACTACGGCGAGACACCGGCGGATGCGGAGCGCCGTCACCGCGAGCAAATGGTGGAAATGCGGGCGCTTCGCGAGGAAATCGCCCGAGAAAAAGGCGTTGATCCGAAGTTTTTGGCCCCGCTGTTCGAAAACCTTGGCCATGGCGGTTTGACGTTCGACGAGATGCGTAACCGAGCCGGGGAAGTGATTGAGGCAACCCTGGCGAGAGCAAGGCAGAAGGTTGAACCATCGAACGACGGCGCGGACATTGCCGCCACGATCGGCGCGGCCCGCGCGAAACTGGGTCAACTCGATACGGGTTCGGCGCGATCGATCCTTGCGGCGAAGATCGCCGAAGAAGAAGCGGCGCGGCGGCAGCGGCTTATTCCATTGTTGAAAGAACAAGTTGCGGTTGAGAAGCTGTCCTACGATTACGAGGCGGCGAAAGTCACGCTGCGGCAGTTGGCATCACTCGACCTGGACAACGTTTGGAACTGGTTTGACCTTGGTGATCTCCACGTCACGACTGGTGCACTTGAATCCGCGCTCGCCGCGTTTCGCCAAGGGGTCGCGATCGCCGAGCGTCCGGCGAAAGCGGACCCCGGCAAGGCCGGCTGGCAGCGCGACCTGTCGGTGTCGCGCGGCAAGATCGGCGACGTGCAGCGGGCGCAGGGCGATCTGGCGGCGGCGCTGACCAGCTACCAGGCCTCGCACGATATCTTCGAGCGTCTGGCGAAAGCGGACCCCGGCAACGCCGGCTGGCAGCGCGACCTGTCGGTGTCGCAGGAGAAAATCGGCGACGTGCAGCAGGCGCAGGGCGATCTGGCGGCGGCGCTGACCAGCTACCAGGCCTCGCTTGCGATCGCCGAGCGTCTGGCGAAAGCGGACCCCGG
>JBOHMN010000497.1:0-3230 GCA_050730175.1 Acetobacteraceae bacterium | reverse complement strand
GAGCAGGGAGCGTGGCTGGGGGCGGTAGTGCGAGGCTTCTTTGCCCACCATGCCGTGCCCGGTAACGCTCGCGCCCTGTCGGCATTCCGCTATCACATCGTCGAACTCTGGCGACGCGCGTTGCGCCGGCGCAACCAGCGGGATCGTACGACGTGGAAGAGCATGGGAAGGCTGGCCGACCGCTGGCTGCCCAAGCCTCGGATATCCCACCCCTGGCCGGCTCAGCGCTTCCGCGTCAAACACCCGAGGTGGGAGCCGTATGCGGGAAAGCCGCACGTACGGATCTGTGCGGGGGGCGCCCAGTAATGGGCGTCCCTACCGCGATCCCGGCTACCACCCGGCGGCCCTCGACCGGTGAAAATCCAAACACTGTCGGGCGACACTCTGCCCGCATTGAAACGCCGCCTAGATTCCCGAACGATCGTGCCGGCAACATGCTTCTCGCAAACTCCGCGCCCCAATGCACCCGATTCCATGAAATTTGCGGACTGAGCCATCGGCCCCAGTGATGCAATCCACCACATGCCTCCGGCGCCGCCGCGGTGGCTGCGAGCTTGGCGATGAGCCCCTGCATCTACGGGCTCTTCAGTTCGCAGCGCAGTGTGGGCTGCTTTGTATGGTCGCTGCCATGGATCGTCAGGACGCGCTGGGACACATCGATTGAAATGCGCTTCCAGACGACCCGGTGCCCCTTTCCTTGGGCTGATCACGTAACACTACACGGACCCGTTCGATGCCGCGGGTCCGTCCATGACAATACAGCTTCCGCGCCCGGTGCCGCGACATGATCGCTGCGTTCGGGCGGTGTAGTTAGTCCGCCAGTTTTGCCGCCTCCTAGAGATACAATTGGGGCCTGCGCAACTGACCTTGACTCAATGGCGCAGATTCGGGCATTAAACATGCTACAGTGATTTTTCGTATGCAGCGCAATCGTGCGACGGTTCGAAGAGTTTGAAGACGAGCGTGCGGAGCTACCACAGGTCGTCTTCCCCGGCGTTGCGCAAAAGCAGCGCCGCATTTTGTCGTCTTTTGGGCGCCGAATGCGGTAGTGATACTGGCGGACCTGGCCAGGCAGCGAGAACACGATTTTGCTGGCGGGTGCTTCGGTTTGACGCGGCACCTAGTGTTTTGACGCTCATCGAGGATTCACACGTGTGGGGTTCCGTGCGACTCTATCCGGATGAGTCAGACAGTATGTGTGACGGTGAACGCTTCGGATCAGTGGCGACTCGTAGCGATTGCGGCGGATCGCCGCGAATTGCACAATAGTTGCGCAATATATGCAGCGGGCGCGGATTATTTTGCAGTCGGCCGGTGGGCTGCCGGCCCGGCGTGCGGCAATGACGATCGAGATGAACCGTCCGATGGTCTGGCGCTGGCGGCAGCGCTTTGCCGAGCAGGGGGTCGACGGCCTGTTGCGCGACAGGTCCCGTAAGCCAGGCATGCCGCCGCTCCCGGCCGAGATCGTGGCGTGGGTGGTGACGCTGAACTGTACCGAGCCGCCCCGCGCGGCGACGCATTGGACCGCGGGAGCCAGGCTCAGGCGCTCGGCACCTCGTTGCGTTCGGTGCAGCGGATCTGGAAGGCACACAAGCTGCAGCGACATCGTATCCGTCGCTTCAAGCGCTTGCGCGATCCGCACTTCGACACCATGCTGAACGATATCGTCGGTCTTTACATAGATCCGCGCGCCCACGCCGTTGTGCTTGAACGGGATGCGGTTGGTCAGGCGCATGATAGCAGCCTCGTTCGGGAAGATCTGGAGAACGGCGATGTGCCGCTTGATCCCTTCGTTCAGTTGGCCGCTCGAGACGGCAGGGTGTCGCTTGGCCCGATTGGTCGCATCCAGCGGCGTTGACGGCCGTAATCGCCAAGATCTACGTGCCACCGGAAAGCGCGGGTATTTCGCGGAGCACGTGGCGTTGTCGCTAACGGCGGGGGTGGTGAACCGAAGCGCTCTCCAGGTTACGGGCAGTCCCTGGAGCGATGTACGATGACTGGCGGGCCGAGTTAAGTGGCCCGACGACGTGTCATTCCAAGCCGGTGTTCGCAGCGGTCCCGGGAGACCTCGGGTGGAATCTGGCCCCTCTGCCCTCATTCCGCGTGCTGCGCGCGGAGCGTTAAGTGGCGTCGCGTGAGTGCGGCATAGCCGTTCGAGGCTACGCTGTGATGTGAGCGATGCCGCGTGAACGCTATTGGCACCGTTGGTGGCTGCGGCAGCAGGCTGTGGATGGCAGCGAGCTTAGCCGGCGCGTGACGCGATCAACGCGATTTTCTAACGGCAAGGCACTAGCTTCCGTTAGCGCAGGCCGCCGGAGGACTTTCCGCCATCCAACGCGATGTGCCGCTGATCCGCGCGACGGGACGAATCCGGCTGCTGGGAAGCAATCAACCATTTCCTAGCGATGGGCGATCGCGAAAAGAGTACTACGGCGGCCGTGCTGGATTGCCAGATCGTCGAGATGGCCGAGGCAGGTGGGCCGTGCGGTTACGACACCGATAAGAAGGTGCTGGATCGCGTACGCCAGGTGTTGGTCGGTACCGGCGGACGAGGTCCGGCGTCGCAGGTGCAGTGGTTTCAATGCAAGATGGTGACGGTTGCGGTTCGGCGCTGCGTGCCTGGCGGGTGCACCGGCCGTTCGTTGAACGGGCATTTCCCGATGCCGAAAATGCCGGTCGCCGCGTGGCCAAAGTCATGCATGTAAGGGTTGCTGAGATTTGACGGCGCCTGAGTTGGAACCAATCCGTGGCAATCCGCATCGGGGTCCAGCCGCGGTCGAGTAAGTGCAGGGATGTCGAGCCTGACAGGTCGTAAGAAGGTGCACTACAAGAGGCCGCGGCTCTACGCGCGGCAGGCGGAGGCGATCTTCCACGGTGAGCGGTATGGACTGATCGAGGCCAGCACCAAGGCGGGCAAGACGCTCGGCTGCCTGGTGTGGCTGACAGAGCAAGCGACGCGCGGGCAAAGTGGTAACAGTTTCTGGTGGGTCGCGCCGAGCTACAGCCAGGCGGAAATCGCGTTCCGGCGGCTGAAGAAGAGCCTGCCGCGCGCGATCTGGACCGCGAACGAAGCCAAGCTGACCGTGACTCTCGCGAACGGCGCGGTGATCTGGTTCAAGTCGGGTGAGCGGCCGGACGGGCTCTACGGCGAGGACGTGTTCGCCTGCGTGATCGATGAGGCGAGCCGGCTCCGCGAGGAGGCTTGGCACGCGGTCAGATCGACGCTGACG
>JBOHMN010000496.1:0-4279 GCA_050730175.1 Acetobacteraceae bacterium | reverse complement strand
TCCACTGATAGGTGCAGCCGAGCAGCGCACACGCATCCTGGATGCCGTAGACGGTGGGGACGAAGAACGGGTTCGTCGTCACGTGATTGACGAACACGAAACGCCATTTCGGATGCGCGGGGAACGGACCCGCCGCCGCCGCCCGGGCACTTCCGGGAAGCACCGCTAACGCTCCGGCCAGCCCGGCCATGCTCACCCCATGCATCAGCGCCCGCCGCGGCAAGCGGTCAGCAATGTGCCCTGCCAAACTGTCATCGGTCCTTCTGGTCATGGATTTCCCTCCTTGTGCAGACTTGCTCCGTTACGCCGCGCCGTTCGTCGCTTTCCTCCGGCTCGTGCCTGCGCGGAAGCCGGCATGGAACCGGGTGACGAAAGCACAAACGCCTCGCCGCTTCCCGCTTTGGCGCCAAGCCGGCGCTTGAGCAGCGCGTCATGAACGTCCTCGGCGGCCGAACGCAACAGCTCGGACATCAGCGCGAACGCTTCTTCCGCCCGCCGTTCGCGGATCGCCTCCCAGAGTTGCCGGTGCCGGCGCAGTGAGTACTCCCGCGTGTGCACTCTGCTGCTCCAGCTCAGCTGAAACGAAGCGCGCAGGGCCGATTCGATCACCGCTCCGAAAGAAACCAGGAACGGATTGCCCGTGGTTTCCAGCATCGCTTCGTGGAAACGGAGGTCGGCCCCCAACAGCGCTTCGCGGTTTTCCCGCGCGCGGAACATCTCTGCAGCGGCAGCGCCGATCAGCGCTACCCCGCCAGCATCCGCCCGCTGCGCGGCAAGCGATGCCGCAAACGGTTCGACAATCCGCCGTACCTCGAAAAGATCGATAACAAACCGATCCGTCGGTGCCGCAGCGAGATGCCAGGCCAGCACATCTGGGTCCAGCATGTTCCACTTGGCCCTTGGACGGACGACCGTGCCGACCTTCCGCTTGCTCGTGATCAGACCTTTGCCCGCGAGCAGCCGGAATCCTTCACGGAGCGCCGACCGCGACACCGAAAGGCGCACGCAAAGCTCGGCCTCGGTTGGCAGCTGGGTTCCCGGCACCGGCTGGCCGGCTGCGATCCGCTCGCCAAGGTCCCGCGCGATCCGCTGATGCAGATTGCCGTCCGGACGGGCACGCGCCCCCCGGCGCTCCTTGGGCAAGCCCGCAAGCGACGAATCGACACTCATCAAATGTTCCCCCGTAGCAGCGCGGCTCTCAAATATCAGCGGACGCCGCATTTGCCTATTGTCAGACAAATAGGTGCGCGCCCCAAAACTCTGCCGTCGGGATCGAGCGGTCGCTTCCTTGCCCACGGTTCCATGTTATAGCAGCGACTCTTGCCAAAGGCAACGGTCCGATGGGCCAATCAAGGCGCGCAAGATCGCCGGGGGATAATTCACTTGTCAGACTTTTGACCCGGGGTTAGCGTCCGCGAGGGTTGCCGGCTTGCGCTCGCTTCCGCTCCCCTCCACGACGTACGGGTCGGAGACGATCGCTCACGCTGACAAGAATCTCCGGCAACCCGTACCTGAAGGAGGAAGCCATGACGTGGACAAGTCATCCTGCGACCACTCTCGGTCTCGCCACCCTGCTCGCCTTCTCGGCCGCCACCGTGGCACGCGCTGACGGCCTGACGAGCCAGCCCTTCGGCACCTTGCCGGACGGCACCGCGGTGACCGAGTACAGCATGACAAACGCGCACGATATCACCGTGAAGTTCATCAGCCTCGGTGGCTGCATCACCGCCATCTACACGCCTGACCGCAACGGCCATTTTGCCAACATCGCCCTCGGCTATCACGACCTCGCCGGCTACAATTCGCCGAGCACCGTCGCGACCTTTTTCGGGGGCATCATCGGCCGTTACGCCAACCGTATCGCCAAGGGCACCTTCACGCTGGACGGCATGACGTACCACCTGCCGATCAATAACGGCGTGAACTCACTGCACGGCGGCACCACTGGCTTCAACCTGGAGATCTGGAAAGTCGAGCCGAAAACCGTCAAAGACGGCGTCGCCGCCGTCCTCACCTACACGAGCCCGGACGGTCAGGACGGTTACCCGGGAACCCTCAAGATGTCCGTCCAGTACACGCTCGAAGATTCGAACGCTTTCAGAATCGACTACATAGCCACCACCGACAAGCCGACGGTCGTGAACTTTACCGACCATACCTACTACAACCTGCGCGGCAACGGCACCGGCTCCGCGCTCGGTCAGATGGTGCAAATCAACGCTGATTCCTATACCCCAACCAATGCAACGCAGATTCCAACCGGGCAGATCGCGCCCGTCGCCGGGACGCCAATGGATTTCCGCCGGCTCACCCCGATCCGCGCCCGCATCAGGGACAATTCCGAGCAGCTTCTTCTTGCACACGGCTACGACCACAACTGGGTCCTGAACAAGCCTGAGCCGGGCGCCCTCACCTTCGCCGCCGAAGCGTATAGCCCCGCGAGCGGCCGCATCATGCGCGTCTATACAACAGAGCCTGGAATCCAGTTCTATAGCGGCAACTATCTCGTTGGCACCGTCCTCGGTTCCGCCAACAACATTTATCGCCAGGGCGACGGCTACACCCTGGAAACCCAGCATTTCCCGGATTCACCGAACCATTCGAACTTCCCGTCCACCGTGCTCAATCCCGGTCAAACCTTCCATTCGACCACCATTTTCAAGTTTTCGACCGATCAGTAAAACCGTGCACCGGCTCGTCCTCGCAACAGGGCGAGCCTCCTTTTTCTCCCGTCCAGCTTGGCTAAGCGCGTTTCAGCCGGCCTGAACGCGCTAGCGTGCAGCCGCTCGACCTCCGGTCCCCGTACCGCTTCGGCCTCTCGACCAACATGCGGGGTCGAACGCTCGCGCCGCCTACTCCTGCAGCCGCTCCTTCCAGGGATAAGCCTGGACCGGATGCACCTGAAAGCGCTGCGTCAGGTCGGTCACAGTCGCCTGCTCGCGCAGCGCTTCCCAGGCAATCTTCGCCTTCATCGCGGCATTAATCTTCCGTCTCGTTCATTTGGTCCTCGCCCGCTCCGTCTATCACCGCGGAGCAGCGCGCGCATCAACTACGCCCGCGGTCCGATTTTGGAGTCCACCTCAGCCGCGTCGTCCAAACGTCGATCGACCCGAGGGTAAGGACCCGCCGAGAAACAGACAAATCGGAGCGGTCTGAAGAATGCAAGAAGAGAATCGTGAATTTGCTTGGTGCGACGCGGGGCGGGCGGCCAAGCTGGGTGGCTGATTGATATTGCGGACATCCGGTCGCGATGGCGACGAGCGGAACGATTTCTCGACGAACGGGGCGGAAACGCCATCGGCGAACGGGTGCGCCGTCCTGGCGGCGGACGCGAAAGTGTGGTGGCGCACCAGGCGGGTCTGCCGGCGGCGCTTGAGGCGCTTCCCGAGGGCCTGCAAGAAACCGCCATGGCCGAAGCACCGCAGGCGATCGCCGATCGCGACCTCGATACCCTGGCCACCACCGAACCACCAAGGGACTACGGCCGCGGTTGATGCGCCGCACAACGATCAGCACGGGGGTCAGTTCCTGATGTCGCTTGACACTCAAGATCAAGACCTCGAACAAGAAAGGGTGCCACCTCTCGACGGCGCGAGTGATTCGTTTGCTCGAGGAGGACGGTGTCGAAACGCCGGAAGGTTTGGGACGCGCGCGTTTCGGGTTGTTGAAGCGCGCCACCATCGATCGCGTGCTGCGTGCTTCGGGCCTCGACCATGCGCGCGTCATGCGTCCGATGGCGGCGGTACGCTTCCAGGCAAAGCGCTCCAACGAGCTCTGGCAGTTCGATATGAGCCCGTCCGACCTCAAGCAGGTCGAAGCGCTGCCCTGGATCGAGCACGGCCGCAGTGCGCCGACCTTGATGCTGTTCTCGGTGGTCGACGACCGATCCGGGGTCGCCTGCGACGAGTATCGCTGCGTCTCCGGCGAGGATGCTGAGTCCGCGCTGCGCTTCCTGTTCAACGCCATGGCCCCGAAGCCAGAGGCCGAGCTGCCATTCCAGGGCATTCCGACCGCCATCTACATGGACAACGGCCCGGTCAGCCGCTCGAAGGTATTCCAGTCGGTGACGGATAGCCTCGGCGTGCGCGTATTGCACCACATGCCGCCATCGCAGGCAGAGCGCCGCACGGCCGCGCGTTCGAAGGGCAAGGTCGGGCGTCCGTTCCGCACCATCAAGGAAGTGCACGAGACGCTGTACCATTTCCACAAGCTGAAGGACGAGGCAGAAGCTAATCTCTGTGTGCGCCGCGCGCTCATCACCTACAACAACGGGGACCAT
>JBOHMN010000495.1:0-6044 GCA_050730175.1 Acetobacteraceae bacterium | reverse complement strand
TCCACTGATAGGTGCAGCCGAGCAGCGCACACGCATCCTGGATGCCGTAGACGGTGGGGACGAAGAACGGGTTCGTCGTCACGTGATTGACGAACACGAAACGCCATTTCGGATGCGCGGGGAACGGGCCGGTTTCCGCAGCGCGCGCGGAGCGGATGCCCCCGGCGAGCACCGCGGCCACGGATGCAGCGCTTACTCCGTGCATCACGGCGCGGCGCGGCAGTCGCGCTTGTGCGCGGCGCAAGAGCTTTTCTTCCCGATCTTCTGTCATCAACGTGCCTCCTCCAGGATCGGGCCGGCTGCATCAGCAGCGCCGGCCCAGGGCCAAGCCGGGCCTTGTTCAGGTTTTGCCGACAAAATGGCTGCCCAGCCTTCTCTTTGTCACAAACGCCGATAATGGCCGGGATGGGGGGGAAGTCAACACGGGCGCCCGGGCAAGCCGGGCCGGAGGCTCAGCCGATCGGGCCGGAGCGCGGGACGAGTTTGGCGACGTCCGAGCTTCCTTCGTAGCGCGTGTTCGTGGTGAGGTAGGGCCCGACCGATTCCTTGGTGACGAACTTGAGGCCGGTATCGATCTCTGCCGCGCCGACCAGGCCGCCCGAAACCTTGAACGTGAACATCTCCATCACCGTGTAAAACCCCTGCAGGTACGGCTGCTGGTCGATGGTGAACTGGAGATAGCCGTCGCGGATGCCGGTGAGCGTTTTCGGAAGCAGATCGAACCCGCCGGCCAGAATCCCCTTCTTGGGCAAGTCGTACTGCTGCATGACCTCACCGAGCAGCCAGGTGCTGCCATCGACGGTGAACATGCCATTGACCTCCTTGTGACCGAGATACCAGGCGCGCATCGATGAAATCTCTTCACCCGAAGTCGGCCCGGTGGCGATTTCGACCGTTTCGATCTTGGGATTGATTTTCTTGATGGCGGCACGCGCGCCGTCGAGACGCGGCTGGATATTGAGCTGGCCCGGGGTGGCGATGAAGAGTGCGACCAAGCCGCCATCGACCAGGCGGCAAATCCACTCACCCTCGTGGTAGCCGGCGAGATAAAGGTCCTGGCCGATATAGGCGAGCCGCTTGTTGGGGCTGCCGGGCGGCGTGTCAGCGTTGTAGCTGAAGACGGGGATGCCGGCCTCGAGCGCGCGGGCGGTCGGCGCGTTGAAGCCCGTCGGATCGACGAGCGAGACGCCGATTGCATCGGCCTTGCCGGCGATCGCCGCGTTCATCGCGTTCACCATCTGCGCGACGTCGCTGATTTCCGAGCCGGTCCACTGGTAGGTGCAGCCGAGCACGGCGCAAGCGTCCTGGATGCCGTAGACCGTGGGGACGAAGAAAGGGTTCGTCGTCACGTGATTGACGAACACGAAGCGCCATTTCGGGTGGGCGGGAAAAGGACCGCTTGCGGCGGCGCGCGCAGAGCGGATGCCGCTTCCGGCCAGCACGGCAGCGACGGATGCCGCACTGACCCCATGCATGACCGCGCGCCGGGGCAGCCGCGATGCTGCGTGGCGAACCAGTTTCTCGTCCGGATCTTCTGTCATCAACGTTCCTCCTCCAACGCCAGGCCACGTGTGTTCGAAGCGGCAAAATGCGCGCCCGGCCTGGTGTGCCGACTTTACCGCTTGCTACCCACGATGGACATGCCCCGTCGGGACACTCGCTCTTTTCATTGGCCCGCTATCCCCTCCGCTCGCCGCCATGGGCAGCAAGCGACGGGGGCAGGACACTCGCTCTTGGTTTTCAGTGGCCTGCTGATCCCCTTTCGCTTGCCGCCCGTGGCAGCAAGCGACGGGGGCAGGACACTGGCGCGACCGAACAGGGCGCACGTGGTAGCCTTCGCGGGCGATGAACGATCCGGATCGTGCGGCGCGCCGCTCCCTTGCCCGTCACCGCGGGTTCGCAACACTCCTTCTGGTGGTGATGGGAGTCCTGGCGCTGGCGGCGCATGCGCTAGAGGAGAGTTACTTCCGGGGTCTCCTGGAGGCGGCGGCAACGGCGGGCTTCATCGGCGGCATCGCCGACTGGTTCGCGGTTGTTGCGCTGTTCCGCCACCCGCTCGGCCTGCCGATTCCGCACACTGCGATTCTTTCGACGCACAAGGAGAGGCTTGGGCGCGCACTCGGCCGCTTCGTCGCCGATCATGTGTTCACGAAGGACGAGGTTGCGCGCACGCTCGCCGGCCTCGATCTCGCGGCAATTCTCGAGCGGTTCTTCCGCGACACGGACTCGGCCCGCGCCGCTGCCACGGCACTCGCGGCGATGCTGCCGCGCCTGCTCGCCTCGGTCGAGGACGGTCGGGCGCGGCGGCTGATCTCGCGGCTTATTCCGCGCCTTCTCGGCGGTGAGGCCGGCGGGCGGGTACTGGCGAGAGCGCTCAGAGGAATGGTGGCGGGAGGGCGGCACCAGGAGGTGTTCGGTTTCATCGTGGGCGAGCTTCGCACCACGCTTGCGGACAAGGAGGGGCAGCTTCGCACCGCGATCGAGGAGCGCGTGCGGGAACAAGGCGGGCGGTTGGTGGGCTGGGCGCTCGGGGCGACAATTGCCAAACGTGTGCTCGGCGCGGTGAATGAGGAACTCGACAAGATGGGGCCTGACAGCTCAGAAATCAGGCTGGCATTCGACGAATGGGTTCGGCGCGAGATCGACCGCATCGAAGAGGACCCTGACCGCGCCGCCGAGCTCGGCGCCGGGCTCAAAGATGTGCTGGCGCACCCGACCGTTCAGGCGTGGCTCTGGGACGTCTTTCGACGGATGCGCGAGGGGATCGCGGTGGACGCCCAAGACCCGAGGGGGCACAGCGTCGCCTTTATCCAGGAGCTGCTCGGCAACACGGCGGTCCTGCTTGCCGGCGAGCCAGAGATCAGAGCGCGGTTGCAAAATGTGCTCGAGTCTGCGGTCTTCTCGCTGCTGCCGGCCGCGCAGGCGGAGCTTTCGGGCTTCATCGCCGGCGTGATCGGAAGGTGGGATCCGGCGCTGCTGACCGATCGGCTGGAATTGTTCGTCGGGCGCGATCTGCAATTCGTGCGGGTCAACGGCTCGCTGGTTGGCTTTCTGGTCGGCGGGATCGTCTACGCCGTGCTGCGCGCGGCATTCGGTCCGACCGGACTTTATTGAAAAGGACTGGCCTTTATTGAAAAGCGCTGGACTTTACTGAAAAGCGACGAGAATCGAGGCGACACCATGCGGCTTTCCGTGCTCGACCAATCGACGATCATCTCAGGGCGTTCGCCGGATGCCTCCATTCGCGAGACCCTGGCGCTCGCGCGCCACTGCGAGGCGCTGGGCTACGCGCGCTACTGGCTTTCGGAGCACCACAGCTCGGATAGCCAGGCGGGCACCGCGCCGGAGATCCTGATCAGCGCGATTGCCGCGACGACGTCGCGCATCCGGGTCGGCAGCGCCGGAGTGATGCTGCCGCACTATTCCGCACTCAAGATCGCCGAGCAGTTCCGGGTTTTGGAGGCGATCGCGCCTGGACGGATCGATCTCGGGCTTGGCCGCGCGCCCGGTTCGGACGGACGGACGGCCTTCGCGCTCAATCCGAACGCAGCGCGTGCGGCGGAGCGGTTTCCTGCCCAGGTGGCCGAGCTTTTGGCGTGGCTCGCGGGTTCCGGCCTGCCGGAACAGCATCCTTTCCACGGTGTGCGGGCGCAGCCGCAAGGGCCGAGCGTGCCGGAAGTATGGGTGCTGGGGAGTTCCAATTATGGCGCCGAGGTCGCGGCGTATTTCGGCCTGCCCTATTGCTTTGCCCACTTCATCACCGATGGGCTTGGGGCCGCCGAGGCGCTGGAAATCTACCGCGGCAGCTATCGGCCGAGTCCACGCCATACCGAACCGCACGCGGCGCTTTGCGTGTTCGCGCTGGCGGCGGCGACGGAGGAAGAAGCGGAGCGGCTGTTTTCTTCGCGCGCATTGTGGCGCCTCTTCCGGCGGCGCGGCGAATTCCCGCCGCTGCCGAGCCCGGAGGAGGCTGCCCGCTATCCCTATACCGAAGAAGACCGCGCGCGGATCGAGCAGATGCGGGGGCGGATGTTCGTGGGGGCCGCGCCGCACGTTGCGGAGCGGCTCCGCGCTCTCGGGGCTGAATTTGCGGTCGAGGAAATTGCGATCCTGACGACGGTGCACGATCCCGAAGCCAGGCTGCGCTCCTACGCGCTGCTGGCACGGGAATTCACGCCCGAGGCGGCGGTTCCCGCGGTACAAGCGGTACAAGCGGTACAAGCGGTTTAGCGGGCGCGCCAGACCAGCGTTGCCGAGACGGCGTAGTTCCAGACCACGCCGATTGCAGCACCCGCGGTGCCGGCGAGGCTCCAGCCGGCGTGCCTGTGATAGAGCATGGCGGCGACGCCGACATTGGCGAAGGCGCCGATGCTGCAGACCACAACGAACAGCAGCCGTCCCTGCCACAGGCGGCGTCCGAACAGGTGCTGGTCGCGGTACGTGATGCGGTTGTTGAGCTCGAAGTTGGCGAGCATGGCAATCAGCGTGGCGACACCCTGCGACCATTCGAAACCAATCCCGACAAGCTTGGTCAGAACACCAAGGGCTGCGAGATTGACCAGGATGCCGAGCGCCCCGACGGCGGCGAAGGCGAGGAAGCGCACCGGGAGCAGGCCGCGAAAGAGCCGTTCGATGAGGATCGCGACAAACTGGACCGAGACCAGGACATCGAGCTTGCTTTCGCCAGCGGCGCGCGGACGGAAGACGAACGGGACCTCGGCGACGCGCACGGCGCGGCCGGCGGCGAGCAGGAGCTCGAGGAGAATCTTGAACCCGGCGCCGGTCAGGTGCGGCGCCAGGCTGTCGAAGAGCGGCCTTGGCAACATGAAGAAGCCGCTCAGGGGATCGGTCAGCCGGACCGGAAGAAAGATTTGCGCCGCGCGGATGCCGAGCCTGGAAAGCCGGTGGCGCCACGCCGAGCCGAGGCCCGACGCATCGCCGCCCGCAGCGTGGCGGCTGCCCACGACGATGTCGGCTGCGCCGGAGCGGAGCAGTGAGAGCATCGCGGGAAGACGCGTCTCGTCGTGCTGGAGATCGCCGTCGATCACGGCGACAAAGGCAGCGGCGGAGGCGAGCGCGCCTTCGATCACCGCCGAAGCGAGGCCGCGCCTGCCGAGGCGGCGGATACAGCGAATGCGGTGGTCGGAGGCGGCGAGCGCAAGGGCCTCGGCGGCGGTGCCGTCAGGGCTTGCGTCATCGACGAAGATGACTTCCCAGCTGAGGGCGGCCAGCGCCGCCTCAAGGCTCCGGACGAGCGGGCGGACGTTCGGGCGCTCGTTGTAGCAGGGCACGATGATCGTGAGTTCCGGCGCAGGGAGGATGTCCCCCCTCACCGCCGGGCCTCCCTCAGAAGGAGATGGTGCGGATGCTGCGCGCGTCAGCTCAGCGGTCGCTGGTTCGCCCATCCTGCGGAGGACCTAAAGCGGCACGCCGGTCAAGTCACGGCTGGTGCGGATAATCTGCAGAGTCCGCACTTGGCTCACCTGGGGCGCCCCGGTCAAGCGCTCGGTCAATCGATTCTCGTGCGCAGCGTCGCGGGCCACCAGCTTGAGAACGAAATCTCCGCCGCCCCGGATCATGTGGCATTCGCGTACCTCCGGCCAGTCACTCACCAGCCGCTCGAAGGCGGAGAGCACGGTTTCCTTCTGGCTGTCCAGGCCGACGATGGCGAAGAAGGTGATCGACCAGCCGAGCTGATGGCGCTCGAGTTCGGCGTGATAGCCCTTGATCACGCCGATCTTCTCGAGCCGGCGGACGCGGCGAAGGCAGGCGGGAGCGGACAGGCCGGCGCGCCTGGCCAGCTCGACATTGGTGATCCTGCCGTCGCTTTGGAGCTCGGCCAGGATGCGGCGGTCGATGACGCCGAGGTGGGTGAGATCGGCCTCTGGGTTCCGCATGGGATTTAACTGTAGCGGCACGGCAGGACTTCGGGTTCGTTCCGACAGCGCCCCGCACGGGTGAAATATTATTGCATGGGCCATCCAACGCAAGAGGCGATGGCCGGTCCGGTCGGCCGGGACGCGCGGCATCGGCGTGCCGACGTC
>JBOHMN010000494.1:0-12613 GCA_050730175.1 Acetobacteraceae bacterium | reverse complement strand
GATACGCAACGGAACGCACTGCAATTTGCTGAAGGATCTCATTTCGTAGCGTCCTATAGCTTTCGAGAAATAGCCAGTTTTGGGGCAGAACCGCAGCCGTTAAGCCGGCTTCGACGTTGAGCCGCAGCATACGAAGGAGCATAGCGGTGGCGAGATCGCCTTTGCCCGCCGGGAAGTGCGTATTGAGGTGTTGGTTTAGCGTAGACTCCATATCGCGGGCGCCAAGGAACGGCGGATTGGTCGCCAGCAGCGTAAAACGCCGCGCCAGGATCGCCGCGGCATCGGCCATACCGCGCGCGGCGAGCGCGCCTTCCGCACGCTCCGGCTCGGCGTGGCGCATCTTTTCGACCAGCGCTTTGATGCTCTGATCAAGACGCGCGATGCGCGTCGGATCGACGAGATCGCCGCCGGCTAATTCGATCAGGCTGCCGAGCAGCGGCGCCTGCTGAAAGAGATCGTGCAACGCGGCGAGGCCGCGCTGCAATTCGGCATCGCCGTTGGCCAGCGCGATGAACTCCGATTTCGGCAAGGGCGGCGGCGCGCCGACCCAGGCGATGTGCGGAACCGGCAATGTGATTTGCCCGCCGGCGAGGTGCCAGGCGGCGAGTGCCACGCCGAAGGTCGCGATCTGCACGCAGCGGCCGTCGATTTCGAGGCCGTGCAGATTGTCGCGCAAAACCGCGCACGCCGCCTCCGCGGGCGACAGACCCTCTTCCGCGTGCCGCAACGCCGCGAGAATGGCGAAAGCCTCGATCAGGAAATGGCCGCTGCCGCAGCAGGGGTCGAGATAAGTGATCTCGGCGGACGTTTTCGGCCAGCCGGGAAACGTGCCGGCCGCGGGCCGCCAGGGGCCGTTGCCTTTGTGCCCGCTTTTGTTCGTGTGTGACGCGCCCTCACCCTGCCCTCTCCCGGAGGGAGAGGGAAAAGGAGCGGCTGGCTCTGTGTCATCCGTGAATGATTCGCGGTACTCGTCCTCGTGCACGAAGCGGAGATATTCCCAATCGATGCCGGGAAGTGCGCACGCCGCGCGCAACGCGCTTTCGTCCGGCGCCTCGCGGGCGAGGTCCGGGCGCCGGACCAGTATCTTCCCTGCCCACCACGCGCCGAGCGTGTTGTGCAAAAGGAACTTCACCATGTAGGGCTCGGTGAAGAGCTGCGTCACCGCCGGCAATTCGTCGGCGCCGATCTTCCCCTGCGCCTCGTTGACCCGCTTCTTTTCGTCGGCCCGCCAGAACTGGTAGGTCCAGCCGAGCGAATCGTCCGCGGCAAATATTTCTTCCGGAAGCGCCGTCACCAGCATGCGCAAGCGGGCCTGGAAATGCGGGTCGATTTCGAGCGCCAGCAGCGGATCATTCGGCTTGAAGATTCCCGGAAGGTTCGGGGCTGCGATGCGCTCGACCAACGCCCATTCGTCGGCAAATCCTTCTTCTTCGGCGAGTTCCTTCAGCTCGCCCCGCGCAATCGGAACGCCATGCTTCGGGTGGATCAGAAGGTTGCGCTCGACAAGGAAGCGGCCGAACAGCATGCGATGCCAATGCTCGTAGGCGGCAGCTTCGGCGAGATGCCGCGTCTCCATCGCGCCGTCCGCCTCGCGCCTGTCACCGAGTGAGCGCGCGTGCGCCCGCAACCGGCGCCGCAATTCCTTTTGCGCTTCGGAGAGGTGAGGCGGGGCAACTGCGGCGGCGATGCCGAGGCGCGCGATGACATCGCGAGCGCCGCAATCGGCGACGCTCCGCGCCTTGCGGACGGTGTTTTCGAGCTGCTTCCTTGCGCTCGAGGGGAGCGTCGTCATCTCAGGGGGTCGGCAGAACCGGCCCGCTCGCGAGCAGCGGCTTGATCGCATCGCGAAGCTCGGCGAGCCAGGCATCGAGGTCGGGTTCACTCCTGATGATCCGCCGCGGTAGCGCAATCGTCTGTGTTTTCGGCTCGAGCTCGAGCGTGGCGTCGCGCAGCGCGGCGTCGATCCGGGCCGGAAGCGCGAGCGTCATGTCGCGCCATTGCGAGAGGTGGCGGGCGGTGAGGCTTTCGGCAATCTTCTCCGGTGTCGAGAGATCGGGCAAAGCCTCGGGCAGCAGCGCGTGTTCCGCCCGCAGCGCGTGCTTCTTCTCCGGCGTCATCTTCTCCCAGGCCGGATCGGCCTCGAGGCGCGCCTTACCCGCTTCCGACGACTGCCGCCATGCGGCGTGCGCAGCATTCGCCTCTCTGCGCAGGTCGTCCGCCGCGGCAGCCAGGAGCGAGGGCAAAGGGTTCGGTTCATCGAGGAGCGAACGCGCCTTCCTGATCGCTTCGAGCGCACTCTCCTGTCTCCTCGCGCCATGCCCGACCAGCCGGATGAGAAGCTCCCAGTTGCGAAGCCGGCTCTCTTTCTCCACCTTTGCGGCCTGCCATTTCGCGATTCTCGGCTTCAACTCGTCGGCCCGCGCCGCGAGTTCCGCCAAGAGGTCGTTGCCGGCCGATGCCCGAAACGCGGCCATGGCGGGGATTTCGGGAACCGCCGGCGCCGGCGGCGCGCCGCCCGCACCTTCGGCTGTACCCTCCAGGCGATCGACGATCGAAAGAAGACGGTCGTTTTCCTGGCCGGAAGGAATGTTGAGCCCCAGTGCCAGGCCGAGAGCGCGCACGGCGATCCGTTCGCCGGCCGAGACCACCCGGTTTTCGGGGGTGAAGGTGCACTTGCGGAGTTGTGTCGCGTTGGTGGCCGCCGCGACAACCGGCTTCCCGTCGGCGCCGGTGATCTTGATCTGGCCTGCGTTCGCCAGCGTCAGCATTGCCGCTTCGATCGCCTCGTCCGGCCAGCCGTACGGCGGCCCGCCGAAAGCAGCGATGAGCTCGGAGCCTTTTTTCGACGGCCGGAGCGCGCGCAGGAAGGCCTTGCACACCGGGTGATCTTGCGGATCGCCGGCGTGCCCGACTTCCTTCAGGCAATCGGGAACGTGCCTTCGCGCCTCTCGCACCACGCGGTCCCACCCGGGATGATCGGCAATAGCGAATTCCGGATAGAGCCGATCCAGGACGCGGGTCGCTGCCTCCCGAACCGCATCGGCGCGCGCGAGCCCGCTCCCGACCTCCGCCCCGCCCGCGACGAGAACCTGGGCCTTTTCGATCGCCTCGCTGAGGATCGCCTTCGCTCCCTCCTCCGCCCGCGTGCGGAGCGACTCCACGGCCGCCTTCGCTTCCTTGCCCGCGTCAGTGGCAGGCACACCCTGGTTCTGAATTGTCGCGGTCGCAGCCTCGCGCGCGATGATGGCGTTGCGCAATTCTTGCCCGCGATGCTCCGGGATCAGAAAGTGCATCGTCGCGTCCTTGGTCGCATCCGCCGCCTTGATTTCGTTCAGGACCGTGGCAAGTGGATCGTCCCAGCCGTTCCAGAGCCGCAGAACCAGGCCGTCACTATTGGGCTTCGTGTCGCCGGTGACACGCTCGATGCGTCGAGGCGTTCGGGTGCTCCCTTGCTGCGTGCTGGCGGCAGCGGAAAGTGCATCGCCGATCGCAAGTTCCAGCAGCGCGGAGCGCTGCCGCGGCACCAAGGTCGCCTCGCCCGCCGCCTGTGACTCGGCACGGTTGAACGCGGCCTGCCATTCGGCGCTCTCTTTCGTTTGCAGGCGCCACTCGCCGTTGACTTCGATAACCGCCCGTTCGGTCTGCAACTCGACCAGGAGATCAGGCACTTTCGCCCGGATCGCTGCTCCCTCCGCCAAATCCGCGATCAAGAGGTCCGCCAGGACGTCGGCTCTGGCGTGGACGCCATGTACCGCAACGTCGCCGGCAATACGGCCGACGAGATATACGAGGATCAGCAGGCGTGCCTTCAGCGGACCGTCGCCGCCAAGCGCCTGCAAGGTCGCTATCCGGTCGTAGATCTCCCGTGAAACCAGGTTGCGCGACAACGCCTCGGCGGCAAAGGTGTCGAACAGGAAATCGCCCGGCACCGCGACGCCGAGCGGCCTTTCCCCGTACTGCTTCACGGCGTCGAGGCTGATCCGCAACTGGCCGCGCAGGGTTTCGAACAGACCGGACCGGTCGAGTTCGGCTAGCACACGCTCCCAGAACCGCCTTCGGGGAGCCAGAATAGGCCAGTCGGCGACGTCGGTCGGCCGGTCGGCGGCGCTGTGCCTGAGGCTGGAGCCCTGCAGATGCCGGTCGATTTCCCCCGCCCGGAGATCCAGCATCTTCTCGATGTCCGCCTTGGCGTCTTCCCGCTTCCGAAGCACCGTCTTCCGGATCACGGCGTTGATGTCTGCCGATCCAAGCGGGATCGGAATGACGAACCGGGTCAGCAGCCGGTCAAGATAAGGGACGTCGCCAAGAGCGGCTTGTCCCGTTCCCACCAGGAACAGGCGCCCACGGAATTTCGCGCACAGCTCTTCGGCGATGGTTTGAACGATCAGGGCGATATCGGCGTTTTCGCGGACATATTGCTGGACCTCGTCGAGAATGACGAGGGTCAGCGGCATTTCCTTGCGCCCGACCATCAGCGCCTTTCTGGCCGTTTCCACCAGAAATGCGACGGTGGGCTCGGGCTCGTGTTCGTATTGCCGCCCGAGCCGGTCCATCAGCGTGGCGAGGTCGGGAGCGAGGCTCGGCTTTGCCGCGAGCGCCGCCGCGGCGAGCGCGTCGTCGAGGAGGAATTGCTCGGCGGCCCGCCCGAAATTGCCGGCCAGCATGCTGCGCACCTCGCCGAGAATGCCTTGCTCGTCGAGCCAGAGTGCTACGAGCGCCGGCCGGAGATCGCCGCCGCTCGGCAGGCCGTTCGCCTGCAAGATAGCCCCCAGCACCGCCTTGACGGGATGCTGAGCGCCACGTCCGAGGGTCGTGCCGCCTACCAACAGGCCGCCCAGGCGTTTGGCGTTCGCCCGCAGTTCCCTTAAGCCCGCCGTAACCTCGGCCGGCAATCCCTGTGCCAGCCCCTCCGCGGTCGCACCGTCCGGGAATTCCAGGTTCGACCAAAGCGCCCCCAGCATCGCTGTGAGGAGGCTCTTGCCGGAACCGTAGAAGCCGGAAATCCAAACTGCCGGGACATCTCCGCGCCGGCCCGCCGCGCCGTTGAACGCCTCCAGGATCCGCCGCAGCCCGTCCGCATACGCTCCCTCGCAGACGAATGTCTGGAGCTGCTCGCGGAGGATCGCCTTTTGCTCTTCGTCGGGCGGGAACATGACCTTGGCAACGCCGCCATCCGCCAGCCGGTAAGAAGCGGGATCGTGAGCGAGAACGTCCTTGTTCAGCATGGCTCAGCTCACGTCCGTCGAGGGGATGGGAACCGCCAGGTAATTCCAGCCGTCCCGGGCATCGAGGAGGCGGTAGATGCCGCCGCGGTGGACTCCGGGAAACGTCACAAGCAGGCGGCCCGGGATGCTGCCGGCCACTTTGTCGAGCAGGGATGAAGCGCGCATTAAGCCGAACAGCGAGGCAATGCCGGTCAGCGCGAGAATACCGCTGCTGTCGCAGCCGGCCAGCTCGGCCTTGATTGCCTCGGCGAGGTGAGCCTCGAATTGCGGGATGACGGTGGGGAGGGAGCCCGGCCGCCGGGCGAGCCGCTCGAACCAGGGCTGCCGCGCGACCCACGTGCCGAAACGGGGCGCGATATCGAATTCCCGCCAACCCCTGCCGGCCAGCTCGACGGCAAGCTGGAATTCCCGGAGCCGGCCGCGCACCCGGCGCTCGTTCGCCTTGTCGTACCAAAGAATCCAGACGCGGCCGGCGGGCGGCTCATCGTCGCGCCAGGGAACCGTGAGCCGCATCTTGAAATCCTCCAACAGTCCTTCAACGCCGGGCAAGCTCTGGCACCCCCAATGTTCTGCCGAGAGAACCGCTTGCGTCGATCTCGAGCAAGCCGCCCACGTTGCGGACGCGCGCCAGGCCCGACCCCTGGGCTTGCCGCAGGAGCTCGATCCGATCTTCCACCGGCCTGTCGAGCATATCCAGCCAGCGGGATTCGAGCAGCCGGTTCCCGCCAAACCCGCACAAGCTCCCGATCAATGCGGCGTAGGCCGCCGCCGTCGGCGTCGCCTTCGCCCGGACCCGTTCCTTCCGGACGGCACCCTTCAGAAAGCCGGCCTGGGTCCAGCTCGAGGCGGCATTCTGTGCCAGAGATTTCGCCATTTTTTCGCCGAGCCGGCCCGGGTGGATTGCGTCGAACCGCGCCGCGATAGAGGGCCAGCGCACCTGTTCTCCGCGAACGGCGTCAAGCACCGCGGCGGCGCCGGCGCGGAGGGTCGGGTCCCGCGCAAGAGCGCAAAGCAACGCCAGCATCGGCCGCCCCACCGGGTCGCGCTGCCACAGCCGGCGCATGACCGTGCAGATTATGCAATTCGCTCCAACGCCGTAGAGCTGCCTGAGCCGCGCCAGCGCCGCCTTGCGCGCGCGAACCGAGGGTTTGCCGAGGAGGTTGTCCTGGATGATCGCATATTCCGCGCGATCGGCCGCGCCCCGCGATAGCAACGCCGTAAGCTCGGCCAGCATCATCGTTTTTGATTGGTGCGGGCCCCCACCCTGAGCTTTTATCCCGGCCCGCGCGAGCAAAGAGCGATCGGATGCCGGTGCGATCCAGCGATCCGCGGAAGCCTTCTCGGGCGGCGGCGCGCCGCCGATCGCGGTTCGTTGTCGAGCGTGAGCAAACATTTCCCTGCGCGGCCGCAACGACGCCTCTTGCAATGGCTAGAGCAATATCACCCTGACTGGAATCGCTAGATGCCGGTCAGAGTGATGAAATTGCTCGAGAAAACCAACATGGAGCGCGTTCAGTCAACCTGAACACGCTCTAAGCGACGCGTAGCTGGTCGCGGGTCGAACAGGGATCGATCTTGATCATGATCCTTCTTACGGCAATGCTCGGCGCCTTTCTTCGGCCGAGCGCCTTCATCCTGATGAAGCCGGCTGCTTCGAGCTTGGCCAAGGTCCGGGTCAGATTCGGTTGTGAGCGCCCGCTCATCTGAGCCAGTTCCGCAACCGATTGGGGTTTTTTGTCGCGGATCATGGCAAGAAGCGCCCGGTTTTCGGGCGTCAGCAGCCGCACGACTGCCTCGACCGAATTGAAACTCGGCCTGGCCGCGTCGGGCGGCGCCGGCTTGGCGCCGCGCAAGCCGGAGCTCGGCACATTCCGCCGGCCCGATCCAAAGCCGACGAGCGGTTTGCCGCCGGCGCTCGCAGCGTGGATCGAGCATCGCTGCAGCGAGGAACCGCGCAGCTCATCCGCCGAGAGCGGACGCGTGCTGTAAATCCTCGCCGCGCTGCGTAACGCGCCGGTCGTAGCTGGCTTGATTCTTGGTGGCGATCAAAGTGTGTGGGCTGCCGCGCCGTTCGGTCACGAGGTCGATGTCGCACGGCGCGTGCCCGACCTCTTGCTCGACGTGGCTGCGCCGTTGCAGGGCCGCCTTGAAGCGCCATTGCTGCCGGTTCGGATCGCCGAGGAACGCACCGAGCTCCTGGCAGTCGGCGCATTTGCAGCGGAGCGGATTGGTCCTCCGCCAATCAAGCGGGGCCTCGAGCGGCAGGGCGATGCGCGCCCGCAGATGTTCCAAAGACGCCTCGCTGAGCCGCGCAACCGCCGGCCACGCTTTGCTCGCCGGCTCGCTCGCGAAGCTCAGTGCCGCCGGAACCAGCACCGCGTCGAATCCGTAAGTCTCGGGCCAAGCGAGCAAATGTTCAATGGCCCGCGCTGCAAGGCCCGCATCGATCCGGCTCGTCGCGGTCAGAATATCGACGACGAAGCCGGCTGACGCGGGCTCCGGGCGCGGCCAGGCATCGTCCGCCGCGGCTTTCGCCCGCCCGCCTGGGAGTACTTCGAGCAGTGCTGCGCCGATCAGTGCCGGATCGCCGACCGGAGCGCAAACCGCCTCGATGCACCGCCGCAACAGTTGGCCGCAGGCGGGAAGACGAATGGGTGCGTTGCGCGTGATGATGCGGACCAAGAGCTCCGTCGCGCGTCCGGGCGGAAGCAATGCCGCGCTCCGTACGATCGCCTCGTTGTCGGCCGCGATGTAGTGCCCTTCGGCCGACACCGTGGCGAGGAACCTCTCGATCACCGCCGTATTCCCGAGCCGGGCCAGCAAATCGAGCATCCGGGCCGCATCGGTGTCACCCTGGCCGCGCGATGCCCGGTGCGGCCAGGAGCCGAGCATATGAGCGGCAAGCTCGTCGGCCTCGCGCCAAAGCCGCGATTCCTTCGCCGCGCCGCTTGCCTGCCAGTTGGCTACCAGCTCCGTGAGATAGGGCAATGTCGCGCCGAGCCCGGCTTGGTTCAGCACGGCGAGCCGCCGGACACACGGCCATAGAACCAGACCTGCCCGGCGATAGGTGCGCTCGAACGACGCGCCCGCGTTTCCGGATGCCTCGTGGAAATGCTCCTCATCCGGAGTCAAATCCGCGAACGCGTCGGCTGGGCAAAGTTCATCATCGGTGAACGGAAAATCACGGAACTGGGCCTCGGTGCCGTCCGGCCGCCGCCAATCCGAGAGGACCAGCGATCGGTCGAAAACCTCGCCGGCTTGGAATTCCTCGTTGTCTTCTTCGTCTGCATCAAAGGAGCGGTGCCCGCGATAGTCGCTGTATTCGGCGCCGCCGCTCTCTTCGATCGAAACGAGAGCAAGATGCAGATCGCAGTTCGCCTCCGCCGCAGCTTTCGTCAGCACGGATGCGACCGCCGCATCGACGCCCTTCAACGTTCCGAACGAAAGCTCCGCCGGCGTATAGGCATGCTCCATCGGCAGTACCAGCTTATCGGGCGCATCGGCGGCATCTGCCCATTTCCGCAACAGCCCGGCGGCTTGCGCCTCCGCGGCGCGGTTGTCGGGCGCTTTGAGAAGGCGCTTCCTGTTGGGGAAACGCAGATTGTAGACCAGCGTGACGCGAAAACCCGTTTTGATCGGGCGGATCTCGTGGACGCAGTCAGCATAGAAGGCGGCGAACCCGACTTCCGACGGAGCTTCGGGATGGAGATCGAGAACCACCTCCCGGCCCAGATGCCGGACCACCAGTTCGCCGCCGCTATGCGCCGAAGGCAGAACGATCACCAAAGTTGCAAACATGCCGGGAAGCTTTTCGGTATCCCGGTGATCGAGGAAAAAACTGCCGGCGTCGTAGATGAGCAGCTTGTAGAAGTCGGCCTCGACCGGCTCGGCAACACCGAGTCCGCGGGCCGCTTCGGCGACGAGTTCGGCCAGGGTTTGCTCCCAGCTTCGCCCGCCGATACGGATTTTGCCGGGGTCGATCTGCCAGGTGCGCCGGACATCGCGGTCCAGCACTGTTTGCCCGCCCCGTCCATAAGGTGCTGCTTCGGCGAGGCCGATCAGCCGCTCGATTTGTGCCGGGAGAATCGGAAAGGAGATTCTGCCTGCGCCGTCCACGTCGATGCTTGGCATGAGGAGTTCGCGCAGGCCTCCCACGCAGAACTCCCCGGGCCGCTCGATCGAGCGGAGGCAATCAAAGAGATCGATGCCGATCGACAAATTCTTTCCTCCCGCCAGTCCAGCAGTCGATGTGTCCTGTGAGCCGTTGAAAAATTTGGCGTCCCGTACGGGATTCGAACCCGTGTTACCAACGTGAAAGGCTGGTGTCCTAGGCCTCTAGACGAACGGGACGGCGCGTTCGCTGCTAACGGAATTCGCGGCTTAGGCCAAGGCCACGTCGGTGACAATGAAGCCGGGCTGGGCGGAGCCGTTCCAGCGATCGAGCCGGAGATGCCCCGCCAGGTGCAGAAGCCGCCCCGCGCGCTCGAGCAGCGGCGCGGCAAGCGCGCCTTCGGCGGCACGGAAGGCTATCGCCTTGAGCCGCCCGCCCGGCCCGTCCTCGTCGGCGACGATGACGCGGATGCTGCGGCCCTCCCGCCCGACCCGGTCTGCCCTGAGCACACGCACGCGCGGCAGAACCAGGGTGGGTTCCGCGTTGCCGGCGCCGAAGGGCGCAAGGCGCGTCACCAGCTCCGCGAGCTCGGCCGTCGCACCCCTGACCGAAAGCGCACCTTCGACGATGAGATCGGCCGCAGCGGGAAGGCTGGCGGCGGCCGCCAGCCGCTCGTTCAGGAAGGCGTGGAAGGCGGCAAGGCCCGCGGCGGGAAGGGAGAAGCCGGCCGCCATGGCATGACCACCGCCGGCTTGCAGCATTCCCTCCCGGCGCGCAGCCATCACGGCGGCGCCGAGATCGAGGCCCGGCACCGATCGTCCGGAGCCCTTGGCGAGCGGGCCTGCGACGCCGAGCACGCAGGCCGGCCGGTTGAAGCGCTCCTTGATGCGTCCCGCGACGATGCCGACCACGCCCGGATGCCAACCGGCTCGGCTTGCCAGCAGCACCGGGAGGCCGGCATCGGCCTGCGCGGCGGCTTCCGCCATCGCGCCCTCGAGCACGGTTGCTTCGACCTCCTGGCGCGTCCGGTTCACCGCGTCGAGCGCGCGTGCCAACGGTTCGGCTGCTGCGCGATCGGGGGCGAGCAGGAGCTGCAGTCCGAGACCGGCCTCGGCGACGCGTCCGGCGGCGTTGATGCGCGGCCCGAGGGCGTAGCCACAGCTTTCGGTCGTCGGCTGTCCCATCACTTCGGCGACTGCCAGGAGGCTCGCAATCCCTGGCCGCTCACGCCAGGCCATGACTTTGAGGCCTTGTGCGACGAACGCGCGGTTGATCCCCGTGAGCGGCATGACGTCGCAGACCGTCGCGAGTGCCACGAGATCAAGAAAGGAAAGGAGCTTCGGCTCGGCACGCGCGGCAAAGAAGCCGCGGCGGCGCAGCGCCCGCAAAAGTGCGACCGCGGCGAGGAACGCGACTGCCGTCGCGCACAGGCCGCCGAGGCCGGAAGCATCGTCGAGACGATTGGGGTTGACCAGCGCGAGAACCGGCGGTGCTGACTCGCTCCGATGATGATCGAGCACGATCACGTCGGCGATTCCCGCGAGCGAGGCGAGCGCGTCGGCGGAGGCGCTGCCGCAATCGGTGCAGATGACGAGCGTTGCCCCGCGCGCGGCAAGCCCCAGGAGTGCCGCAGGGTTCGGCCCGAAGCCTTCCTTGAGCCGGTCCGGCACGTAGGTCACGATCGGCACGCCGAGCCCGTCCAGGAGGGATGCGATGAGTGCTGACGAGCAGGCGCCGTCGACGTCGTAATCGCCGAACACGGCCACCGTTTCGCGGCGGTCTACCGCGTGGGCCAGGCGATCTGCGGCGAAGTCCATGTCTTTGAGGACTGAGGGGTCGGGCATCAGTGCGCGCAGCGTCGGGGCAAGAAAATCGCTCGCGCGTTCCAGCGTTATGCCGCGCGCCGCGAGCACCCGGCCGAGCAGCTCGGGCACGCCCAGCCGTTCGGCGATGCCGAGACCAAGGCGCTCTTCGGCCTCGCGCCAGATCCAGCGGCGCCCGCTCAGGCTGAGTGCAACACCGAGCGCCGGCGCGGGCAGGCTCAAAGCTGGGTCCACCATGTCTTGGTCAGGAAGTTGTGATGCGATTCGATGTAGCGCACGGTGCCGGATTTGCTGCGCATGACGAGGGAGTGCGTGACGGCGCCTGATCCGAAGCGGCGGACGCCGCGCAGCATCGCTCCGTTCGTCACGCCGGTCGCGGCAAACATGACGTCGCCCCCGGCCATTTCTGTGATGGCATACTTTCGGTTCGGATCCGAAATTCCCATCCGGCGGGCGCGGTCGATCTGCGCCTCATTCTCGAACAAAAGCCGCCCTTGCATCTGCCCGCCGACGGCACGGAGCGCGGTCGCCGCGAGCACGCCTTCCGGTGCGCCGCCTGCGCCCAGGTAGAGATCGACCCCGGCGTCCGGCTGTCCCGTTGCCATCACGCCGGCAACATCGCCGTCCGGGATGAGCACGATGCGGGCGCCTGCCTCGCGGCAGCGCGTGATCAATTCCTCGTGGCGTTCGCGATCGAGGATGCAGACCACGAGATCGCCGATGTCGCGCCTTTTGGCGTGGGCGAGGTTGCGCAAATTCTCCGCGACCGGCGCATCGAGATCGACGACTCCATCGGGCAAGCCGCCGCCGACCGCGATCTTCTGCATGTAGGTGTCGGGGGCGTGCAAGAACTGGCCGCGCTCGCCGAGGGCGACGACGGTCATCGCGTTCGGAGCGCCTTTCGCCGTGCCCGTCGTGCCCTCGAGCGGATCGACGGCGATGTCCATCGCCGGCCCGCCGCAGCCGACTTTCTCGCCGATGAAGAGCATCGGCGCCTTATCCATTTCGCCCTCACCGATCACGACGGTGCCGGAGATCGCGACCGAGTCGAAGCCGCGGCGCATGGCGGCGACGGCCGCCCCGTCGGCTTCGTTCTTGCGGCCGCGGCCCATCCAGCGCGAGGCGGCGAGTGCCGCGGCCTCGGTCACGCGCACCAGCTCGAGCGCCAGGTTGCGGTCTGTCGCCTGCTCCGGCCGTGCTGGTCCGCCCTGCATCGCTCCCTCCGTCGCGTTACGCCAGTTCGATCCGGATCATGACCGGTTCCTCGAGCACCGCTGCAAGTGCGCCGATGCGCGCGAGCGCGGCGCGCACTGCTGCCTCGCCGGTCTCGTGCGTCACCATCACGACCGGCACGGCCTCGCCCGGCGCGCGGCCGCGCTGCAGGAACTGTTCCATGGAAACCGATTCATCGCGAAACGCCGCGGTGATATCGGCGATCACGCCCGGCCGGTCGA
>JBOHMN010000493.1:0-3916 GCA_050730175.1 Acetobacteraceae bacterium | reverse complement strand
ACTTTCGGTTACCAGAACGAGGGAAAGCGAGCCGCGTGCAGAACGCGCCTCGCCGGCTCACCCTGGGAGATCGCTATGAACCGGGCAAGGATCGTGCTGCGGGCAGCCGGCCTCGAACTCGAGCTTGCCCCCGGGACCGGCGGCGCGATCGCCGGCTTCCGTCAGCGCGGGTTCGCGGTCATGCGTGAGGCCGCGCCCGATACGAGCGATGTTGATTTGTTCGCTTGCTATCCGCTCGTCCCGTTTTCCAACCGCATCGGCCGCGGGCGATTCACCTTCCGAGGCCGCACGTATCAGCTTCGATGCGACGTGAGCACAGGCGGTCGGCACGCGATCCATGGCGAGGGCTGGCAGCACGCATGGTCTGTCGCCGAGGCAGGCGGCTCGTCGGCCCTCCTCACGCTGGAACATCGTGGCACAGAGGCAGGCTCATGGCCGTTCCCGTTCCGAGCCGAGCAGCGCTTCACGCTCTCCGGGAGCGGCCTCACGGTCATGCTCGCCCTGACCAACAAAGCTGAGACGGCAGCGCCAGCCGGTATCGGCCTCCACCCGTACTTCCCCCGCCACGACGGGGTGATACTCACCTTCCGGGCCCGAGCAGTATGGCATAATGGCGGGGACCATCTGCCATCGACGACAACCGCCCTGCCCCCCGAGTGGGACTTCTCCGCGTCGCGCACCCTCAAAGAGCCGGGGCTCGACAACTGCTTTGCCGGCTGGCCAGGAGTGGCGGAGATCGCGTGGCCGGCGGCCGGGCGCACCCTCAAGATCGAGGCCGATCGCTGTTTCGGCCATGCGGTGGTCTACACGCCGCCCAGCTCCACGTATTTTGCGTTCGAACCGGTCAGTCACATGAATGATGCAATCAACCGCATGGAAGTGCCGGATCATGGGCTCGCGATACTCGAGCCGGGCGCATCTCTCGGCGGCACGGCCCGCTTCACGATCGTGGCGCCGTCAGGGGGTTGAGCGCCGAAGGACCGGAGGTCCTCTCCGAAAATGCCCGCGGTGAAGGCCTCGCGCGGATAGACGGCGGGCCACCCTGTGCCCGCAGCATCTGAGCGAGCAGTGCTGCGACCGAGAAAAGCGCGGTGCGTGTCCGTCGCAGTCGGCACGCGGCCGGGACGACCGCTCGGGACAGAGCGCAGTCGAGCGGCGGCCAGGCACCATTCTTTGCAGCCCGATCGTCCTGGCACCTTTCCCAGGTTCACCCGTGCGCGCGCGGTTGGCGCATGGTCTGCCGACGGCTGCGGCAGGTGGGCGAGCGACGGGATTCGAACCCGTGGCATCCAGAACCACAATCTGGCGCTCTACCAACTGAGCTACGCCCGCCGCGGCGGGCTCGTTTAGGCCGGCCGCGCGGCCGGCGTCAACTTTGCGGCGTGTTCGGCGCGGAAATGCCTGGCCAGGCGCTGCACGGCCTCGTCCAGAATCGACGCACGCTTGCAGAAGGCGAAGCGGGCATAATGGCAAGGCGCATCCGAATCGTAGAAGGCCGAAACCGGGATTGCAGCGACCCCGGCCGCCTCCGTGATGTAGCGGCAGAAGGCGGCATCGTCGCCTGCGAAGCCGAGCGGGGAGAAATCCGCGATCACGAAATAGCTCCCCCGGCACGGCAGCACCGACATACCAAGGCCCGCGAGCCCGGTGGCGAGGCGGTCCCGCTGCGCGGCGAGGTTCGCAGCAAGCGTGGCGAAATAGGCATCATCCTTGGCGAGGCCGAGAGCGACGGCCCGCTGCAGGTTGGGCGCGGTGGTAAAGGTCAGATTCTGATGAGCTTTCGCAACGTATTGCGCGAGTTCGGCAGGCGCCGTGACGTAGCCCACCTTCCAACCGGTCAGCGCAAACGTCTTCCCGGCGCTGCCGATGCGCATGGTGCGCGGGAAGAGGCCCGGCAAGGTCATCAGCGGAATGTGCCGCCAGCCGTCATAGGTGATGTGCTCGTAAACTTCGTCGCAAATCGCATAGGCGTCATGGCGCTGCAGCAGATCGGCGATAAAAGCGAGCTCGGCCGCCGTGAAAACCTTGCCGGTCGGGTTCATCGGCGTGTTGAAGAGAATCGCCTTGGTGCGCGGGCCAAAGGCCGCTGCGAGTTCGGCGCGTGGCAACTCCCACCGTGGTGGCACCAGCCGCACCAGCCGCGGCACCGCACCAAGCAGCTTCACCACCGGGAGGTAGGTATCATAAAGCGGCTCGATCAGTACCACTTCGTCGCCACGATTGAGCACCGCCATCAGACAGGCGGTGATCGCCTCGGTCGCCCCGGAGGTCACGACGATCTCGGTGTCCTGGTCGACCTCGAGCCCGTAGAAGCGGGCATTGGCCTGAGCGACGGCTTGTCTCAGCTCGGGCACACCGGCCATGGGCGGATACTGGTTGCGCCCGTCCATCAGCGCGGCGCTGGCGGCGGCGAGCATGTCCTCCGGACCGTCCGTATCCGGGAACCCTTGGCCGAGATTGATCGCCTGATGACGGACGGCGAGCGCGGACATCACCGTGAAGATGGTGGTGCCGGTGGCCGCAAGCAGGCTGTTGGCGGGTCGCAACGCCAAACCTCCTCATTCCTCCGCGCCGGAGCGCGGTTGCAGAAAGCACGCCGACTATGCCGCCCGGCGGCCTGTGCGGCAATCCGTGTGCCGCTTGCGGCGCTTGTCTCTCGCGAATGGGACCTTCTCGCGGCACACGAGCTCTTTGTTTTCAGTGGCCTGCTGGCGCTGCCGCACATCGCCGCGATCGGCCCGTGGCGCGCTTCACTCTTTTTTGCTATGCCGCGCCGCCTTTGCCCCAGCCCGAGGACCTTCCTATGCGCGCGACCGGGCGCAACGTCGACGCGTTGCGCGATATCTCGCTCACCCCAGGGTTCGCCCGCCATGCCGAAGGATCTTGCCTGATCCGGATGGGGGGAACGGAAGTACTGTGTGCGGCCAGCGTCGAGGGCAAAGTGCCGCCGTTCCTGCGCAACTCCGGCCAGGGGTGGATTACCGCCGAGTACGGCATGCTGCCGCGTGCCACCCACACGCGTGGCGAGCGTGAGGCGGCGCGCGGCCGCCAGTCTGGCCGCACGCAGGAAATCCAGCGCCTGATCGGGCGGAGTTTGCGCGCCGTTGTCGACCGCAGACGTTTGGGCGAGCTGACGATCACGCTCGACTGTGATGTGCTCAATGCCGACGGGGGCACCCGTACCGCCGCCATTACAGGAGCCTACGTCGCGCTCGTTCTCGCCCTCCGCCACCTCGAGCAGAAAAAGGTCATTGCGCGATCTCCCCTCATCGGGCAGGTCGCCGCCGTGTCCTGCGGCATCGTCAACGGCACACCCCTGCTCGATCTCGACTATGCCGAGGATTCTTCCGCCGCCGCGGATGCCAATTTCGTGCTGACGGAAGCGGGCGGCATCGTCGAGATCCAGGGCACGGCGGAGCGTGCGCCGTTCTCGGAGCGGGACTTCATCACCCTTCTCCAGCTTGCCCGCGCCGGTTGTGCCGAGCTTTTCACCCGCCAGCGTGCGACGCTCGAAGCCGGCTGATGGCCCGGCGCCTTGACCCCGGCGCGAGCCTCGTGCTGGCCAGCCACAATCAGGGAAAGCTCGCCGAGATCGCGGCCCTGGTGCAACCGTTCGGGATCGCGGTCATTCCGGCGCCGGCACTCGGGCTTGCCGAACCCGAGGAAGACGCTCCGGATTTCGCCGGTAACGCCCGCCTCAAGGCGCTTGCGGCCACGCGGAGCGGCCTCCCCGCGCTCGCTGATGACTCGGGATTCTGCGCCGCCGCGCTGGGCGGTGCGCCGGGCATCTACTCGGCGCGCTGGGCCGGCCAGCCACGCGACTTTGCCCGCGCGATGGCGCGCGTCGAGCGCGAAATCGGCGGCAACCCGGACCGGCGCGCCTGGTTCATCTCAGCGCTCGCGCTGGCCTGGCCAG
>JBOHMN010000492.1:0-9406 GCA_050730175.1 Acetobacteraceae bacterium | reverse complement strand
ATGCTGCTGCCCGCCGTCGTCTGGGTGATCGCCTTCACCTTCTTCCCGCTCCTCTCGGTGATCCGCTTCAGCTTCGCCAACTACGTCCTCGGCCAGGGGATCACCGGCTATGTCGGGCTGCAGAACTACGCCACCGTCCTCGCATCGGCACAATTCTGGCACAGCATCGCGATCACCGCGATCTACGTCGCTGTCGCGGTGCCGATCGAGGTCGTACTCGGTTTCCTGCTCGCTTGGCTGGTGAGCCTGGGTGCGTCCGGCAGCCGCGTCTTCCGCGGCATCCTGGCCGCTCCTTTGTTCACGATGGGCGTCGCCATCGGTTATCTCGGCGTCACCCTCTTTACCGATCAGGGTGGGCCGATCACGGGAGTTCTCGGCTGGTTCGGTATTCATATTCCGTGGTTTTCGACCGGCTGGGGCGGCATCCTCGGCGCCGTCATCCTCGACGTCTGGCGCTGGACGCCATTCATTTTCCTGATCGCGCTGGCCGCGATCGGCGCGATCCCCCACACGATCTACGAGGCGGCGCTGCTCGACACGCGGAGCCATTGGCAGATCATGGTGCGGCTGGCGGTGCCGCTGGCCTGGCCGGTGATGACGGTCGCCGTCCTGCTGCGTCTGATCGAGGCCCTGAAGGTGTTCGGCCTGCCCTTCGCGCTGACCAGCGGCGGGCCAGGCACCAGCACGCAGGTGTTCAGCATCGCCGACTATCTGACGACGATCCAGTTCTTCGACTTCGGCAAGGGTTCGGCTATGGGGATCATCTTCCTGATCCTCGTTTCGGTCATCATCACGTTCTTCTTCCGCCAGATGCGGCGGAACATCGAGTGACGGAGCCGAGCCAGCCATGAGCGGCATCCTCTGGGCCGGCATCTCGCGCCCGGCACGAATCCTTGCCTACGCGATGCTTCTGCTCGCCGCCTTCTGGGTGCTCTTCCCCGCATTCTGGGCGATCGTGAATTCGTTCAAGACGGTCGCCGACACGTTCCGCGCCGGTGCGCTGATCCCCTTCGTCGATTTCCGCCCGACGCTCGCCTCCTGGGAGAGCGTGCTCGGTGACCCGCAAGCGCGCCAGGGGCTCCTCAGCAGCACCATCGTGAGCCTCGGCACGACCGCCTTCGTGCTCGTGCTCGCCACACCGGCGGCGTACGCGCTTGCGCGCTTCTTTCCGCGCCACTCACGCGACATGGCGCTCTGGTTCCTCTCGCAACGCGTGCTGCCGCCGGCGGTCGTCCTGATCCCGTTCTACGCGATGCTGGTGGCGCTGCATCTGATCGACACCTGGATCGGCCTGATCTTCTGCTATTCCACCTTCAACCTCGCCTTCGGCGTCGTCATCATGCGCGACGTCTTCCGCGGCATCCACATCGAAATCGAGGAGTCGGCCAAGGTGGAGGGTGCAACCCCCTGGCAGATTTTCTGGCTGATCGCGCTGCCGCTCGCGGTCGACGGGCTTATCGTTTCAGCGGTGATCGTGTTCGCCTTCACCTGGAACGAGGCGCTGTTCGCCTCCGCGCTCACCTCCCAGCACGCCGCTACGATGCCTGCCTTCATCCTGGCGTCGCGCTCGACGCGGGGTGTGGATTTCAATACCGCCTCCGTCAACACGCTGCTCGCCATCGCTCCGCCGGTGATCCTTTCTTTCTTCGTCCAGCGCTTCCTGGCGCGAGGGCTTTCATTCGGCGCGGTCAAGGGCTGAGCGCCTCCGCCCGGCGTCGACAATAATGGATTTTCGGTTCGAACGCCGGAGATCTATGAGGGCAGCGTAGAATAGAGGCTCCGGCAGAGGAGGAACGAAGTGCTGCGCCGCCTTCTCGTCGTCCCGTTCGTGTTGCTTGCCCTGACAGCCGTTGCCGCTGCGCAGCCGCTCGACCTTCCAGGGCTCGATACCGACGCTTCCCGCTATCAGCGGACGGTCGAGCAGGCGCGTCCGGCCGGGGCGCCCGAGGCGGTGGCGCGGCGGGCGTTCGAGCAGGCACAGCAGGCGGCACAGCGAGGGGATTGGCCGGCGGCGGTTGCGGCAGAAAAGTTGCGCGCTGCCGCCGACTCCCGGAACCCAGCGCCCTGGCTCAGCCTGGCGCAGGCGCTGATGAAGCTCGCGCCGCCGGATTCCGCGCATGCGCTGGATGCAGCATGGCTTGCCTTCCAGCGCACCGCGAAGCCCGAAGCGCAACTTCCGGTCCTGGAGGTGATGGAGAAGGCTGCCGCGGCGCTCAAGCAGAAGCTGACCGTTATCGAAGTGCTGGAAGCGATGGTGGCGCGTGCGCCGAAGGAGCCGAAGCTCGCGGAGCGGCTCAAGGCGGTGAAGCGCGAATACGGGCTTTTGGTGCGTCGCGTGCATACGGACGCCGATGCCTTTCCGACCAGGGCGTGCATCGCTTTCACGGGCCCCGCTGGCGGCAGCCGTGATTTCCAGCCGGGCGACTGGGTCACTGTCTCGCCGCGCCCCGCCGATCTCGCAGTAACCCTTGAGTCGGGGCAGATCTGTCTGAGCGGGCTTCCTGCCGGGAAGACCACAAAAGTTGCGCTGCGCGCCGGCATGCCGGCGGCGGACGGAACGGTTTTGCAAAAGAGCGAGGTCGTGCCGGTTGCCCTGCCGGACCGTTCACCGCAACTTGCCTTTAATAGCGAGCACTATCTGCTGCCGCGCGAGCAGGCACCGGAACTGGTGCTTTCGAGCGTCAATCTCTCCGCGGTCAACGTGCAGCTCGTGCGCGTTTCCGAGCGTAACGTACTGGATTTTCTCAGCAACCATCCGCCCGGATCGCGGATCGATTATTACGACGCGAGAGATATCACCCGGAACGCCGGGCAGCTTGTCTGGCACGGCAAGATCGGGATTCCGGGCTACCGGAAGAACGCCTTGCTGCGTTCGGTGCTCAAGTTGCCTGCCGATGCGTTGACCGGCGGAGTGGGGCTTTACGCCCTGATTGCCATGCCGGGCGACGGAACGCCGTTCGCGGGCAAATGGGCCGAGCCGGTCGGGCTGCAACTGATCGTGCGCACAGATCTCGCACCAACTGTATGGCGCGCGACGGACGAGCTTACAGTATCCGTCCGCGGTTATGCGCATGCCAGGGTCAGGGCCGGCGTTGGCGTCGATCTTCTGGCGGCGAACAACGAAATCCTCGCTCACGCGGTGACGAATGCGGACGGCATCGCCAGGTTTGCGGCACCACTGATGCAAGGCGAGCACGGACTCGGGCCGAAGGAGCTACATTTCCTCGCCCCGGGTGGGGATTTCACGCTGCTCCGGCTCGATCGTCCGGCGTTCGATCTCGCCGATCGCGGCGTTTCCGGCCCGGCTCCTCCGGGGCCGCTCGATGCCTTCATGTGGCTCGATCGCGGCATCTATCGTCCGGGTGAGACAGTCCGGATCATGGCGCTTTTGCGAAACAGTGCGGGCCGGCCGATCGATCTGCCGGTGCATGTTATCGTGCGCCGGCCGAACGGGCAGGTTTTCAGTGACACGGTGCCGCCGCGCCGCGACGACGATTCGCTTTACGATCCTCTCCGGCTCAGCGCGGGTGCGCAAAGCGGGGTTTGGGAGATCGATGTTGCGACCGCCCCCGATACAAAGCCGATCGCTCGCGAAACCTTTCAGGTCGAAGCGTTTGTCCCGCCACGGCTCGCGGTCGATCTCGGCAAGCCGTCGGGCGAGCTTACTCCCGGCAAGACGCTCGATCTGCCGATCAGCGTCAGGTTTCTCTATGGTGCGCCAGGATCCGGTCTGACCGGGAGCGCCCAGTTGCGGCTGCAGGCTGACCCTGAACCATTCCCCGCCTTCACGGACTACCGCTTCGGATTGACCGAAGAACAGTTCAACCGATCGGTGAGCCTGCTCACGGTGCCGGAAACGGACGCGAGGGGTGATGCTGTACTCCCGCTTGAGATTGCCGATCTTCCCGATTCGACGCATCCGCTCGAAGCCAGACTGGCGGTCGAGATCAACGATCCGGCCGGCCGCGCGGTCGCGGCCAGCACCAGCATCAGGATCGCCGGCAGGAATCCGCTGATCGGGCTCAAACCGTTGTTCGCCGAAGGCGCGGTCAATCCTGGCGAGCCCGCCACCTTCGACGTCGTTGCGCTCGACCCCATGGGCAAGCGCATTGCCATGGCGGCGACGGTGGAGCTCGTGCGCCGGGAGGCTGAATGGCGGCTCGCGACGCGGAACGGTGCTGCGCGATACCAGATCGCCTGGCGCGATGTACCGGTCTTCAGCCAGCGCGTCACGATTCCGGCGGATCGTCCGTACCATTTTTCGCGATCGCTCGGCTTCGGGGAATATCGGATCGAACTCGTGCAGCATGCCGGGATGGCTGCGACTTCGTATGATTTCGCGGCGGGTTGGGGGACGGGTGGGAGCCCGGACGTGCCGGAAAAGGTTGGGGTGACGGCCGGCCGCGCGGAGTATGCCCCGGGAAGCAACGCGGTGATCCATATCGATTCGCCGTTCGCCGGACCGGCTTCGCTCCTGGTCCTGACTGACCGGGTGGTTTCCGAGCGAAATATCGTGATCCCGGCTGGCGGCGTGGACAAGACCGTTACGGTCGGAGCGGATTGGGGGCCCGGCGCCTATGTCGCAGTGCACGTCTATCGGCCGGCGGACGAGAAAGGCGTGCCGGGGCTGCCCAGGCGCGCCATCGGCCTGACCTGGATCAAGGTTGATCCCGCAGCGCGTGTTCTGCACGTTTCGATCGAGGCGGCCAAGCTCTATCGGCCGCGGCAGACGGTTGTAGTCGACATCCGGACGGCGCCCGGTGCCTACGTGACGCTGGCGGCGGTGGATGAGGGAATTCTGCGGCTTACGCAGTTCAAATCGCCTGACCCGCTGCGGCATTTCTTTGGCCAGAGAGGTCTCGGGGTGGACATCCTCGATGCCTGGGGGCGACTGATTCCCCCGGCGGAAGGAACAAACGCGCTGCTAGAGACGGGGGGCGGCGAGAATTTCGGTGCTTCGGGGCCGCCGGTTATTCCGCAGAGGGTTGTTGCGCTGTTTTCGCCGCCGGTTGAGGCAGGCAAGGACGGCATTGCCCGGGTTGCGCTCACCTTGCCGGACTTCAACGGCCAATTGCGGCTCATGGCGGTGGCATGGCGTGGCGATCAGGTCGGGCAGGCGGATACGAAAACGGTCGTGCGCGACAAGCTGATCGCGGAAGTCCTGCTGCCGCGCTTTCTTGCCCCCGGGGACGATGCGCGGCTTGCCGTGCTGCTCGAGAATCTCGATCTGCCGGCGGGCCCGGTGATTGCCGAACTGAAGGTATCCGGTGCACTCGCGCTCACCGGCCCTGACAGGCTGGAAGGAGATCTCGCGCCAGGTGAACGCGTGCTGCCCTATTCCGAGCTCCGCGCGGTCAGCACGGGGACGGGCACGGTTGCGCTGAACGCAAGCGGTCCGGGTGGATTCACGGTGACGCACCGTCTGACCATCGCCGTGCACCCGGTGCGCCCGCGCACGACGAGCGTGCAAGCAACGAAGTTGAAGCCGGGTGAAGAGACAGAAATTGCTGCGCCCGAACAGGGTTTTCTGCCCGGGACATGGACCGCAACGACGCGCTTTGGCGGCGCGGTGGCGTATGATGTTGCCGCCGTGCGACGTGCACTTGAAAATTATCCGTGGGGCTGCCTCGAGCAGACGGTCAGCCGCGGTTTCGGGCTCTTGTTCCCGGAAAACGGTCACGCACTCGCGGGCGGAAAACTCGCGCAAGCGGCGCAAGCCGTGTTGGATGATCAGCGTTATGACGGAAGCTTCGGATTGTGGTCCGCAGAAGGCGAGGCCCAACCGTGGCTTTCCGCCTATGCGACGGATTTTCTGCTGCGCGCGCGGGCGCGAGGTGTGTTCGTGCCAGAGCTTGCCGTAAACTCCGCGCTTTCGTACCTCGCCGATCTCGCAGCAAAGCAGGATCACAAGCCCGCCGTCATCGCTGCCCAGGCGTATGCCGTCTACGTGCTGGCGCTGGCCGGCCGTCCGCCGGCGGGCGCGATCCGCGTGCTGGCGGCGCGGCCGGATGCACTGCCGACGCCGCTCGCGCGTGCCGAGGTGGGGGCAGCGCTGGCACGGCTTGCCGAACCGGATCAGGCGAGGGCTCTTCTCAGCGCCGCGCTGGCGCAGCCAAAAAGGCGGTTCTGGAGCGCGGACTACGGATCGACCTTGCGCGATCTCCTGGCAACAACCGTGCTCGCCGCGGATAGCGGGGTCATGGGACAAAAGTCGCCGCAGATGATCGGCCGGCTGCCGGGGCCGGATTTGCAGCCCGATCAGCTCAACACGCAGGAGCAGGCCTGGGCCCTGGCAGCGGCGAACGCATTGGCCGGCGGCGCGCGCGAAACCGCGATTGCCTTGGACGGCCGCACGCTGAAGAGCGCGGGGCCGATCACCGTCGCGCTGCGGGGCAAGGCGACGGCGCGGAATCTCGGGTCACAACCGATCTGGCAGATTGTTTCCGTAACCGGAATTCCAGCCGCGCCGGCGGTACCCGCAAGCCAGGGGATGGCGGTTTCGCGCCGATTTTTCACGCTGGAGGGGAGCCCGCTCGACCCCGCGAAGCTGATGCAGAACACTGTGTTCGTGATGCTCCTTCAGGGCAGCGAGACGGACGGGCAGGATCATCAGGCGATGGTTGTTGCCGGGCTGCCCGCGGGCTGGGAGATCGCCGGGCGCTTCCACGAGGGCAAGGTGCCCGGCATGGCTTGGCTTGGTTCTCTCTCGGGGACGGCGGCGCAATTCGCGGATGATGATCGCTTCGCAGCGGCGATCGAGCTCAGGCCCGGGCGACCCGATTTCCGTGTTGCGGTGATGCTGCGCGCGGTGACGGTTGGGAGCTACCAGCTGCCAGGGCCTTCGCTGGTCGACATGTATCGTCCGGGCGTTTTTGCGCGCGGGGCAGCGGGGCGCGTCGCGGTCGCAACGGGGCAGTGATGTGGCGGCTGGCTGCTGCGGCCGGGCTTGGGGTGGCAGCACTCCTTGCCGGCGCGGCGGGGATTGCTGACAGGCTTTACCCGCCTGAGCTTGCCCGGCTCCCTGAGCCGGTGCGCTTGGTGCAGGATCGGAACGGCGCACCGATCGCGGCCTTTCTCGGCATAGAGGGGATCGCGCTTGACTGGAATAGCGCAGCGATCCGGGAGCGCGTGAATCCGCTCGGTCAGACGATGCAGAGCATGTTCAGTCAACCTGAACATGCTTTACGGCAGCAGTGGACGCTCAGGATGGATAGAAGTGCGGCGCCGCTCTTCTTCCGCCGCTTGCTGATCGCCGCCGAGGATCGCTATTTCTACGACCATCCGGGTGTCAATCCACTCGCCGTGCTGCGCGCAACCGCGCAGCTCCTGATGCGCGGGCACGTGGTCTCGGGCGCGTCAACGCTCGCGATGCAGGTGGCGCGGCTGCTGCACCCAAGGCCACGCACCTTGACTGCGAAAATCATCGAAGCGCTGCGCGCGCTGCAGCTTACGGTGCATTTCTCGCATCGGAAAATCCTCCGCCTATGGCTCGATCTGGCACCGTTCGGATCGAACGTGGTCGGGCTCCGGACCGCGTCGTGGATGTGGTTCGGCAAGCCGCCGGGCGCACTCGACCCGGCAGAGATAGCGCTTCTCGTAGCACTCCCGGAACGACCGGAGGCGCTGCGACCCGACAAGCATCCGCAGGCGGCGCGCAGGGCGCGAGCGCGGCTTCTCGCATTGGCGGTAGGGCGGCATCTGTTGCGTCCGCGAGCGGCGGCGGAGGCGGATCGCGAACCGCTCCCGCAGCGTCTTCTGCCATTGCCTGACGCAGCACCGGCGGCGCTTGCGCCGCTGGTCGCCACGCGCGCAAAGGTGCGCACGACGCTGGATGCCGGTCTCGAGACGGCGCTCGGCCGGCTGGCACGCGCGACGCTGACAACGGTTGGCCCCAGGGTGTCGCTTGCCGTGGTGATTGCCGAGGCGAAGACGGGCAAGATCCGCGCGATCTTTGCCGGAGACTGGGCGAATCCGGGGCGCGCGGGATTCCTCGATCTGACGCGCGCTGTCCGCTCTCCCGGCTCGACGCTGAAGCCTTTCGTTTATGCGCTCGCGTTCGGCGACGGAATAGCCGCACCGGACACACTCCTCGATGACATCCCGCGCCACTTCGGAGCCTATGCACCGGAAGACTTCGATCATGTGTTTGCTGGGCGCGTCACGGCGCGTGAAGCGCTTCGCGAGTCGCTGAACGTACCGGCGGTGTGGCTGCTGGCGCGGCTTGGCGCCGCTTCGTTCGTCGCCGATCTGGCAGCGGCAGGCGAACCGGTGACACTGCCGGCGGGCGCCCAACCCTCGCTCTCGGTGGTGTTGGGCGGCTGCGGCGTGACATTGCGGCGGCTGGTAGCACTCTATGGTGCGCTCGCGACTGACGGAGCGGTGCGCGCACTCAGCCTTCTTGCGGGGACGCGTTTCGCAGTGCGGCGCTTGCTGCCGCCGGGCGCGGCCGCCAGCGTTGCCAACATCCTGACCCGCCCGTTTCCCTTTTTCGGACCGCAGGGAATTGCCTGGAAGACCGGCACCAGCGCAGGCAATCGCGACCGCTGGGCGATTGGTTTCGATCGGCGGATGGTGGTCGGTGTCTGGGTCGGGCGGCCTGACGGCACGCCGCTGCCGGGAGGGCCAAGCGCCGATCTTGCCTTGCCGCTGCTGGCGCGGATTTTCGGCCTGCTGCCGGCTGCGCCGCGCAGTCCGATGCCGCTGGCAGGTGCGCTTGCTCTGGCAAAGGCGCCGCGTGCAGAGGCACTCAGTCTGTTGTTCCCGCCGCCGGGTAGCGTGCTCTGGGGGCTCGATCCGGTCCGCATTCGGGCGATGGGAGGGACGAGGCCGCTCACCTTCCTGGTCGACGGGCGGAAGCTTCGGTCGCTGCCCGCGCTGCGTGCGACTGGATGGACGCCACCCGGGCCCGGCTTCTACCGCATCACGGTACTGGACGCGGCAGGCAGGGCGGCGGGCGGGGCGATCCGCGTCAAGCGAGTTCCTTGAGGCTGGACCTTCTCAGCGCAGCACGAACGGGTTCGGGACTTCGCTTCCGGTGTCGATCCAGACACTCTTGGTTTGCAGATACTCGTGCATCATGTCGTGGCCGCTCTCGCGGCCGATGCCGGAACGTTTGTAGCCTCCAACGAGGCACCCAGCACGCGCCGCGGAAGGGATCGGCCGATTCGAAGCGCTCACCGGTTGCGGCGAAGATCATGCATGCTGCCGAAGGCGCGCGCACACCCCGATCGTGGACGGTTGCCACAATTTGGCGTATGCGCAAGCTTGGTGGCCCGCTGGCTGTTGTTTTCCGGGCTCTGCGGCGAACGATAGGAGGCTAGTGCCAACTTTCACTCATGCGTGACTCGCTCACCGCACCCGCAGCCACATCGCCCTCTCCCTCTGGGAGAGGGCGGCGCGGAGCGCC
>JBOHMN010000491.1:0-9905 GCA_050730175.1 Acetobacteraceae bacterium | reverse complement strand
GCGAAGGACCGCTCTGGGACGTTGAGGAGGAACGCCTCTATTGGATCGACAGCCACCAGGCGCTGATTCAGCGGGTGGACGCGCGTGGCGATGGTCTGACAACCTGGAAGGTTCCCGAGCATATCGGCTCGATGTGCCTGCGCGCCGCCGGCGGTGCAGTGCTGGCGCTCCGCAACGGCTTTCACTTCTTCAACTTCGAAACCGGCATCGCGACGCTGATCGCCGATCCCGAAGCGAACCTTCGTCGCACGCGTCTCAATGACGGCAAGGTTGATTACCGCGGTCGCTTCCTGGCGGGCGGCATGGATTACGAGGAGCGCGAACCGCTGGCCTCCCTGTGGCGCCTCGACGCCGACCTTCGAATGGCCCGGCTCGAGGAAGGCATCATCGTCAGCAACGGCCCCTGCTTCAGCCCGGACGGTATGACCCTTTACTTCGCCGACAGTTTCCGCCGCACCATCTGGTCGTACAAATACGACCTCGCGACGGGTGCGCTCCTCAATCGCCGCATTTTTGCAAACTTCGAGGGGCATCTCAGGGGCTTCCCCGATGGCGCGACCGTGGATTCGGAGGGATTTGTCTGGAGCGTCGAAGTGTACGGGGGGCGCCTCGTCCGGTTTGCTCCTGACGGCACGATCGACCGCCTGATCGGCATGCCGACCGACAGCATCACGAGCCTGAGCTTCGGCGGTGCCGAGCTCGACATTCTTTATGTGACTTCGATGGCGCGCCCCTATCAGGGAAGGCGCCGCCTCGAGCACGGCGCGGGTGGGCTGTTCGCCGTGCACGGTCTTGGTGTGCGCGGCCTGCCGGAACGGCGCTTCGCAGGCTGAGAAGGAAAGATGAGATGCGTATCGATGTGCTCGTGGACGTGAAGACCACGCTTGGCGAAGGGCCGCTTTGGGATGTCGATGAACAGCGCCTCTACTGGATCGACAGTTTCGACGGCCGCGTCTTCCGCTGCACGGCGGATGGGCGCGAGGTGCGTGCGTGGGACGTGCCGCAGAAGATCGGATCGATGTGCCTCTGCCGCGGCGGCGGAGCGGTTGTTGCCCTGGCGCGCGGCTTTCATTTCCTCGATTTCAAGACCGGCGAGGTCGCGCTGATCGAGGACCCCGAACCCGACCAGCCAAACAACCGGCTGAATGACGGCAAGGTCGACAAGCGCGGGCGGTTCGTTGCCGGCTCGATGGACACGATGGAGAAAGGCCCGAACGGTGCCCTTTACTGCCTTGACGCGAACCGCAAGGTGCGCAAGCTGGATTCGGGCATCATCGTGAGCAACGGCCCGTGCTGGAGCCCGGACGGGAAGACGCTCTATTTTGCCGATAGCTGGTCAGGCGAAATCTCCGCCTACGACTATGACCAGGAGAGCGGCAATTGTGCCAACAAACGAACATTCTGCCGCCGCGACAAAGATGGTGGCGCCTTCGACGGGGCGACGGTCGATGCCGAAGGATGCCTCTGGAGTGCCCATGTCTATGTCGGCCGCCTGGTGCGCTATCGGCCTGACGGCAGCGTGGAGCGGGTGATTGCCATGCCGGTCAAGAAGGTAACGAGCGTGATGTTCGGTGGCCCCGACCTCGACATCCTCTATGTAACGAGCATGGCCCGCCCGCCGCTGCCGCGCTTTCCTGGGGACGGCGTGCTGCGGGGCTCGCTGTTTGCCATTCGCGATCTTGGCATCCGGGGCGTCCCCGAGCCGCGCTTCGCCGGCTGAATCGCGGCGCAACGAGCCGGCGGTCCGGGCGGCCGGCCGCGACTGCCACACGCCGCAACTGCTGCGTGGTCCCCACCCATCCCGGCCCGCGACATACCGCGCGTTTCCGCCCGGTCCGCATGAGCGGGGTCGCCCCGAACGGGTGCAGGACCCGGCGTACCAACACCCTGTAAGGCACCGAAAACCGACCTGGAACCTCTTGCCTTCCGGTGGGCGGCGGCGCAGCCTTGCGGGCTCAAACACGCGATCCAAGGGAGGCGTTGATGACCAAGATATCGCTACGAAGTGCGCTCTGCGCAACGGCGGCCGCCGCACTGGTCGTTGCCGCGTTCGCGAGCCCACCCGCTCAAGCGGCGAGCGGAACGATCAAGATCGGCGTGCCGGTGCCGCTCTCCGGCAGTTACGCAAGCGCCGGCGAGGACATCCTGGACGGCGCCAAACTTGCCGCCCAGCACATCAACGCCGCAGGCGGCGTGCTCGGCAAGAAGCTCGAGATCATCTCCGAAGATGACGCCTGCGATGCGCAGACTGCGGTGCAGGCGGCGCAGAAGCTGATCGACGCCGGGGTGGCCGCGGTTGCCGGCGGCTACTGCTCCTCGGCGTCGCTCCCTGAGCTCACACCGCTGCACCGGGCCGGCATCGCCTTCGTGCTCGATGCCTCCACCAATCCGAAGCTCACCGAGCTCGGCTTCACTAACGTCTTCCGCACGATCGGTCGCGATGACGCGCAGGGACCGTTCGTCGCCGATTTCATCGCCAACGATCTGCACGCGAAGCGGGCCGCCGTAATCAACGATAACACGACCTACGCGAAGGGCCTGGCGGACGCCACCGTGGCCGCGCTCAAGAAGGACAAGGTCGACGTGGTCTACAACAACGCCATCACGCCGGGGCAGATGGACTACACGCCGGTGTTGACCCGCGTCGCCTCACGCAAGCCCGATGTCACCTACTACACCGGCTACTTCTCCGAGGCCGGGCTGATGGTCAAGGAAACCAAGGAAGTCAATTTCCCTGGCCGCTTCATGGGGGGCGATGCCACCAACTCTCCGGTTCTTTTGAAGACTGCGGGGCCGGCCGCCAATGGAATGCTGATCTCGACCGCGCCGCTGGCCCAGTTCCTGTCCGGGGCGAAGAGCTACATCACCGACTACGAACACGAGTTCAAAGCGCCGCCCGGCCCGTATAGCGTTTATGAATACGACGCCGTGGGGGTGGTGGCGCAGGCGATCAAGGACGCAAACTCCGACAAACCTGCGGCGATCGTCGCGGCATTGCATAAGATCAAGGACTACCAGGGTCTGACCGGCACGATCACGTTCAACAAGAACGGCGATCGCACGCATGCGGTCTACATCGTCATCGAGGTGAAGAACGACCAGTTCGTTCCTTACGCGCGGCTGAACGACAAGGGCCAGTGGGTAAGCATGCAGCAATAGTGCCGCCGCGCTCGTGACGGTCTTCACCCAGCTCGTGATCCAAGGGCTGACGATCGGCTCCTTCTATGCCCTCGTCGCCCTTGGTTACACGATGGTCTATGGCATCATCCGGCTGATCAACTTCGCTCACGGCGATCTCTTCATGGTAGGTGCGTTCATCGGCTGGAGCATTCTCACGCCGCTGATCGCCGTCCATTTCGGGACCGGCCTCGCGATTCTCGCCGCGCTAGCGGGCTCGGTGTTGTTTACCGGTGTTCTCGGCGTAGTGATCGACCGCGTGGCCTACCAGCCGCTGCTCCAGGCGTCACGCCTTTCGCTGCTGATCACCGCGCTCGGCGTCTCGCTCGCGCTCGAGAACGCCGTCTTGATCATCTACGGGCCGGGCTTCAACACCTATCCGCACCTCATCGGCCACGGCGGGCTGTCGGTGCTGGGTGCGCATGTCAGCTGGGCGCAGCTCGGCATTATCGGATCGAGCTTCCTGTTGATGCTGCTGCTCTACCTCTTTGTTCACCGCACCCATATCGGCACGGCCATGCGCGCGCTCGCGGTCGATCAGGATGCGGCACGGCTGATGGGCGTCAACGTCGAGCGGGTGATCCAGCTTACATTCTTCATCGGCTCGGCGCTCGCCGCGGTGGCCGGCGTCATGGAGGGCATTTATTACACTCAGATCAACTTTTTCATGGGCTTTCTGCTCGGCTTGAGCGCGTTCACGGCCGCTGTGCTGGGAGGCATCGGCAACATTCCGGGCGCGATGGCCGGCGGCATCCTGATCGGACTCCTGGAGGCGTTCTTCTCGGGTTACCTCTCTGCCGAATGGACCAGCGTGTTCGTGTTCGGCATCCTGATCGCCGTGCTGACGGTCAAACCCACGGGCCTCTTGGGCGAACGCGTGGTTGAGCGGATGTAGATGTCAGAATCGGCCAAGCCCGCAATGGCCGCGAAGGTGTTGGCGTTGCCCGCCGCGCCCGCGCTCGCCGTTGCCGTCTTCGCTCTTGCCGTCGCGGTGCCGTTCTTCAGCGACGCCTACATCGTCGACGTCGGCCTGACCATCATCACCTTCGCGATCCTCGGCCTCGGCCTCAACATCGTGGTTGGTTATGCGGGTCTGCTCGACCTCGGCTACGCTGCATTTTTTGCGATCGGCGCGTACACGACGGCGCTCCTCGAAACCCTGGCGCACTTCAGTTTTTGGGAGACATTACCGTTCAGCTTGGCCTTCGCCGCGATTTCCGGCGTCATCATCGGCTACCCGACGTTGCGGCTGCGCAGCGACTATCTCGCCATCGTCACGCTCGGCTTCGGCGAGATCGTGCGCATCACGGTGACCAATCTCGAGTTTACTGGCGGCCCGAACGGCGTCTACGGCATCAACCCGCCAAGCTTTTTCGGGATCGAGATCCAATCGCCGCGGCAGATTTACGAACTTGGCATGGCGTTCCTGCTGGTCGTCCTGGTATTCGCCGTTCGCCTGAGCCGCTCACGCCTCGGCCGTTCCTGGACGGCGCTCAGGGAAGACGAGTCGGCCGCCGAGGCAGTCGGCGTGCCGACCTTGCTCGTCAAGCTGCTCGCCTACGTGATGGGAGCATTGATCGGCGGCTTCGGCGGCAGCCTGTTCGCGGCACGCTTCGGCACGATCGACCCGACCGGGTTCACTTATCTGCAGTCGGTCACCATTCTGATCATCGTCGTCCTCGGCGGGCGCGGCTCGATTCCCGGCGTCATCCTGGGCGCGGTGCTGGTGGCCGGATTGCCTGAGGCGCTCCGGTTCCTTCACCTCTGGCGTATCCTGGGCTTCGCGATTGCCCTCATTCTCCTGATGCTGCTGCGTCCCGAGGGTCTGTGGCCGGCACGCCCGCGCCGCCCGTCCGTGCCGGCGCCTGACGCAGCGGAACGGCCGGAACCCCGCTTCGGCGCAACGGGACAGGACGGCGCGGTGCTGCTGGAAGTCGTCAATCTGCGCAAAGCATTCGGCGGCGTGACGGCGATTGCCTCCGTCAGCTTCCAGGTGCGACGCGGCGAGATCCTGAGCGTCATCGGCCCCAACGGCGCCGGCAAAACCAGCGTCTTCAACTGCATCACCGGCGTCACTCCGCCGAGCGGAGGCTCGGTTCTCTGGCGCGGCCGCCCGATCGTGGGCCGGAGCCCGCACCGCATCGTGCATCTCGGCATCGCACGCACGTTTCAGGGGATCAGGCTGTTCCCGGAGCTGACCGCGTTCGAGAATGTGCTGGTTGGCATGGACCATCGGGCGCGCGCGAGCCTCGCCGGCCAAGTGCTGTCGCTCCCCGCCGCGCGCCGCGAAGAAGACACGCACCACCGGGAAGCGATGGCATGGCTCGATTTCGTCGGGCTTGCCGCGCGTGCAGGAGAACGCGCCGCCGATCTCTCTTATGGCGATCAGCGGCGGCTCGAGATCGCCAGGGCGCTGGCGAGCCGACCCGGGCTCCTGCTGCTCGACGAGCCGGCAGCCGGCATGAACCCTACCGAGAAGATCGCGCTGATGGCGTTGATCCGCGCCATCCGCGAGCTTGGCGTGACCGTGCTGCTCATCGAGCACGACATGATGCTGGTGATGGGCATCTCCGACCGTATCGTCGTGATGGACCGCGGCACGGTGATCGCCGAAGGCCCGCCTGCGGCGATTCAGGCGGATCAGCGCGTGATCGACGCTTATCTCGGCAACGAAGAAGAGACGGAGGAGGCGGGCGAGGGCGACGCTGCCCTCGTCGCGGGAACAGAGCGATGAGCCTGCTCAGTGTCCGTGCGCTGCACGCCGGCTACGGAACGATCGAGGTGCTGCACGGGATTTCGCTCGCGCTCGAGCCTGGAGAGATCGTCGCCCTTCTCGGCAGCAACGGCGCCGGAAAGACCACCACGCTCCGCACGCTCACCGGGCTCGTGCATGCCCGCAGCGGGGAAGTGGAACTGGACGGCATGCGCATCGAACGGCTTGCCGCGCACCGGATCGTCGCTCTCGGCCTCGGCCATGTGCCGGAAGGACGGCGCATCTTCGGCCCCCTCACGGTGGAGGAGAACCTGCGCCTTGGCGGCTACCTGATTCGCAGTGACTCTGCCCTGCTGGCGCGACGCATGGAGGAATTGTTCACAACCTTCCCGCGCCTCAAGGAACGCCGAACGCAGCTCGCCGGCACCCTCTCGGGTGGCGAGCAGCAGATGCTCGCGATTGCCCGCGCGCTGATGCTGCGTCCCCGGGTGCTGGTGCTGGACGAGCCCTCGATGGGCCTCGCACCGAAGCTGGTGCAGGCGATTTTCAACATCATCTCAACCGTCCGCCGCGCCGGCACGGCGGTCCTTCTGGTGGAGCAGAACGCGCGCTCCGCGCTCCGCATCGCGGACCGCGCGTACGTGCTGGAGAGCGGACGGATCGCGCTGCAAGGTGCGGCAAAGGATCTCGCCGGCGATAGCCGCGTGCGTGCGGCGTATCTCGGCGGCAGCACCGTGGCCGCTTGAGCACCCGGGAGATGGATATCAACCACGCGGCGCGCGAACGTTTCGTTTTACTCAAGATTGGCGGCCGGTTGACCCGCGGCGGCACCACAGCTATCGGCAACGCGTCCGGCCGCAAGGAGATTTCGATGGCAGTGCAAAGCATCGTCCGCAAGGATTCGCCCCAGGCAGGCGGCATCGCGGCCGACCGGCTGAAGAGCCTGGTCGAGCGGATCGAGCGGCTGGAAGAAGAGCGCAAGGCGCTCGGTGCCGACATCCGTGACGTCTACGCGGAAGCGAAGTCCGCCGGATTTGATGTTCCTGTGCTACGCCAGCTCATCCGGTTGCGCCGGCAGGAGCCGCAAGCAATCGAAGAGCAGGAGACTCTTCTCGATCTCTATCGCCACGCACTCGGGATGTAGCCGCTGTGCCGACCTGATCGAGCGGATTTACGCGCTCGTGGATCGCGACGCTATTCCAGTCAAACGCGATCCGCTCTGGGCTCGGTGCGAACGCACTCGTTCACCGGGCCTGACCCGCAACGAGCAGGCTCGAGTGGAAAGAGCGCCGCCCCGCGTGCGGCTGGCGCGCGCGCGATGAGCTCGGCAAGCTTGTCGAAGGAGCCGCCGGGTCCCGACCAGCCATTGCGCAGACCGGCTTCGGCAAAGCCCTCCTGACCGAGCGTCATCAGCGTTCCGGCACCGTCCGGCCGGAACGAGACCGTGATGGTCATCCGCTGGTCGTTGTAGCTGCCCGTCCAGTCGAGTACCAGGCGATGCGGCGGGTCGATCGTGCGATAGGTGGCGAAGATTTCGACATTCCGCCCGTCTGCTAACTCTTTGTTTTCAGTGCCCTGCCCCCGCCGCGTTCAGATCAGCTGGGCCAAACGGTCCGCTTTCTCCATGTGTGACACGTGGCCGGCATCCTCGAAGATCGTCACCTTCACGTGTGCCGGCAGCCCCGCGGACTGGCTTGCGGGGATGATCCGGTCCTTGCGGCCCCAGACGACGTTGGCCGGCCGCGCCGGATCGTCGAGCACATGACGGAGCAGATGCGTCTGATGGCCCTCCGGGAAATTGGCCGCAGCAATCGCCGCGAGCGCCGCCTCGGCCCCATCCAGCCGCTTCGCGCGCAACACGCCATCGACCATTTCGTGGCTGACTTCGGTCTTCTCATCGGCAAACAGCATGGCGAGCACGTTGGCGAGTGCACGCGGTCTGCGCGCGGCGAGGAAGCCTGAGATGAAATCTTGGTTGATTTCCGGCCCGAGCCCGGCAGGCGAGATCAGGGTGAGCGCGTTGACGCGCGCAGGCTCCCGTTCGGCAAGAGCCAGCGCAACCGCGCCGCCGAGCGAATGCCCAACGAGGTGTGCGCGGGTAACGCCGCGCGCCTCCATCGCCGCTCCTGCCGCCTTGGCGAGCGATGCCGGATCCGGCCCCGGCAATACTTTGGTCGAGCCGCCATGGCCCGGCAGATCGATCGCAAGCGTGCGGAAGCGGGTTGCCAGCAGCGGCTGCAGCAGAAGGAATGACTGGAAATCGCTGCCGAATCCGTGGATCAAGACGACCGGCGGCGCTTCGACGGACCCTGCTTCCAGTACCTGGATCGGCCCGTATGGGGTATCGATACGCTCTGGTTCCGGCGCGGCCTCGGCGGGTGCTGCCGCCTTCTCAGCGGCGAATCGCGCCTGCCACTCCGCGACGAAAGCCTCGATCTCCGCATCCGGCGTCACCGGATCGGCAAGCACACCGATGAGCGCGCCCACCGGAACGCTCTCACCCGGCTGGACTAACCGCCGGCGCAGTGTGCCGGAGGCTGGGCTTTCGAAGCCGGCGGTGATCTTCGGCGTTTCGATATCGGCGATTTCCTCGCCGGCCGTGATTTTATCGCCGTCCGCCTTATGCCATGCCGCAACCTGCCCTTCCGTCATCGACAGCCCGAGCTTGGGCATGGTCAGGGGCGCGATGTCTGCCATCCGCCACCCCCTCAAGCAGCGCGCCGGGCCGGCGCAGCAACGACCGCGCGGACGGCCGCAGCGATCTTTTCCACTGAAGGAATGAACGTGTCCTCGAGTGCCGGCGAGAAGGGAACGGGAGTGTGCGGCGGCGAGACCATGCGGATCGGTGCCTTCAGCGCATCGAATGCCTGCTCCGCCACCTGCGCCGAAATGTCCGTTGCCATGTTGCAGCGGGGGTAGGCCTCGTCGACGACGATGAGCCGCCCGGTTTCACGCACGCTCTCCAGTATCGAGCCGATGTCGAGCGGGGACGTGGTGCGCGGGTCGAGGACCGTGCAATCGATCTTCTCCTGCGCCAGAAGATCGGCCGCCTCGCGCGAGAATTTCACCATGCGTCCCAGCGCGACGATGGTCGCATCGTCCCCTTCGCGCAGAAAATTCGCTTCGCCGAACGGGATCGTATAACCCTCGTCCGGGACCTCCTCTTCCTCGTCGTACATCGCCTTGTGCTCGAAGAAGACCACCGGATCGTCGTCGCGGATTGCCTGGATCATCAGCCCCTTGGCTTCGTAGGGCGAGGACGGAATGACGACCTTGAGCCCGGGAATGTGCGTGAACACCGGATAGAGGCACTGGCTGTGCTGGCTCGCCGCCCGTAATCCTGCCCCGTACATAGTACGGATCACCATCGGGGTCTTCGCCTTGCCACCGAACATGTAGCGGAACTTGGCCGCCTGGTTGAAAATCTGGTCGAAGCAGACACCCATGAAATCGGCGAACATCAGATCGGCGACCGGCCGGAGCCCGGTCGCCGCCGCCCCGGCAGCAGCACCCATGATAGCCGATTCGGAAATCGGCGTATCGAGCACGCGCTCGCGCCCGAAACGGCCGAGAAGCCCCTTGGTCACACCAAGCGGCCCGCCCCAGGCGTCATCTTCGCCGGGCGCTCCCATGCCGCCGGCAACATCCTCACCCATGACGACAACAGACGGATCCCGCTCCATCTCCTGCCACAGCGCCTCGTTGACAGCCTGGCGAAACGATTTTTTCGGCATCGGGCCCTGCCTTTCAATAGGAAGCGTAAACGTCGGTCAGAAGGTCGGAAGCGGTGGGGAAGGCGGCCGCCTTCGCTTCGCTCACCGCCTCATCGACCAGCGTGGTTGCCTCCTCGCTGATCGCATCGAGCTGGGCAATGTCGAGCAGCGCCGCGTCAGTCACGCGGCGGCGGAAAAACGCCAGGCAATCGCGCTCGGCACGCAGTTGGGCGACTTCGTTCGCGGCGCGATAGGTCATCGCATCGCCCTCGAAGTGACCATAGAAGCGCTCGAGCTTGACG
>JBOHMN010000490.1:0-4446 GCA_050730175.1 Acetobacteraceae bacterium | reverse complement strand
GCGTCCTGGGACGGGCCACCAGCTTGCGCTGCGGCTGTCCGCCATCAGCATGATGCAGCGACCGCCCCAGGGCGGCAACCGGCGGCAGCAGTATGCCCGAGGTGGTTCGGTCGGCCCGACGCTGCCCGAGCCGAAGGCTGACGTAGCAGCGCAGATCCGGAGCTTGGCGAATCCCCGAAGCACTCGCCGCGCGGTGTTCGTCGCGGCCGGAACCCCGGGGCCAAGGGATCTGCCTCGGGGAATCAAGTCGGCAACGCGGCCCGAGGGCACGCTCCTGTCTTTCGATGGCCGGGCAATTCGCGAGTTCGAAGATGCGCCGCACGTGACGGAAGGCTTGCTCTCAAGGCTGCTCGGCTACCCCGAGAGCAAGACCCAAGCAGTGCGCAGCGGAGCACCAGTCGTTGTGCGGGCGCACGACGGCCGAGGCGTCGGGTATGAAACTGTGGTTTCTCCAGACGCGGTTGCGGCGGCCATGGCGATCGCTGGGCGCCACGTTCCTGGTGGCCGCACGGAAGTTGTGTCTCCGCGCACTGCGATCACGGATCGGCTGAGGCGGGTCGGAGCGGGCTATGCGGGGGGTGGGGCTGTGAATCTTCTGGGCGGCCCGCTGGCAGGAGGAGGAGCGAATCTCGGCCAACTGCTCGCTAACGGGCCACTGAGCGGTGGCGCAAAGATGAAGCCGGCGCCGGGAACGCCGAGCATCGCGCAAGTCACGGCCCAGCAGCAGGCCCAGAAGGCGCTGCAGGGCGGGTGGGCGTATGCGTCTGGTGGCGCAGTGGATCACGGCGCGATCCGGAACGCACTGCGGATCGCCGCCCCGCCGGGGCCTGAGCGGGGAACCGCATGAGCCCCGCCCAGCCCGACGCTCTGGCGGAGAAGCTCCGCGGCCTCAATGCCCGCTTCGCTGCGGCGCGCATCCGGATGATCAGCCTGGGCGGCGAGCTGCCTGATGAGCCGATCATGGTTGAGGCGCTCAAGCGGGCCTTCCGTGACGGCGATATCGAGTTCGCCGAGCTCCTGGTGGCTGTGGCCGAGCGGTTCGTCGAGTTGGCGGAAGGGAAGACGTGGGGACAGGTGACCGGGCATGCGTAGGGTGGTGAGAGACGAGCGACATGGTTAGCGATCGGGACAACGTTATCTTACGCGAGGTCTACGATCTGGCCTTTCGGCTGGCGCCGCTTGCGACGGATGAATGGGCGCGCTCAATCTTGGTGCCGGCCTCCCTTTTCGTAGGCGATGGTGTCAAGGAGGTGCACACTGGGGGAAGCATTGTGCGCCCGGCAGTACGTGGCGAACTCGTCCGGATCAATTTTGACTGGGATGACATTATGTCCCGACGGCGTGAGCTGTTGGACTTCTTTTTCGCGCTCCCGGTCCCAGTCATTGAAGGTTGCGGGAATCTGGTCCTTGAGGAGGTTTCTGAATGCGCCATAGTGCTCCGGCGCGATGTCGGGACGATATCTGATCACCACGGTGTCGCTTCTGAATCAACCCCGGCCACTATTGCCGCTGACCGGTCCGGGAGAGACTTCACGACCATGCGATCCGGCGAGTACGTGCCATCACCCGACGGTCGCTTCCCACCGCCAACTCGCGCGCCCCAGAGCCCTGATTCCGCACCGTCCATGCCGTAGATTTGCCGTATGGCCTGCCATCCGAAGCGCCGTCGTAACCGCAAGTCGTTGAAAACGTTGAACGTCCCGTACGGGATTCGAACCCGTGTTACCAACGTGAAAGGCTGGTGTCCTGGGCCTCTAGACGAACGGGACGAACGGGCCGCTGCTAACGGAAATCTCCGCTCACGCCAAGGCCGCATCCGTGATCACGAAGCTCGCGGCCTCGCTGCCGCTCCAGCGATCGAGCCGAAGGTGCCCGGCCAGATGCAAAAGCCGACCCGCGCGTTCCAGGAGCGGCATTGCGAGCGCACCCTCCGCGGCGCGAAAGGCCATCGCCTTGCAGCGCCCCGCGCTGCCCGCGGCCCCATCCTCATCCGCCACGATGGCGCGAATCGTCCGCCCCTCCCGCCCGACCCGATCGGCCCGGAGCACCCTGACCCTCGGCAGCACCAGCACCGGTTCCTCGTTGCCGGCCCCGAACGGCGCCACCCGTGCCAAGTGCGCCGCCAACTCCGCGGTGACCGCCCGAACGGAGAGCGCACCTTCGACGGCAAGATCAGCCGCCGCCGGCAGTCCGGCCGCCGCCGCCAGCCGCTCATTGAGGAATGCGTGGAAGGCTCCGAGTCGGCTTGCCGGCAGCGAGAATCCGGCCGCCATCGCATGCCCCCCGCCGCTCTCCAGTACCCCATCACGGTGAGCCGCCATCACCGCCGCGCCAAGATCAAGCCCCGGCACAGACCGCCCCGAACCCCGAGCCAGATCCCCGGCAAGCCCCAGCACGCAGGCCGGCCGGTTGAAGCGCTCTTTGATCCGTCCGGCAACGATCCCGACCACGCCCGGATGCCAGCCTGCCCCACTGACCAGGAGCACCGGCGTGCCGGCTTCCGCCTGCGCCGCCGCCCCCGCCATCGCCGCCTCCAGGACCGTACGCTCGACCTCCTGGCGTATGCGGTTCACGGCATCGAGCGCCCGCGCCAGCGGCTCGGCGCAAGCGAGATCCGGCGCCAGCAGCAGACGCAGCCCAAGATCGGCCTCGGCGACGCGTCCCGCCGCATTGATGCGCGGTCCGAGTGCGAAGCCGAGGCTCGTGGTCGTCGGCTCGCCGATGACTTCCGCCACCGTCATCAGGCTCGCAAGCCCTGGCCGCGCGCGCCGCGCCATCACCTTCAGCCCCTGGGCGACCAGCGCCCGGTTGAGCCCGGTGAGCGGCATGACGTCGCAGACCGTGGCCAGCGCTACCAGGTCGAGCGCGGACATCAGATCCGGAGCCACCCGGGCGGCGAAGAAGCCGAGCTTTCTCAGCGCACGCAGCAGCGCCACCGCAGTGAGGAACGCGACCGCCGTCGCACACAACCCGCCGAGCCCGGCACAATCGTCAGTCCGGTTCGGATTGACCAGCGCGAGAACCGGAGGCCGCCGCTCGATCTTGTGGTGATCGAGCACGATCACTTGGGCCCGCCCCTCGATCGCCGCCAGCGCTTCGCCGGCGCTGCTGCCGCAATCGGTGCAGATGATCAGCTTCGCGCCGCGCTCGACGAGCCGGGAGAGCGCCGCCGCGTTCGGCCCGAAACCCTCCTTCAGCCGATCGGGCACATGGCACGTAACCTCGATGCCGAGATCGCCGAGCAGGCCTACCATCAGCGCCGCCGAGCAGGCGCCGTCGACATCGTAGTCGCCGAACACCCCGACCATCTCGCCGGCGACGACTGCCGTCGCCAGTCGCCCGGCGGCGGTATCCATGTCCGCGAGCAGCGACGGATCCGGCAGCATCGCGCGCAGCGTCGGCGCCAGGTAGTCGCCGGCCGCCTCGATCGTCACCCCACGGGCCGCCAGCACGCGCCCCAGCAACTCCGGCACCCCAAGCCGCTCGGCGATGCCGAGCCCAAGCCTCTCCTCGGCCTCACGCCAGACCCAGCGGCGCCCGCTCAGGCTCCGCACAACACCGAGCGCCGGGGGGGGTGTCACGTCGCGGTCACCGTCAATCCGGAGTCCAGGTCTTGGTCAGGAAATTGTGGTGCGCCTCGATATAGCGCACGGTACCCGACTTGCTGCGCATCACCAGCGAATGCGTGACCGCGCCCGCGCCGAACCGTCTCACGCCACGCAGCATCGCCCCACCCGTCACACCGGTCGCTGCAAACATCACGTCTCCTCCGGCCATGTCGGTGATGCCATATTTTCGCTGGGGATCGCTGATCCCCATGCCACGAGCGCGTTCGATCTCTCTCTCGTTCTCGAACAGAAGCCGGCCTTGCATCTGTCCGCCGATCGCTCTCAGCGCCGCCGCGGCCAGCACTCCTTCGGGCGCGCCGCCCGCACCCATGTAGATGTCAACCCCGGTCTCCGGCTGCGCGGTTGCGATCACCCCGGCAACATCGCCATCCGGAATGAGCGCGATCCGTGCGCCGGCTTCGCGGCAACGCGCGATCAGCTCCTGGTGGCGTTCGCGATCGAGCATGCACACCACGAGGTCGCCGATCTCGCGCCCCTTGGCGCGCGCCAGGTTACGCAAATTCTCCTCGACCGGCGCGTCGAGATCGACCACCCCTGCCGGCAGGCCGCCGCCGACCGCGATCTTCTGCATGTAAACGTCCGGTGCGTGCAGGAACTGACCGCGTTCGCCAAGCGCCACCACCGCCATCGCATTCGGCCCACCCTTGGCCGTGCTCGTGGTCCCCTCCAGCGGATCGACCGCGATGTCCATCGCCGGCCCGCCGCAGCCGACCTTCTCACCGATGTAGAGCATCGGCGCTTCATCCATCTCGCCCTCGCCGATCACCACCGTGCCCGAGATCGCCACCCAGTCGAAGGCGCGCCGCATCGCCGATAC
>JBOHMN010000489.1:0-1861 GCA_050730175.1 Acetobacteraceae bacterium | reverse complement strand
CGGAACAAATCCTGGAGATCGCGTTCGCGGCGCTCGGAATTGTTCGAGATCGCCACATTCTTCTCGGGCGAGAGATCGTAAAACAGGGCGGCCACGAGCAACGGCATCGCGATCCTGGTCTTGTCCAAGGACAGCGAGCGCGACACGATCACCTTGTCTTCCCGCTCGAGTTCGGCGCGCAGGCGGCGCGCCAGGACAGTCTTGCCGGCGCCGATGATCGCGGTCAGCGCGATCAGACCGCCGCGCGTGATCGCGGCCTGGATGTCGCGCGCCACCTGCGCGTGATGCTCGGTCTCGAAGAAACCGGCGTCGACCGGCGGATGGGCCAGGCCATAGTGCTGCATCACTTCGGTCAGCATCAGAGCTTCCTGCGGGTCCCCGGCGGAAAATGTTCGCGCACCGCTGCGAGGGCCTCGGGACGGGCCAGCGTCCTGGCCAGCAGTGCATCGACGAAGGCGCGATCCTCATCCGACAGCTTGGCGAGCGGCAGTCTGATCTCGTCGGCAATGGCGCGGCGGGCGGCCAGTGGGCCGGCGAAGGTCAGTTCGTGAAACGGGTCGGGGTCGCGAAAGGGCTGCATGGGGATCGCGGCGGCAGTGCGGATCTCGACCACACCGTCCGCGCCGGAGACCGCCGCACGCGGCAGCACCAGCTTGTCGGCGAGCGCGGCAACCTGGTCGGCGCGCATCTCCCGCCGCGATTTCCGGTGCTTGCGATAGCGGTGCAGCGGGATGGGGCCGCCTATTGGCTGGAACGGCCCAAAGCGCTCCTCGCCATGCTCGACCCAGAGTTCCTGATCAAACAGACCCCACCACACCACGACACTCTCGCCGGCGAGTTCGGGGTCGACTTCATAAGCGACGCCGGCGACGGTCAGGCGACAATCGATGCCGACCAGGCGCCGTTCGGGTTCGCGCGCAAAGGCGCAGAACCGCTCCCAGGCACACATCTGGCGGATCCCGTCGGCGGGCAGATGCGCCAGCCAGTCGTCGCGCCGCGAATGCGGCTCGGTGCGGTGATCCTTGGCGTTGTAGGTGGCGATAAACCGCGCCAGCCACCGGTTCGCCTCGTCCTCGCTCTCCGGTTCATGAAAGTGGTAGAGCGTCTCGTGGGCTTCCTTGATGGTGCGAAACGGCCGCTCGACCTTACCCTTGGCGCGCGCCGTCGTGCGCCGGCCGTCGGACCCGGCGGGCATGTGCGTGATCACCGCGACGCCGAGGCTTTCCATCACGCGTTTGAACACCGCCGACTTTGCAACCGGGCCGTTGTCGAGGTGGAGGGCGGACGGGATGCCTTGCAAGAGATCACCCGGGTCCGCTTTGAGCGTCATGGCGTTAAACAAAAATCTGAGGCCCGCCTCGGCGTCCTCACCATAGACGCAGCGGTATTCCTGATAGGCCACGCCTGAACGGTCATCGACGACGGAAAACAGCATCAGGCTCGGCGCGCCCTGGCGCTCCGGATCGATCCACGGCGGCGCCTTCAGCTGCTTCAGATCCGACGGACTCAGGTCGAAATGCCAGAGCGCGTTCGAATGCTCCGCCTGAAAGCGAACCGCCGGCGGCTCGCGGGTCATGCGCTGGTGATCATAGCCAAGCCGGCTCAGATGCCGGTTGAGGGTGGAGGCGGTGATGCGGCCCTTGTCGAGCTTGAAGAACCCGTCCGGGGTGTCGACCCCATGCTTCTCCAGCAGTTCCAGAACGCGCACCGTCGACAGATGGCGGCCTTTTTTGTTGGCCTAGACCCAACAGTCGTGTCACCAGCCGCCAAATTGGTCATTCCGTGCGAAGCCGCCCCGTGTCATCGCCAGAGCCCTTCGAAACGCCTGCCTGCGACCCGAGTATAATGAACGGTGTGCTTG
>JBOHMN010000488.1:0-1691 GCA_050730175.1 Acetobacteraceae bacterium | reverse complement strand
TCGTCTTCGATCAGATGCTGCCGCGCATCGCGCATTACTGGCCACGTGAAACCGTTGCCCGGATGGTGCGCGAGGCGGGGCTTGCCGACGTTGAGCTCGCGTGGATCAACGAGATTTCCTGGTCGGCGATCGGCACCAGGCCGCATCCGCAACGCGGGCGGGACGCGGACGAGATGGGGGGCGCGCTTGCAACATAGCAGCGCCGAGAATTCCCGGCCCGCCCCGGAGGAAGGAAGCCTGCGGGTTGACGGTGTCCTCGATCTCCTGATCTCGCCTCAGACCGGTGCGCCTCTGGCGCGCGATGGCTTGGAACTGCGCGGAACCGACGGATCATCCTACGCGCTCTCCGGATCCGGCATCCCATTATTCGCCATTGAGCACTGCTCCGCCGATGCCCGGCGGCAACAGGACCATTACAACCGGATTGCGGCTGGGTACGTTGAAAACCTCGGATATCCTCACACGGAAGAATATATGAACGGCCTCGATCGTGCCCTGCTGGCGACGATCGACCGCCAGCTCGGCGTGACCGCGGAACTGTGCTGCGGCCGGGGCGAAGGATTCCCGCTGTTCGGTTCGCGCGTCGCGCGTGGGGTCGGGGTGGACGTATCGCTCTCGATGCTCGAACAGGCACTTTTGCACAACACGAATGCGGACCTGGCGTTTGTTCAGGCCGATGTCACGACGCTGCCGCTCGCGACCGCCGCGTTCGACAGCGTAGTCATGCTCGGGGGCGTGCATCACGTGCGCGATCGGACTCGCCTCTTCTCCGAGGTTTCGCGAATCCTGAAGCCAGGCGGCCGCTTTTATTTTCGGGAGCCGGTGAGCGATTTCTGGCTCTGGCGCGTCCTGCGCTGGGCCATCTACCGGACTTCTCCGACCCTCGATTACCAGACCGAACGTCCGCTTCTCTGGTCCGAAACGGCGCCCGCCCTCGAGCATGCCCGCCTTCAGATCAGAAGCTGGAAAACCTATGGCTTCTTCGGATTCTGCCTCTTTATGAACAGCGATGTCTTGAAGTTCAACAGGCTGTTCCGGTTTCTTCCCGGGATCCGGATCATCACGCGCGCGTCTGCGCGGCTGGATGCGGCGATTCTCGGGTTGCCCGGCCTGGAAAGATGTGGGTTACAGGTCGTCGGGCTGGCTGAGAAGGAACGGGAAGGATGATACGTGCGCTGCCACTGATTGGAGCGATGATCATGAGCGCGGTGGCTGCGAATCTTCTGCTCAAGACCGGCGTCGGCGGCCGCAATACCGCCGGGCTGGTCGCCATTCTCATGCATCCGAGCGTTCTCTGCGGTCTGGCGCTGTTCGGCGGCGCCGCGATGCTGTATCTCCTGGTCCTCGAGCGGCTGCCGTTGAATGTCGCCCAGTCCATGATGGCGCTGCAATTCGTGGGCGTCATGATTGCCTCGGTTGTGGTGCTTGGGGAGCCTATGCCCCCGACGCGCCTGCTCGGCGCGGTGCTGATCACGGGCGGGGTGATCCTTGTCGCGCTGTCGGCCGCGCGATGAGCGGGGTCCTACTGACAGGTGTGAGCGGACGCCAGGCCTGCCCCGGAACGGCCTGAGCGATCGATGCTCGAAGCGACATACGCGGCGGAAGCGGCCATTGAAGGGACCCACTGGTGGTTCATCGGGCGGAGGCGACTCTTCGCCCGCGAACTGATGGCGGCCGGAATATCGCCTGGC
>JBOHMN010000487.1:0-20489 GCA_050730175.1 Acetobacteraceae bacterium | reverse complement strand
GTTGAGGCCGCGGTTCGAGCGGGCGATGCAGACGCCTTCGAAGGCCTGGGTGCGGGTGCGCTCACCCTCGACGACGCGGACGAGCACCCGGAGCGTGTCGCCCGGGGCAAACTCGGGCACCGGCCGTTCGGCTGTGAGCCGGCCGACCGCTTCGGCCTCGTATCGTTGGATGATGTTCATGGAACGGACCCTTTTGGGGCTCCCTTAGGGCGCAACGGCACGCCTGGCAACCGGGCGGACGATGAGGGCAGGCAGGCGCCGGGCTCGGGCATCGGAGGATTGCGCCGAAACGACGCTCGCCGGCACCATCTTGAGCGCGGGAGGCTGGAGCGAGGCGTGTCAGCCCTGCTCTCAGCCTCCTCCACCCTCAGCCCCAACGAGCGAGGGTCGCGGTCAGCGTGGCGGCGTTGGTGATCTCGGCTACGGCGCGCAATGCGGCGAGTGCCGTTGCGTGCTGCTCAGCATCGAAGGCGGCGCAGCAGTCGGCGAGCACGAGCGAGCGGAACTCGCGCAATTCGGCATCCCGCAAGGTCGAGGCGACGGCGCCGTTGGTGGCGATGCCGCCGATCGCCAGCGTGTCGATGCCGGTGTGGCGCAGCACCCATTCGAGCGGGCTCATATAGAAGCCGGAATCGCCGACCTTTTCGATCGAGATGTCGGCCGGCGCGAGGCCGTCGACCAGGGCATGGCCGCGGCTTCCGGAGGCAAAGTCACCGCGACGCAGGAATGGGCGGATTGCCTTCAGGCGGGGTGCTACGATCGGCTCGCCGCCGCGGCCGGGGACCAGGGTGAAGTGGGTGGAGACGACGAGCCCGCCGGCACGACGCACGGCGGCGAGGAGCGGCGCGAGGCGCGCCGGCAGACCTGCCAGCGCGGCGACATTGACGCCACCGCGCGCGAAGGCCCCGGCAGCGTCGAGGAAGTCGTTCTGGAGGTCGATGAGCACGAGGGCGAGGCGGGCGGGATCTATGATCATCACTCAGTCCCCTGGCTGTTTTCGGCCGGATCGCAGCCGACGGCGGTCGCGCTGCGCCCAGGGGGCGATTCGTTCTGACCGGTCCGGAGGTCAAGAGGCGATTGCGTGAACCTTCGCCAGCCCGCGCAATCGCTGCGCTCAGCCGAAGACCTTGTGCAGAGTTGCCACGGTGACGTGCGGCCAACTGAAGTTAGGTTTCGGCGCGGCTGCCAGGAGGATCGGAAAATTCAGAAGAACCATCTGCGCGTACTGTAGCTGCAGCCGCGGTTCGGGCCGCTCGGGGTGTCGCACATTGGTGATCCAGAACGTTGCATACACCAGTGCGGAGTTGGCGTTTGCGACCAGGAACGGAATGTTCTCGATCCCGCCGCCGCCGTCCGGCACGGTAACCGATACCGTTGGCGACGCGGTGTTCGGTGTTGTCGCGAATGTGATCGGCGTCTGTGACGCGATATTCAGCGCCACGCCGTCGAACGTGCTCCCATCCACCTGCTGCTGCGCAATGACACTCTGCAGCAGCTTGATGGGATCGTTGACGAGGTCCTGGATCAGCACGCCGCCGATTTCCGCCGGCAGCGGCACGGGCGGCACATTGCCGAACGGCGTTCGTGGATTGGTTGCCGACGGCGGGTTGGTCAGCGTGTACTGCGTAAATCCATGCGCCGGGGCCGGCGGCGGGGGCGGTGGCAGATTGAATTCCGAAGTCTCGGGCGCAAAAATCGGGGCACCGACAGCAAACGGCGTGCTGTTGAAAGAGGGGAAGATCGAGCCGTTGTAGGCCGCCGCAGCGGTGGGCAGCGTGGGTGGCCCGCTGAATTTCCGGGCAATCCCCTTGGCCAGGATTGCATTGCCGTGGGGGATCGAGCCCATGCGAAAGACGATCTCGTCCCCCGATGGTGGCGTTTCAGGCGGCGCGCTCGTTGCCGGCTGATGCACCCAGATGCCAGGCTCGATGTGCAGTGCGCCACCGGCTACGGAATCGCTGATCTGCTGCAGATAGGTCAATCCGAAGAGATTGATATCGTCCTGGCCGAAGCCCCGATTGGGGATCGCGGACGAGATCGGATCGAACTTCAGGGTCTCCGTGGTCTGGTTCAGCTCGAGGTAAAGGTTTGCATCGCTCTCCTTGTCCGGCCGAGCGACGAGATTGAAGCCTTGTCCCTGCCAGGTTCCGGCCAGCTCGGCGAGAAGCCCGAGACTCTGAAGGACGGCGTCATTGGCCGGAGCGGACCGGATGGAGGGGATCCGCAGCCGGGCCGCGCCGGCGGGTTGGGTTTTCGGGGGGGCCGTCGTTTTGAGATCAGACATCTGTGGTCCTCGTTCGACGTTGATCGAATGGCACTTTGTCGCTTAGGCTATCCGCAGAAGGACGGCGGTTCACCCGTAGCGGCGGCGCGGGCGAGCGCAAGACCGCGATGGGTCGACTGCCTTATGCAGCAGGTGCGCGGCTCATTGCAGACCAAAAATTATCACTGAAGCGGCATAATTGATTGGCCGACGCCCGCTTGGCCCTGGCCCCGCGGAACGCGCCCGACCGACGCGCTGCAACCGCCGTACGGAGAGAGCGCGATGAGCAATGAGACTGCCTATGACGAGGGCTACGCCAGCGTCGACGCGAACCGGCACGCCGGGGCGGAGGCGCACGCGGTCACGGCGGGAGCGCGCTTCTGGGGACCTGCCACGATCAAGTTGCACCTCGGCTGGCTGTCGCAGCAGTTGCGTATCAGCCCGCGGGACGAGTTCCGGTGGGGCCGTTACGACGCCCTATGCGATCTCCTGGCAACGCTGGAACGGCTGGCCGGTGGCCGCAAAGAGGGCCCGCTAGTCGGCCTTACGGGCCTGTGGCGGAGGATGGATTAAGTCGCGCAGGGCAGCGCACGTTCGTGCTGCCCGCGCCGGCTCTTTATGCCATCCGGGGGGCGCCCTGAGGCTCCTGAACAGTTCGGCCTGAATGGCGCCGGCCGGCTTCCGCCGCACGGGGTTTGCCGACCCCGACCGTCTGGCAGCCGACGCCTCGCGTGGGCCGCCAGAGCGACAGACTTCCGCGACGCGGGGCGGGGCCGCGGCGGTGCCTCCAAGCAGGGAACTTCGCTTCCCTCACCCGCGCTACGACGGACTCCGGCCAGTTGCAAAGAACGTCCGACGGCGCTGCACGGTAGGCCCTTGCCTGTCGCGGGACGCGCTCCAACAATCCAACTTGCCGGCCCGAGTCGGAGGCGGGGGGCCTCTCGGCTCTGCCGACCGTCTGAGCGGCGGCCAGACATGTTCGGGAGCAGGTTCGTTGGACACTCATATCGTTGCGCAGCCTGAGACGATCGGCACCCGGATTGCCCCGATCTCGCGGCAGATCTGGGACGCGAAATACCGCTTCAAGGATGCCAGCGGCGCGCCGATCGACCGCACGATAGAGGATACCTGGCGGCGCATTGCGCGGGCGCTTGCGGCCGCGGAGGCGGAGCCCGCGCTCTGGGAGGGCCGGTTCTACCGTGCGCTCGAAGATTTCCGTTTCCTGCCGGCCGGGCGCATCGTGGCCGGCGCGGGGACGGAGCGTCGCGTGACGCTTTTCAACTGCTTCGTGATGGGGACGATCCCGGACGATCTCGGAGGTATTTTCGCCCATCTCCGCGAGGCGGCACTGACGATGCAGCAGGGCGGCGGGATCGGCTACGATTTCTCTTCCCTCCGGCCGAAAGGTGCGGCGGTCAGGGGCGTGGCCGCGGATGCGTCGGGCCCGCTGAGTTTCATGGATGTATGGGACGCGATGTGCCGCACCATCATGTCCGCCGGCGCGCGGCGCGGCGCGATGATGGCGACGATGCGGTGTGATCATCCGGACATCGAAGCGTTCATCGCCGCCAAGCGGGAGCCGGGCCGGCTGCGCAACTTCAACCTTTCCGTTCTGGTTACCGACGCCTTCATGGCAGCGATCGCGGCCGATGCGGACTTCCCGCTCGTCTTCGACGGCAAAGTTTATCGCACGGTCCCGGCCCGCGCACTGTGGGACAGCATCACGCGCGCGACTTACGAGTACGCGGAGCCGGGCGTTCTGTTCATCGACCGTATCAACGCCCGCAACAACCTCGCCTACTGCGAGGTGATCCACGCTACGAACCCGTGCGGCGAACAGCCGCTGCCGCCGTACGGCGCCTGCCTGCTCGGCTCGATCAACCTGGCGCGGCTGGTGCACAATCCGTTCACTGCCGAGGCGCGGCTGGCCGCCGACGAGCTGGCCAAGCTGGCCACCACTGCGGTCAGGATGATGGACAACGCGATCGACGTGTCCGGCTTCCCGCTCGACGAGCAGCACCAGGAAGCGATCGCCAAGCGCCGCATCGGCCTTGGCGTGACCGGCCTTGCGGACGCGCTCTTCATGTGCGGTCTGCGTTATGGCTCGGACGAGGCGGCGGAGCGTGCTGCGCTCTGGGCCGGCGAAATCGAGCGCGCTTCCTACCTCGCTTCGGTCGATCTGGCGCGCGAGAAGGGAGCGTTTCCGTTGTTCGACCGGGACGCCTATCTCGCGGGTGAGACGGTGCGCGGACTTCCGGACGATGTGCGCCAGCAGATCCGGCTGAGCGGCATCCGCAACGGGCTTCTGACCTCGGTTGCGCCGACAGGCACAATTTCGCTCTTTGCCGATAACGTCTCGAGCGGGGTCGAGCCTGTGTTCGCACTGAGCTACAGCCGCAAAGTGCTCGAGCCCGACGGTTCGCGGCGGGAAGAAGAAGTCTCGGACTACGCGTGGCGCCTGTTCCGCGCCCGGTTCGGGGCGGACGCGCCGGTTCCCGATCATTTCGTGACCACGCAGGATCTCGTGCCCGCAGAGCATATCCGGATGCAGGCGGCCGTGCAGCGACATGTCGATAGCGCAATTTCCAAGACCGTCAATGTTCCGGAAAGCATCAGCTTCGAAGCTTTCCAGGAGGTCTATCAGGACGCCTGGCGCAGCGGGTGCAAGGGCTGCACGACCTTCCGGCCCAACGCGGTGACGGGGGCCGTGCTTGCCATCAAGCAGGCGGAGCCGGCCTCCGCGGCGGCGCGAGGCGAGCTTGCTTCCCGCCCGGAGAAGCTGATCGGTGCCACCTACAAGCTGCGCTGGCCCGAGAGCGAACATGCCTTCTACGTTACGATCAACGATGTCGAGCAGGACGGCCACCGCCGCCCGTTCGAGGTCTTCGTGAATTCGAAGAACCTCGAGCACTATGCGTGGGTTGTCGCGCTTACCCGCATGATCAGCGCCGTGTTCCGCCGCGGCGGCGAGGTGGCGTTCGTGGCGGAGGAGCTCAAGCAGGTGTTCGATCCGCGCGGGGGTCATTGGCAGGGCGGCCGCTATGTCCCTTCTCTGGTCGCGGCGATCGGCGATGTGCTGGAGCGGCACATGATCGCCAGCGGGTTTCTGTCGGCCCCTGAGAAAGCAGGGGACGGCGCCGTCGCGGTGCGGCCCGTGGCAGGGCCGCTTTGCCCGCGCTGCAGCCAACCCGGGCTGGTGCGGGAGGCGGGCTGCCTAAGCTGCGTCCATTGCGGCTGGTCGCAGTGCAGTTGACGGCGAGCACTGCGAAACCACGCCCGATTCCCCTGGCTCCTGGGTCGCTTTGCGCCCAAGTCGAGCGCGATCCGCTCGCGCGCATGCCCAGTTTGACTGAACATGTTCTCTTTTTCTTTTCTCGAGCAATTCCATCGCCCTGACGGGCATCTGGCGATTCCAGTCAGGGCGACATTGCTCTAGTGTGCGACCCAGCCGCCATCGATGGACAGCGGCGCGCCGGTGATCGTTTTCGCGCCGTCCGAGCAGAGAAACACCGCGAGTGCACCGATTTCCTCCGGTGTCGAAAACTTGTGCATCGGCTGCTGCTCGGAGACGAAGGCCACCATCTCGTCGGCCTCAGAGATGCCCTTCTCTTTCGCCCGCTCGGCGACCTGCTTTTCCGCGAGCGGCGTCAGCACCCAGCCCGGGCAGATCGCATTGACGGTGATGCCGTCGTTAGCGGTTTCGATCGCTGCCACCTTCGTCAGCCCGACCAGCCCGTGCTTGGCGGCAACGTAGGCTGCCTTTTCGGGGCTGGCGACCAGGCCGTGCGCGGATGCGATGTTGATCACCCGCCCCCAGCCACGCTTTTTCATGCCCGGCAAGGCGGCGCGCATTGCGTGGAACGCGCCGGAGAGGTTGATCGCGATGATGGCATTCCACCGCTCCGGCGGAAAATCGACCAGGCTTGCGACGTACTGGATGCCGGCGTTGTTGACGAGAATGTCCAGGCTGCCGAGTTCCTGCTCGGTTGCCTGGACCATTGCGGTGATCTCGGGTGGCTTGCTGATGTCGGCGCCGCTGTAGCCGATTTTCACGCCGAACTCGGTAGCCAGGTCCCGGCGCAGCTTACTGATCGCATCGGCTGGTCCGAAGCCGTTCATCATGATGGCTGCACCCTCGGCGGCGAGCGCACGGGCGATCCCGAGACCGATCCCGCTGGTCGATCCGGTGACCAGCGCGACTTTGCCCGCGAGGGTCTTGGCTTGGCTCATGGCTGTCTCCCTTGGCTGCATCTTTGCGGATTCTGGCCCAGGCCCGGCAGGATGGAAAGCCCGCGGGACCGTTCCGGGCACTGATGGAGTCGGCTCTGATGCCGGCGCATGCTATAGAAATGCCACGATTTCACAGGATGGTCGCGCCATGGATGCCGGACCGCTGCCGCCAAACCGTTCGCCACACGCCGCATGGCGCCCGCAGAACTGCCATAGCATCGCGCTGGTGCTGCAAGGTGGCGGAGCGCTCGGCGCCTACCAGGCCGGGGTCTACCAGGCGCTGCACGAGGCCGGTCTCGAGCCCGACTGGGTGAATGGCGTTTCCATCGGCGGCATCAACGCAGCATTGATCGCCGGCAATCCGCCAGAGCGGCGGGTCGAGCGGCTCAGAGAATTCTGGGAGACGGTCACCGCCCGCCCGGTCTGGCCGGTCGCACCGGATGGCGATGTGATGCGGCGCGCGCACAATCTGTGGTCGGCGTGGCTGACGATGACCCTCGGTCAGCAGGGGTTCTTCGAGCCCAGCTACCCGCCGGCCTGGTCCAGGCCGCGCGGTTCCAAGGGCGCGACCAGCATTTATGACACGTCCCCGCTGCGCAGGACACTGCTGCGCCTCATTGACTTCGATCTGCTCAACAGCGGCGCGACGCGGATTGCGGTCGGTGCCGTCAATGTCGGCACCGGTAATTTCTTTTTTTTCGACAGCTCCGACAGCGAGCTGTCGGTAGAGCACATCATGGCCAGCGGCGCACTGCCGCCGGGCCTGCCGATGATCGCGGTCGGAACCGACTATTACTGGGATGGCGGTCTGGTTTCCAACACGCCGCTGCAGCATGTCTTCGAGCGCGCGGGATCGCAGAACATGCTGGTTTTCCAGGTCGATCTTTTCAGCGCGCGGGGGAGCATTCCGCGCGATCTCATCGGCGTCGCGGCGCGGCAGAAGGATATTCAATACTCCAGCCGGACACGCCTCTCGACTGATGTTTTCCGCGCTCTGCATGCCAAGGACGTGCAGTTGCGGGCAGTGCTCGCCAAGGTGGCCGAGGAGCGACTCAGCCCGGAGGAGCGCGCGCTCAAGGAAAAGCTCGCGCATCTGCCCGAAGTGTCGCTGATTCACATGATCTACCAGCATGCCGCCTATGAAGGGCAGGTGAAGGATTACGAGTTCAGCGCGCTTTCGATGCACGAACATTGGGATGCCGGCTACCGCGATACCGAGCGCACCCTGACCCACGAACGTTGGCTGGAAATGCCGACCCCGGAGGTCGGGGTTACCGTGCACGACGTGCATCGGGTCGAACGCTGAGCTCGCTGCGCTAGCACTTTGTTTTCAGCGGCCTATTGATCGCGTTTCGCTTGTTGCCCACGGCGGGGGCAGGACGCTGGGACCTGACTTCATTCCGGTGCGCGGAGCCGGAAGACCGTGGCTGCGGGCTAGAGCGCGTTCGAGCTGACAGAATGTGCACTATACTCGCTTTCTCGAGCAATTTCATCACCCTGACCGGCACTTGGCGATTCCAGTCAGGGTGATATTGCTCTAGCCGCGGCAGTTGCGGTCGCGGCGCGAAGCGGGGAAAGTCACGGGATGCGCCTGCCCGCCGCGCTCAAACCCCTGGAACATCCGGTCTTTCTCTCTCTCTTTGCCGCCAACCTGATCACCTCGCTCGGCACCTGGATGCAGAACACCGGTGCCGGCTGGCTGATGACGGACCTCCAACCGGACGCGCTGACCGTGAGCCTCGTCCAGGCGGCGACGATCATGCCGATGTGCCTGCTCGCCCTGCCGTCCGGAGCGCTTGCCGATATCGTCGACCGGCGCTGGTTCCTGATCGTCACGCAAATCGGCATGCTGGCCGCGGCCGCGTTGCTTGCGGTGCTCACAGCGATCGGAGCGATCGTTGCCTGGAGCCTGCTTGCGCTGACTTTCGCGATCGGAATTGGCACCGCGATGAACGGTCCCGCGTGGCAGGCAATCATTCCCGAGACGGTGCCCCGCGACGATCTTGGTCAGGCGGTCGCCCTGAACAGCGTGAGCTTCAACATTGCGCGCGCCCTCGGCCCGGCGCTGGCCGGGGCGATCGTCGCGGCGTTCGGGGCGGCGCTGGCGTTCGCGTTGAACGCCGCCTCGTTCCTCGCGCCGGTGCAAGCGCTCGGCGCATGGCGTCGTCCCCGGGAGCCCGCCAATCTGCCGCGCGAGCATCTGATCGGCGCGATGGCGGCCGGCGTCAGGTTCGTGCGCAGCACGCCCAGAGTGCAGGCGGCGATCCTCCGGATATCGGTTTATTACCTGCCGGCGGCGGCGCCGTGGGCGCTGCTGCCGCTGGTCGTCAAGCAACAGCTTCATCTCGGCGCCGTAGTGTTCGGCGGGCTGCTCGGCCTCATGGGGGCGGGGGCCGTCGGCACCGGCATGTTGCTGCCGACGCTGCATCGGCTGTTCCCGCGCGGCGATCTGACGATGGCGGCTAGCCTCATTTCGTGCGTCGGGATGTTGCTGCTCGCCCTGTCGCGGTCGTGGCCGCTGGCGGCGCTGGCGATGCTATTGTTCGGCTGCGGCTGGGTGATTGCCGGCTCTCTCACCCAGACCGCCACGCAGCTTGCCGCCCCGCCGTGGGTCAGGGCGCGCGCGCTCGCGATTTACCAGCTGTTCTCCAACGGTGCGCTGGTTGTCGGGGCGTTCGGCTGGGGCTGGCTCGGCACCGAAGTCGGGCTGCCCTGGACGATGGCGACCGCGGCGGTGCTCGGGATCGGCCTGGCACTCGGTGCCGGTCGTTTCGCGCTCGAGGCGGTGGCAGCGCAAACGGACGCGGCGCCGCCGGAAGCGCGCTTTTTGGCCCGCGCACGCAGCCAGATACTGGAAAGCGAGCGCTATCACGTGCCACCGAAGGCACGTGCAGTTTTTCTTGCCGTGATGGCCGAGCTGCAACACGTGCGCGGGCGCGCCGGGGCCAGTTACTGGCAGCTCTATAAAGAAGTCGGCTGCCGCGAAGGCTGGCTTGAGATTTGGGGTCTGCCGAGCTGGGGCGAGCATCTCCGCGAAGCTGAGCGGCTGACCGATGCGGATCGCGCCGTGCTCGTCCGCGCCCGCCGCTTTCAGACCAGCGCAGCTGCGCAGATGGGAACCCGCTACGTCGGCGTTGCGCCAGTGTCGCCGAGCCCGGGGCGGAGGCGGGCACGGCCTCGTGCCGACGGGGCAGCATCGCAATCGGGCGACTAGAGCATGTCCAGGTTGACTGAACATGCTCTTTAACTTGTTTTCTCGAGCAATTTCGTCGCCCCGACCGGCATCTGGCGATTACGGTCAGAGCGACGTTGCTCCAGGGAAATTGATCGAGCCGGCTCAGAGATCTGCGATCCCGCGTCAGCTTTCGAGCATGCGGCGCAAATTCTCGACTTCTTCGCCGAACGCGGAGTCGCGCTCCATCAATTCGCTGACGCGCGCGACGGCGTGCATGACTGTTGTGTGGTCACGGTTGCCGAAGCGGCGGCCGATCTCAGGCAGGCTGCGGCTTGTCAACTGCTTGGCGAGGTACATCGCGACCTGACGCGGGCGTGCCACCGCACGGGCGCGCCGCGAGGAGCTCATGTCGGCCAAGCGGAGATGCCAGTGCTCGGCGACCCTACGTTGGATCTCTTCGATCGTGATCCGCCGGTCATGCGCACGCAGGATGTCATGCAGGACTTCCTGCGTGGTTTCCAGCGTGATTTCGCGCCCGAACAGGTTCGCGTGCGCGGTCAGGCGGTTCAAAGCACCTTCGAGCTCGCGGACGTTGGAGGTAATGCGCTGCGCCAGGAACTCGAGCACGCGCGGCGGGACGACCACGGCCGCGGCCGCAGCCTTAGCTTCCAGGATGGAGATGCGGAGTTCGTAGGTCGTGGCGTGCAGGTCCGCCACCATGCCGCAGCCGAGCCGCGTTCTCAGTCGGTCTTCCAGGCCGGAAAGATCCGAGGGGGACTTGTCGGCTGAGACCACGATCTGCTTGCCGGCGTCAACCAGCGCATTGAAGGTGTGGAAGAACTCTTCCTGGGTGTTGTCCTTGCCGATCAAAAACTGGAGATCATCGACCATTAGAACACCGACGCTGCGAAGCTGTTCCTTGAACTCGATGGTCGACTGGCTGCGGATGGCAGCGATGAAGCGGTACATGAAGCGTTCGGCCGACATGTAGGCAACCGTTGCCCAGCGCTCGTTCGCGCGCTCGGCGAGCTCCCAAGCGATCGCGTGCATGAGGTGCGTCTTGCCGAGCCCAACGCCGCCATAAAGAAAGAGCGGGTTGAAGGCGGGGGATGCCGGACGCTCTGCGACCCGCCGGGCGCAGGCGTAGGCAAACTCGTTAGGCTTGCCGACCACGAAGCGCTCGAACGTAAAGCGGGGCTCGAGCAACACGCCGAGCGCGTCCCGCCCCTCGCTTCTCCCGGAAAGCCGTGCTGCATTGCCTCTGGCTTGTGTGCCTGTTGTCTGTGTGCCTGCCTGGCTGGCCGCGGTGCCCGGCAGGCCAGTCGTTACTTCGGCGAGAGCGCCATCTGGGGCGGCGGCGGCTATGCTGCGACCGACCCGGATATCAACGCGGCGGATGGCAGGATTCTCGCTGTGCCAGAGTGCGTTCAACCGTTCACCGTAATGGCTACGCACCCAATCGCGCAGAAAACGTGTCGGGAGATGCAGGGTGACCTCATCGCCGTCGATGGCGCCGAGCGCCATCTGGCGCAACCACGCGCGGTACTCGGCCTCTCCCACTTCAATCTGCAGGCGCTCCCTGACGCGGCGCCACGCGCCGGCGATCCCGTTTGCGCTATTTCCCCCCGGGGAAACTTGTCCGAACGAAGCTTCCGCTTCCGCTACGCTGCCACTGGTCGTCACCGACACTCCCCTGTTCGCGGCAGCAAGATTCCCGCTGCCTCCCCGTGAATGCCCGCCGTTCTCGTCGACGAAACCGCTGTGGAAGGACCCGCTTTGCGTTACGGGCAGGTGAACGGATTAATAGGTGGCAGAGAGCGAGGCAAATCACATTTGCCGGGCCGAAGTAAAAACCTAAGTAAATCCAATAATCCCTTGAAGTGTGCTGCGCGACGAAATCTGTCACAACGACGTCACACTCCAACATCGTGAAACGACACGACCTCGAAGAAAAGTTGATATCGGCAGTGCAGCAAATTCACCGCGCGGCGCATCGGCGCGCTGCGCGCGGGCCGCTATTCAGTCTGCGCAGATCAGTTTGCGCGGAGGGCGCGGATGCGGGCGGACAAGCGGGAGAGCTTACGAGCAACGTGGTTGGCGTGCACGACGCCTTTTCCCGCGGCCCTTTGCATCTCCGGTTGCGCCGCCCGTAGGGCCGCGCTTGCTGCGGTGGGATCGCCGCCGGCGATCGCCTCTTCGACCTTCGTGACGAATGTGCGCATGCGTGCCCGGCGCGCGCGATTACGCGCGGTCGCCCGCACGGTTTGCCGGATGCGCTTCTTGGCGGATGCGGTGTTGGCCATACCCATTAGCTCCGTGCCGCCCGGATTGAGGCGGAACTCTGGACAATTGCTGCGAACGTGGAACCGCGCACGTCGGACCCGCGCGGACCCGTCCTTCTAGAGACCGCAGGCCAGCAAGTCAAGCAACTGAGAGCCGCGCTAGTGTGCCGATTCCGACGCTTGTATCTCACGAGCGGGACTTGCTATCGGCACACTAGCCCTTCGTTTTCAGTGGCCTGCCCATCCCCTTACGGTCGGTGCCGTAGGCCGCGAGCGGCGGGGGCAGAGCACGCGGCGGCGCCTGAGCCCTTCAGCCGGAACGGAACTCAGGCTTGCGCTTCGCGAGGAACGCGGCCATGCCCTCCTTCTGGTCCGCGGTGCCGAACAGCGACAGAAAGAGCTGCCGTTCGTGGCGGGCGCCCTCGCGCAATGTCGTTTCGAAAGCGACGTTCACGGCCTGCTTTGCCATGGCCGCCGCGACCGGGGAAAACGAGGCAATCTTTTCCCCGAGCTTGATTGCTTCGGGAATGAGCTCGCCCGCGGGGAGCACGCGGGAAACGAGGTTCGCGCGCTCGGCTTCGTCGGCCGAGAGCATCCGCGCACCGAGCACCATTTCCATGGCCTTGGCTTTGCCGATGGCACGTGTCAATCGCTGCGTGCCACCGGAGCCAGGGATGACGCCAAGCGTGATCTCAGGCTGTCCGAATTTCGCTCCCTCCGCGGCCAACACGATGTCGCACATCATGGCAAGCTCACAGCCGCCGCCAAGCGCATAGCCGGCGACCGCCGCGATCACCGGTTTTCGCACGCCGAGCACGACCTCCCAGCGTGCAGCGATGAAGTCGTCGAGGAAGGCTTCCGGAAATTGCCGGCTGCACATCTCGCGGATATCGGCTCCAGCGGCAAATGCGCGGTCGGACCCGGTGATGACGATCGCACCGATCGTCCGGTCGGCGTCGAAGTCCCTGAGCGCTGCGCCAAGCTCGGTCATCAACGCGTCACACAAGACGTTCAGTTGCTCCGGGCGGTCGAGCCGGATCAGGCCGACCCGCCCGTGCCGTTCAGTTTTGATCATGCGCGGCTCGTCTCGCCCGCTCATCATGGTTCCCCTTGTTCGCCCGAACGGGTTCCTAAACAGTGTCTGCCTGGGTGTGAAGCCAGGCTAACGTTGCAGGCGCGGGCAATAGAAGCTGCTCCGCCCGCCCTGCACGATCCGGACGATGCCGCCGCAGGCAGGCTGGCCGGGACATTCCGGGCAGCGTTCCCGGTCATAAACCCGCCAAGCGTGCTGGAAATAACCGAGCGTGCCGTCCGGTTGCACGTAATCCGAAAAGCTCGATCCGCCGGCTGCGACGGCCTCGGCCAGGGTCTCGCGAATCGCAACGAACAGCCGTTCGACGCGTGCGCGGCCGAGATTGGCGGCCAGGCGGCGCGGGCTGATTCGCGCACGGAACAGCGCTTCCGTTGCGTAGATGTTGCCGAGTCCTGCGACGGTTGCCTGATCGAGCAGGGCGGCCTTGATCGGGGTGCGACGCTTTGCGAGGTGCCGGGCGAGCACGCTCGCCGTGAAGTCGGGGCCAAGCGGCTCCGGCCCGAGGCCGGCGAGCCGGGGATGCCGCCCCTCTGCTTCCGTCGGCAGGAGATCGACGCTGCCGAAGCGCCTGGGGTCAACGAAGCAGAGGCGCCAGCCGCCCTCGACCTCCACCACCAAATGCTCATGCGCGCTGGGAGCGGCCGCACCCTGGACGAGGAGAAGCCGGCCTGACATGCCAAGATGCAAGAGCAGGCTTTCAGCGCCCGAAAGGCGGATCAGGATGTATTTGCCGCGCCGTTTGAACGCATCGATGCGCCGGCCGCGCAAGCGTTCGGCAAGATGCGCGGGAAGCGGCCAGCGGAGGTCGGGCCGTGCCGCGTGAACGGCTGTGATCCGCCGCCCGGCCAGCCGCGCCGCAAGGCCCCGCATCACGGTCTCGACTTCCGGGAGTTCCGGCATTGCTGTGGAAGAGGCTATGCTGACGGGGCATGAGCGACAACCCCGCAAGCGTGGATTTCGGCTTCCGCTCGGTTCCCAGGGCCGCCAAGGCCGCAATGGTCGAGCAAGTTTTTGCCAGCGTGGCGTCCCGCTATGACCTGATGAACGATCTGATGTCGCTCGGTGCGCACCGGCTTTGGAAGCACCGGCTGGTCAGCCTGCTCGATCCACGCCCGGGCGCAATGCTGCTCGATCTTGCGGGAGGGAGCGGCGATGTCGGCTTTGCGTGGCGCGCCAGAGGCGGCGGGCCGGTGCTGCTTGCCGACATCAACCCGGCCATGCTCGGCGTTGCGCGCCGCCGCGCTCTGGCGGCTGCCGCGATCGCGAGTGTCGCCTTTCTCGTTGCCGACGCCGAACTGCTGCCTCTCCCGGACCGGAGCTTCGCAGCCGTCAGCATCGCCTTCGGGCTGCGAAACTGCACCGACAAGGGCGCGGTGCTTGCCGAGGCGCGCCGCGTGCTGAAGCCCGGCGGGCGGTTCTTCTGTCTCGAATTCTCGAGGCTCGAAGTTGCGGCTCTGGTGCCCCTCTACGAAGCGTGGTCGTTTTACGCGCTGCCGATGCTCGGGCGAATCGTTGCCGGTGATGCGGCGAGCTACCGCTATCTCGCGGAAAGCATCCGCATGTTTCCCGACGCCGAGACGCTTGCGCGGATGCTCACCGCGGCGGGTTTTGCCCGGGTCGCCACCGAGCGGCTTTCGGGCGGCATCGTTGCCATCCATTCCGGCTGGCGGCTCTGAAGCATGGGTGCTCTGAGCGGCCGGCGTATCCTGTTGATCGTCTCGGGCGGCATCGCCGCGTACAAGGCACTCGAGCTCGTGCGCCTTTTCCGCGCGGGAGGGGCGGGTGTCAGCGCTGTCCTGACCCGAGGGGGAGAGCACTTCATCAGCGCCCTCTCGCTGCAAGCCCTGACGGAAAACTTCGTCTCTACCGAGCTTTTCTCGCTGGATGCCGAGAACCGCATGGGGCACATCCAGCTCTCGAGAGCCGCCGATCTCTTGGTCGTCGCACCGGCCTCGGCCGATCTGATTGCGAAGATGGCGGGCGGACTGGCAGACGATCTCGCCTCCACTCTGCTGCTGGCGACCGACAAGCCGGTGCTGGTCGCGCCGGCGATGAATGTACGGATGTGGCAGCATCCGGCCACCGCGGCGAACATGGCAACGCTGCGCTCGCGCGGCGTGGCGGTGGTCGGTCCGGACGAAGGGCCGATGGCGTGCAACGAGTTCGGCCCCGGGCGGCTTGCCGAGCCACCTTCCATCGTGGCCGCGGTCACTGCTTTGCTTTCGGCAGGTCCGCTGGCCGGGCGAAAGGCGCTGGTGACGAGCGGCCCGACGCACGAGCCGATCGATCCGGTCCGCTATATCGCCAACCGCAGCTCGGGCCGCCAAGGTCATGCGATTGCTGCGGCGCTCGCGACACTCGGCGCCGGCGTGACGCTGGTCTCAGGACCGGTCGTCCTCGCCGATCCGCCCGGAGTTGTGGTGCGCCATGTCGAGACGGCAAGGGAAATGCTTGCCACCTGCCAGGCACTGCTTCCGGTTGATGTCGCGGTCTGTGCCGCCGCTGTTGCCGACTGGCGCGTCGCAGCGATGTCCGCTCACAAGCTCAAGAAAGAATCGGGCGCCACAGCACCACTGCTCAGCCTCGTGACCAACCCCGACATCCTCGCCACGCTTGCCGCGCGCGGGCCGCTCAGGCCGAAGCTGGTCATCGGGTTCGCCGCAGAAACCGACAACCTCAGCGTCAATGCGAGGGCGAAACGCGAGCGCAAAGGTTGCGACTGGATCCTTGCCAACGACGTATCACCGGAGAGTGGCATCATGGGCGGAGAGGAAAATGCCGTGCTGGTGGTGAGCGACGCGGGTTGCGAGCAATGGCCGCGCCTTTCGAAGACCGAAGTCGCAGAGAGGCTGGCTGCGCGCATCGCGGCGGCACTCGGCGCGTGAACGGGATCTCTGTCCCGGTGCGGCGCCTGGCACACGCCGTCGACCTTCCGCTTCCGGCGTACGCGACGATCGGTGCGGCAGGCGTGGACCTTGCGGCCGCGATTGACGAACCGATCAGCATCCCACCGGGCGGACGAAGCCTGGTGCCCACGGGGTTGCAAATCGCGCTCCCATCCGGCTTCGAGCTGCAAATCCGGCCGCGCTCGGGCCTTGCGCTCAGGCACGGCATCGTACTTGCGAACAGCCCGGGGACGATCGACGAGGATTACCGTGGCGAGCTCCAGGTGATCCTGCTCAATGCGGGTGATGCCTTTTTTACTTTGACGCGCGGCATGCGGATCGCGCAGGCAGTATTGGCACCAGTAGTGCGGATTTTCTGGCAGGAGGTTGCAGAACTGCCCGATACGGCGCGCGCTACGGGCGGCTTCGGCAGCACCGGCCTGTAGAGCGCACCCTGAGCGGCGCACGGTGCGCGATCGCCATCCGGCGGGCAACCGCCGGTGCTGACAAGCTGCGCCGAAGCGCCTAGAGCCGGCCCGCACCCATCTGCTGCGGGGCCGCCCCGTGCCGAACATCGCCTTTCCTGCCACGGCCTTGCGGCCACGGCTGCCAAACGTCTGGGATTTCGTTGCCGCGGCCGTAGTGCTCGGGGTGCTGATGGCTGTCGCCCCGGCACTCAGGGGCGCCTTCGCGCCGCTCGGTGCCGCCGGGCCAGCGGCGGTTCATCTCGACCCAAAGCTTCTCCCCTACTACGCGGTGCGCACGACGCTCAGGATGTTCGCGGCGCTGGTTGTTTCGATTGTCTTCACGTTCGGCTACGGCACGCTGGCGGCGAAGAGCAGGCGCGCCGAGATCATCCTGGTGCCGTTACTCGACATTCTGCAATCGGTGCCGATTCTTGGATTTCTTTCTTTCACGGTGATTTTTTTCGTCGGGCTCTTTCCCGGCCGCGTGCTGGGTCTCGAATTTGCGGCGATTTTTGCGATCTTCACCAGCCAGGCCTGGAACATGACGTTCAGCTTCTACCAATCGCTGACGTCGATTCCGGCTGACCTCGACGAAGCCGCGCGCAGCTTTCACCTTTCCGCCTGGCAACGGTTCTGGCGGCTCGAGGTGCCGTACGCGATGCCGGGCCTGGTGTGGAACACGATGTTGTCCATGTCCGGGGCGTGGTTCTTCGTTGTTGCCTCCGAGGCGATCACCATCGGCAGTCACACCTGGACGCTGCCGGGGATCGGCTCGTTCGTCGCGCTGGCGCTGGCGGACCGCAATCTCGCCGCGATCGGCTGGGCGATCGCGGCGATGCTGGTGGTGATCCTGATCTACGACCAGCTCCTGTTCCGCCCGCTGGTTGCCTGGGCAGACAAGTTCCGTGTCGAGACGACGGCTGCCGTCGCGGTTCCGGAGCCGTGGATGCTTGGGCTGTGGCGCCGTACCCGGTTGTTACGGTTCGGATCGCGGATGACGGGCGGCGTGCTCGCCACCCTTGGCGGGCTTCGCCTGGCGCGCGGCGGAAGATCAGCTCCGATCGTGCGCGCTCGTTCGAAGGCCGGTGACTGGCTCTGGCTTTCTCTGATCGCTCTGGCCGTGGCCGCGGCGCTTTGGCGCATTGTTCTTTTCGTTTCTGCCGGCCTGACGCTCGCAGCCTTCGGCGAAACGCTGATCGATGGCTGCCTGAGCCTCGCGCGCGTGCTGGCCGCCGTGGTGATCTCGATCCTGATCTGGGTGCCGATCGGTGTCTGGATGGGGCTTCGCCCGCGCGTGGCGCGGCTGGCGCAGCCGGCGGCGCAGTTCCTGGCGGCCTTTCCGGCCAACCTCTTGTTCCCGCTGATCGTCATTCTGATCGTGCGCTACCGGCTCGATCCGAATATCTGGCTGACGCCGCTCATGCTGATCGGCACGCAGTGGTATGTGCTCTTCAATGTGATCGCCGGCACCATGGCATTGCCGGGTGATCTGCGTGAAGCGGCGGCCAATTTCCGGGTGCGCGGGGCCCTCTGGTGGCGGAGGGTGATTCTGCCGGGGATTCTTCCCTATCTCGTCACCGGCGCGATTACCGCGACGGGCAACGCCTGGAACACGACGATCGTCGCCGAAGTCGCTTCCTGGGGCCATACGACGCTGGTAGCGCGCGGTCTTGGTGCCTATATCGCCGAGGCGACGAACGAGGGCAACACGGCGCATATCGTGCTTGGCATTGCCGTCATGGCGGGCTTCGTCGTGACTTTCAACCGGTTGTTCTGGCGGCCCCTCTACGAGTTCGCGCGCCGCCGCGCTGCCATGACCTGAGGAGGAGCGCGCATGGACACGATGATCGCGGCCCGGCCGCTCCTCGAGGTTGAAGCCTGTCGCAAGTCTTACAGGACTGACGCGGCAAACGAGCTCCTGGTGCTCGACCGGGTGGACCTCACGATCATCACGGGTGAGATCGTGGGTCTCTTGGGCCGCTCTGGCTCGGGTAAATCGACGTTGCTCCGGGTGGTCGCCGGGCTGCTTCCTCCGACTGCCGGTGCGGTGCGCTGGCGTGGCGCTCCGCTGGCCGGGCCCGCTGAGGGCATCGCGATGGTGTTCCAGAGCTTCGCCCTGTTCCCGTGGCTCACCGTGCAGGAGAATGTCGCACTTGGGCTCGAGGCGAAGGGCGTGCCGGCGGCAGAGCGTGCCGAGCGCACTGAGTCGGCAATCGATATGATCGGGCTCGGTGGTTATGAGAACGCCTATCCGAAGGAGCTTTCCGGCGGCATGCGCCAGCGCGTGGGGCTCGCTCGTGCGCTGGTCGTGCACCCCGATCTTTTGCTGATGGACGAACCTTTCAGCGCGCTCGATGTGCTGACTGCAGAGACGCTCAGGACCGACCTCATCGACCTTTGGTCGGAAGGGCGCCTACCGGTGAAGTCGATGCTGATGGTGACACACAACATCGAAGAGGCGGTGCTGATGTGCGACCGCATCCTGGTCTTTTCTGCCAATCCCGGGCGGATTGCCAACGAGCTCAGGGTTCCGTTTGCGCATCCGCGCAACCGGCTGGACCCCGCATTCCGCCAGATGGTCGATGACATTTACGGGTTGATGACGCGCCGGGCGCCGCTCGCGGGGCGCCAGCACGCTGCCCTGGCACCGGCGTTCGGGACCGCGCTGCACCCGGTCTCGACGAATCTGCTCGCCGGCCTGATGGAGACCCTGGCGCAACCCCCCTATGATGGCCGGGCCGACCTGCCGGCTCTTGCCACTGCGCTGCAACTCGAAGCGGACGAATTACTGCCGCTCGGCGAGGCGCTGGCGCTGTTGCGCCTGGCCGAAGTGGAGGAGGGCGACATCCGGCTGACCGATGCCGGGCGGCGTTTTGCCGCCGCCGATACGGATACCCGCAAGGCGATGTTCGCGGCTGCGGTCACGGCCCATGTGCCGCTGGCCGCGACGATCCGGCAGGTTCTGGAGGAGCGGTGGAATCATCGTGCTTCCGCCGAGCGCTTCCGCGACGAGCTCGAAGATCACATGTCCCCCGAATATGCGCGTGACACGCTGCACACGGTGATTTCCTGGGGCCGCTACGCCGAACTTTATTCCTACGACGAAGAGGCCGACCAATTCAGCCTGGAGGAGGCGAGCTGAGGCTTCCTCCTCGCGCGCCCCCTGGGCTTTGCCCGGACTTCAGCCTATATTCCATCGTCTTCCAGCAAGCCCTTTCAGGAGCGAAACCCCGGCATGTCGGGAAATGCCGTCACGCCGCTAGAAAACACCGCTAGCGGTGAAACCGCGTACGATGCTGCATCGATTTCGGTGTTGCACGGGCTTGAGGCCGTGCGCAAGCGGCCCGGCATGTATATCGGCGATACCGATGACGGCTCGGGCCTGCATCACATGGCGTTCGAGATCATCGACAATGCGCTCGACGAGACGCAGGCCGGATTCGCGACCCATGTTTCGGTGGTTCTCAACGGGGACGGAAGCGTCACGGTCAGGGACGACGGCCGCGGCATCCCGACCGGCATCCATGCCGAGGAAGGGGTTTCCGCCGTTGAAGTCGTGATGACGGAGCTGCATGCCGGCGGGAAGTTCAACCAGAACGCCTACAAGATATCGGGCGGGCTGCACGGCGTCGGGGCTTCGGTTGTCAATGCGCTTTCCGAATGGATGGAGGTGCGCATCTGGCGCAGGGGCAACGAGCATTTCATCCGCTTCAAGAATGGCGATCCCGAAGCGCCGCTTCGGGTGGTCGGTGCCTCGGCCGAGCCCTCGGGCACCGAGGTCACGTTCAAGCCGAGCCCGCATACATTCAGCCGCACCGAATTCGATTTTGCCGTGCTGGAGCGGCGGCTCCGGGAGCTTGCCTTCCTGAATTCCGGGGTCAGCATCATCCTGCGTGACGAGCGGCATGCCCCGCCCGAGGAAGTGCGTTTCCGTTACGAGGGCGGCCTCGTGGCGTTCGCGGCCTGGCTCGATCGCGCCAAGAATCCGGCATTCAGCCCGCCGATCAGCATCTCTCAGGAAGATCAGGGCGTCCGGGTGGAGTTCGCCCTGTCGTGGAACGACAGCTTTCACGAGACGATGCTGTGCTTTACCA
>JBOHMN010000486.1:0-21025 GCA_050730175.1 Acetobacteraceae bacterium | reverse complement strand
GAAACCGACCATACAGAGGGCCGGAGGCAAGCGGAAGCGCGTGCAGAGGGTACCCGTCCTGTTGCCCTACCCGTTTCCCGCAGCCTTCGATTATGCGGTGCCTGGTGGGCTGGCCGCGAACCCGGGCGACCTCGTCACCGTGCCGCTTGGCCCCCGGGAATGCGTTGGCGTCGTCTGGGACGACCGGTGCAAGGCGCCCGTCGCCGAGCGGCAACTCCGCCCGATCATTGCGGCCGTCTCTCAGCCGCCGCTTCTGCCCGAGCTCCGCCACTTCGTCGACTGGGTCGCCGACTATACGCTGAGCCCGCCCGGCTCGGTGCTGGCGATGGCATTGCGCGGATTCCGTCCGGCGACGCCGCGGCAAAAGCCTGGCGATGCCGCAGCAAGCCCCGATCCGGAGCACGCCGGAGCTCTGCTTTCTCACGTGCAAAACGAAGCGGCGCGACGCCTGGTCGAAGCAGCAGTTGGCCCCTTCTCCGTGACCCTGCTCGACGGCGTGACCGGCGCTGGCAAGACCGAAGTCTACCTGGAGGCGATCGCGGCCACTCTCAGGGCCGAGCGCCAGGTCCTGGTACTGCTGCCCGAGATCGCACTCTCCACGCAGTGGCTCGAGCGGTTTCAACGCCGGTTCGGCGCGCCGCCCGCGATCTGGCACTCGGAACTCACGCCGCGGCTCCGGCGCTCGACCTGGGCCGCCGTCGCGACAGCGCAAGCCCGTGTCGTGGTCGGCGCCCGTTCCGCGCTCTTCCTGCCGTTCGCATCGCTCGGCCTGATCATCGTCGACGAGGAGCACGAAAGCGCCTTCAAGCAGGAGGTCGGCGTTGTCTATCACGCACGTGACATGGCCGTGGTGCGCGCGCGCCTTGCCAGCGCGCCGACGATTCTGGTCTCAGCCACGCCGAGCCTCGAAACCCTTATCAACGTCGAGCGCGGCCGTTACCAACGCGTGACTCTCCTCCGCCGCCACGGTGGAGCGCGCCTCCCCGAAATCCGCATCATCGACCTGCGCGTAACTCCGCCCGAACGCGGCAGCTTTTTGTCCGCCCCCCTGCTGGAAGCGCTGGCTGAGACCTTCGAAGCCGGGGAGCAGGGCCTCTTGTTTCTCAACCGCCGCGGCTACGCCCCGCTCACTCTCTGCCGCCACTGCGGCCATCGCCTCGAATGCCCGAACTGCTCGGCGTGGCTGGTGGAGCACCGTACTGCCGGGTTGTTGCAGTGCCACCATTGCGGACATACCGAGCCGCTGCCGCCCGCCTGCCCGGCATGCGGGGCCGAAGCAAGCCTCACCCCGGTCGGCCCGGGCGTCGAGCGTATTACGGAAGAGACCGCAAGACTGCTGCCCGCCGCGCGTCGCCTGATCATGGCAAGCGACACACTCGCCGGGCCGAAGGCCGCGGCAGCGGCCGTCCGCGGCATCACCGAACGCACGATCGATCTCATCATCGGCACCCAGATCGTCGCCAAAGGCTGGCACTTTCCGCACCTTACCTGCGTTGGCGTCGTCGATGCCGATCTCGGCCTTGCTGGCGCAGACCTCCGCGCTGGGGAGCGAACGTTCCAGCTGCTCCACCAGGTCGCGGGACGCGCGGGTCGTGCGGGGTCTCCAGGCCGCGTCCTGCTGCAGACCTACTGCCCCGAGCATCCGGTGATGCAGGCGCTTGCGACGGGCGACGGCGCGGCCTTCCTTGCGGCCGAGGCAGCCGAGCGGCGGCGCGGGCACTGGCCGCCGTTCGGGCGCCTTGCCGCATTGATTGTCAGCGCCGCGTCCGCCAAGGTCGCGGACGATGCCGCAGCCGTCCTCGGCCGCACCGCTCCGACTGGGCCGGGCATCGTCGTCCTCGGTCCGGCGCCCGCGCCGCTCGCCCGGCTCGCCGGCCGTTATCGCCGCAGGCTCCTCCTGAAAACAGCGCGCGAGCTTCCGCCGCAGCCGCTCCTCAGACAGTGGCTCTCCCGTACCCGGCTGCCACGAAAGGCGCGCGTCCGCGTCGACATCGACCCCATCTCGTTTCTCTAGTGTCCTGCCCCAGTCGTTTGCTGCCCGTGGCAGCAAACGTAAGGAGATAAGCAGGCCACTGAAAATAAAAGCTGGTGGTCCGACCCGAGAGCCGGCTTCATGGGCAACAAGCCTTAGAGTCGGACCACCGAACGGGGTGGGTCCGCTCCCATGCGCGCTTCGCACGCGGGGCGGCATGCGACCGGGCTTGCTTTGACGAAGGTGCCCGATCCGTCAACGAGCACGCCGCCTGAGCCGGGCGAACCAACGTACATTGCCCTGCGCGATGGAACCGATCGCCAATACCACGATCAATATCGCTCCTTGTGCAGCCTCGTACAGGAACTGGTTCAGGTTCAAGGCGACGAAACCCGCCCTGATCATGTTGAGTACGAACGCGGCAAGCAGGACACCCAATACCGTCCCGAAGCCGCCGAGCGGATCCACCCCGGCCAGGACCGCGATGACGACGGCCAGCAGGACGTAGGAAGCGGCGCCGAAGTTCGCGGTCGCCCCTGCCGTACGACCGACAAAAATGATCCCAGCTACGGCAGCGAGCAGTCCGCTGGCAGTGTAGATACCCAGTTGCACACGTGGTTCGCGGATGCCCGACAACGCCGCCGCGCGGGGGTTCGCACCGACGAGGATCGCGCGGATACCGAAGCGACTGCCATTCAGCAGCAGCGCGACAAGCAACGCGCAAACGACGCAGATCATCGCCGGGAGTGGAACGCCTCCGGGAGAGAGGTTGCCGATGTCCAGGATCGGCTGCGGGACATCCTGGAGCGTGATCCCTCCGGTCCACGCTATGGCGAATCCACCGAACAGTTCCATGGTTGCCAGCGTGGCGAGAATTGCGGTCACTCTGAGCTTGCCGATGATCAGGCCATTGATCGCTCCACACGCCGCACCAACCCCGAGCGCGATGACAATACCGATTGCTATGACCAGCGGCCCGCCGTTTCCCGGCCGTGTTGCCCCGACGGCCGTGAAGTACTGCACCATTGCCACGCCTGAGAGATCGGCGATTGCGACGACCGACAGGTCGATGCCGGCAAGGACCATCGACAGCATGACCCCCATCCCGAGCAGTGCCGTTTCGGGCACCTGGAAGCCAATCGAGGTCATGTTCGCGGCAGTGGGGAACGTGGCCGGCGCCAGAAAAGCGAAGATGACGAAGACCAGGACCGTCACACTCACGATTGGCACCGCACTGTGCTCGCGGCGCAGCGCCAAAACAGCGCGTGTCAACGCGCGATCGAGGGTGGACGCTTCGCTCATGCGCGCACTCCAAACGCCGCCGCGCGCCTGAGCAGTTGTTTCAGGGCGCTACCACGGAAGTGCGCGACCTGCAACACTATGCCGACAAGGAGCAGGCCACCGATCGCCACACCGTCCCACGAGCTCGGCACCCCGAGGATGATCAAACAGTACTGAATGAGTTCAATCAGCAGCACGCCGAGGATGGTACCCACAACACTGCCCCGGCCGCCGAAAATCGAGGCACCGCCCAGCACCACCGCCGCGATGACTATCAGTTCGTGGCCGACGATGTCTTGCGGGCTTGCGTAGCCGATGAGGCTTACGTGGACCATGCCGGCCGCACCGGCCAACGCGCCCGCGCAGCAGAAGACGATCGTCTTGATCGTGCCGATGGAGAAGCCCGCGCGCCGCGCCGTTTCCTCGCCCCCGCCGATCGCGTAGATGCCGCGGCCGATGACCGTAAACCGCAAGCCGAGCGCGGTCAAAAGACACGCTATGGCGACGGGGATGACCAGCATCTGCAGCCCCGCCACCTGGCCCGTGGCGGTATGCGTCCGCACCAAAAAATCGACATCGAACGACTGGACCGCCTTCGGCAGGTTGGAGACATAGGCGGACCCTACGACGGTCAGCATCAGCCCCACGAAAATCCCACGGGTGCCAAGTGTCACGATCAGCACCGAGAGTTTGCCCAGGGAAACGATCACCGCATTGACGACGCCGAGCGCAAGGCCAACGAGTATGGATATAGCAAACATGACACCCAGATTGCCGGGGAGATGGCCGCCAACCACCAGCACCGACGTCGAGTAAGCCGCGAAGATGCCGATCGCATCGAAAGAGACGTCGATCCCGCCCATGAGTAATATGAGCAGGACGCCGAGACCGAACAGCAGCGTCTCGTACGAATCGCGGAGGACGTTGAAAACCGTGGCCAGGCTCCAGAAACCTGGGTTCAGTGCGCCCACGATTATCGCTAGGATGACAATGGTGAGCGCGATAATGCCTTCGTTGTTGGGGCCGCGCATGCGCGCGACCGAGCGAAGGGCTCGCATCGGAAATCGCTCGCGCGGTGGCCGAGCACCAGTGAGAGCACTCTCAAGCCTGGTCACGCGGCCAGCTCCTCAAGGATGCGTTCTTCGCGGATCTCCGGCCCACGCAACTCAACTGCGACCGAGCCGCCGCGCATCACGATGATACGGTCCGCGACCTCTACGAGTTCCGGGACGTCATCGGAGATGACGATGATCGCCGTTCCGCCGGCGCTCAGGTCGCGGAGGAGCGACATGATCTCGCGTTTAGAACCGATATCGACGCCGACTGTCGGTCCGTTCAAAATCAGTATCCGCGGCTTCCGGACGAGCCACTTGGCGAGGACGACGCGTTGCTGGTTCCCGCCGGACAGGGTGCGCACCGCCGCACTCGGCGAGGATGCCTTGATGCCGAACGCATCGATCATCCGCCGGGCGATGGCGGTGATCGACCGCCGCAACACCAATCCCCAGATACGCGGTATCTCAGCGGTGCTCACGGCGACGATGTTTTGCGCAACGGTATGGTTGAGGAAGAGACCCTCGCTCAAACGATCTCCCGGGACGTAGCCCATCCCAAGCGCAATCGCGTCCGGCACTGTCCGGATGCGGCACCGCTTGCCGTCGATGCTGATCTGCCCCGCGGTGACCGGGTGGACGCCGAACAGCGCCTCGGCGATGGCTTCACGACCGGAACCCAAGAGGCCGGTGATGCCAAGGATCTCGCCATGCCTGAGCGTCAATGATACGTCCGAGAGCGCGCCCGCGACCGCGATGTGCTCGGCCGCCAGCGCGACCTTGGGCGCTATACCCGACATCTCCCGGCGCTCCAGCGCGTTGACCTCGTGCCCAGTCATCGCCTCGCTCAGAGATGCATGGTCGAACTCGGCGGTTGGCCCCCAGGCTGCCACCCGGCCATTGCGCAACACCGTGATTTCGTCGGCAATGCTCAGCACTTCATTGAATTTGTGGCTGACGAACACCACAGCGACGCCCTGACGGCAGAGCAACCGCATCGTTGAGAACAACGAATCGACCTCGCGCTTGGTGAGCGCTGTGGTCGGCTCATCCATGAACAGGACCCGAGCGTCCCGCGCCAGCGCCCGACAGATCGCCGTGAGCTGGCGTTGCGCGATCGCGACCTCGCCCGCCAGCGCGGTGAAGGGCAGCGCGACGTTGATGCGTGCGGCAACCTGCTCGGCGATCGCGCGGGCTTCACGCGGGCTGTAGCGCCTGCGCCGCCGCGCGATGATCGGCGCGATCGCGATGTTCTCCGCGATGCTCAGATTCGGGAACAGGGACAAGTCCTGGTAGATGACCTGTATCCCGCCTTTGATGCTCGTGCGAGGCGTGAGCGACTCGTATGTACGGCCGGCAAGGGTAATCGTTCCCGCGTCTGGCGCCTCGACCCCACTGATCACTTTGATCAGCGTCGATTTCCCCGAGCCGTTCTCACCAGCCAGGCAATGCACCCTGCCCGGGTAGAGCGACAGGGATACGCCGTCCAGCGCGCGTACCCCCGCGAATCGCTTTTCGATCGCGTTAACGGAAAGGACCGCACCGTTCTCCATGAGCCGCGCGCCTTCTATCGGCCGCGCGCCTTGGGTCCATCGCTTCTGTTGATTTCCACGCTGTCCGAATCCGTTCGCTCTACCAGCGCGAATTTTGAGAGCAATTCAGAAGTGGTACTCCCCTATGTTTTTCTTGGTCAGCTTCAGGATGGCGTTGCCCTCGAAGCAACGCGGGCTGGACCCTTTCCCCGTGCAGTTCTCAATATCGGTATAGCCGGGGACGCCGAGATCGGTACCGGGTCCGACTTTCTTCCCTTGGATCATCATCAATGCGCCGTTCATCACAGCATGTGCCGTGAGCGAGGAGTCCCACAGGAAGACGGCCTGTATCGTGCCTGCGTCGACATAGGTCTTGGTGAGCGACGGGATGCTCGTGCCGACAATGCAAACCTTGCCACTCAACCCGGCCTCTGTGACCGCTCTCGCAATACCCGGGATGTCTGTGGCGGCACTGCCGAGGAAGCCCTTCAGATGCGGGTACTTAGCCAGCAGCTCCTTGGTTTTCTCGTAAGCGACTTCAGAATTCTCTTCGGCCACGACCGGGCCGGTGACGCGGGTGATATCGGGAAACTTCGCCTTTGCCTCCGCCAGTTCCCCCTGTGCCCAGGCCATGTGGCTCGCTGCGGTCAAGTGGCCGACAAAGGTCACGTACTGGCCTTTGTCTCCCATGCACTTGGCCAAGGTGTCCATCATTTCCCGACCGTACGTGGCATTGCTGAAAGCCTCGAGGTCAAGATCCGTATTCTTCAACTGCGGTGCTTCTTGCGAGAAGACGAAAATACCCGCCTTCTGCGCGCGCCCAAGCACACCCTCGAGCGCCTGCTCGGAGTTGGGGTCCACACCGATCGCGGTCGGCTTCTGCGGGATCAGATTCTGAATGATCGAAACCTGCCCCTCGGCAGTCGCCTGCGCAGGCCCTGTCTGCGACACTTTGACACCGGTTGCCTTCGAAAAAGCGACTTCTCCGCGATACATGTTGGTGAACCATGCACTCGAAGTCAGCTTGACGACGTTGACAAACCGCATGTCCTTCGGGTTGAGCTTCTCAGGCGTCGCTGCGAGCGTGGTACTCGCCATCAGTCCCGCCATTATGAGGCTGGCACCGACCGTGACCAATCTTTTGCCCTTAGTCATGTCTCTCTCCCGACTCAGCGTGCGCCACGCTTCATTCTCTCGCCGGCCGCCGACGAGCCCCGCGGGCAGGGGTAGCACCAGCGTGTTCGGCCTGTCGAGACTACACGGGCGCCTATTGGCAATCGAGTGGGGTCGGCCGGACCAGATGGGCCAATCGAGCCTGCGCGGAGACCTAAACTCTGTACCGATGATCCGGAGCGCACCGCCCCGATTACGCGTCGTACTTTGGGAGCAAGGCCATCTTGCGTCTGGAACGTAGCCCCGTCCGATCAGCGTTATAACGAAGGCATCGGTCGTGCCTTCGCCGGGCAATTCCCTCCCCTTTTGCCGTGCATGCGACCAACAGCGATCCGGCAAGCGCGCCGGCGTCAGTCGGGCGGGTAACGACGCGCCGGGGGTCCGATTTTCCCACCGTTGCCGATCTCGTAATACATACCGAGCGTCGCCTCGGTATCGAGGTAATAGTGTACGTCGTTATCGATCCAGCCGCTCTGCAGGACCCGGATCCCCTGCTTTGCGAATCGTTCGAGGGCGGCAGGGATTCCGGCATCGGAGATCACGTCCTTCACGTGGTGCAGGCCCTCCCCCTTCGTCTCGACGAAGCGCCAGTAAACGTTAGGGCCCTTCACCGGCTGGATGAGCTCCATCTCCATGTCACCCGCCCATGTCACGGCACAGACGAATTCGAACGGCTCCTCGACGGGTTTCCCGTCGACACGGAAGTCCCGCACTGTCTGGTTGTTGAAGTGCCGGACGTCCCATGGACCAATCCCGAGCAGCTCCCAGTAGGCTGCCATCGCCTTGTCGATGTCCCGCACGACGAGAGCAAACTGCCGAAAATTCGCGACCATCCCGATCATCCTCCGATTGCGATATCGACCGGTGCATTGCAGCGGGACGACAGGTGTGCCGCAACGCGCGCTGCCGGTGAACAGCCCACGCGGGTCCTGACGGACAAGGGGTCCGGCCATATCGTCGTTGCCTATCCGCGTGCTCCGGGGTCCCACCCGTCCTCGGAGTCCGTTCCGAATCGATCTAGCAGCCCGCGAGCCGCCGCAGAAGTCGGACGGCGGAGGGGATCGTAGAGCATAATGCCTCGACCGAGGCCGCGGCCGGGTCTCGGGGCGTGGCGCAGGACCTGTGGGTCGTTGGCCTGTCGGAGCGAGCACGAGGGTGCTGAAAGGAAAGATCCAGGGGCGGGCCAGACACACGCGCGTCGGGGTCAGAAGCGTCAGGCGCGGCCCGCCGGCCCCTGCGGCGCGCCGTTTCGTCATCCCAAGCGGAACCCCTGACGGCCGCCGGCCGCGGCTTGCCCGCAACGAGCGGACCTCGCGGCATCGCCGTGCGGGTGCGGGCGCCGCTCGCCTGCCCCAGTGGCCGGTATCGCCAGAGGCCCCGCCTGAAAGCGGTCCGTGGGGTTGCCGGCGACCGTGCCCCCGCCGGCCGGTGGCGCCCCGCCACCCGGCCGCCATACAAGGGGCGCATCGGCGCGGCCCCAGGCCCCATCTTGTTTCTCGAGCAAATCGAAGCCGCCGCCCGCGTATTGCGCCCCATGCAAGGCACATGCTAAGGCGCGCCACCGGCCGAGGGCCGGCTTCACGCGCTCCGGGCCGCCAGGTGCGTCCCAACTATGGGTTCACCGCGGTGGCATCCGACGCAACATTGTTTACGCCAGCCGGCGGCCTCGCCGATCGTTACGCGAACGCTCTTTACGCCGAAGCCGAAGAGAAGCGCACGCTCGATCAGGTGGTGGGCGAGATGGCTGGGCTTGGCCGCCTGATTGATCAAAGTGCCGATTTCCGCCGCCTCCTCCACAGCCCGACGGTCGATGCGACCGTCGCGACCCGCGCAGCGCTCGCGGTGCTGTCCGACGCAGGCTTCGGCAAGCTCGTGCAGAACTTCGTCGGCGTCATCGCCGGCAACCGCCGGTTGCGCGCATTGAGAACGATCGTCGCAGCCTTCGCCGCCCTGGTGGCGCAGCGCCGCGGCCTCGTCACCGCCCGCCTTACCTCCGCGCATCCGCTCGACGAGAACCAGGTGCACCAACTGCGCGTCCGCCTGGTGGAGGCCGGCTACGGCAACGTCGAAATCATCAAGGAAGTTGATCCCTCCCTGCTCGGAGGCTTGGTCCTGAAGATCGGTGCCCGTCTCTATGATTCCAGCCTGAAGTCACGGCTGCAGCGCCTGCAGCACGCCATGAAGGGAGCCGCCTGATGGAGATCCGCCCCGCCGAGATCTCGGAAATTCTAAAGAAACAGATCGCCAACTTCGATTCCGAGCTGAACGTCGCCGAAACCGGCCAAGTGCTGAGCGTGGGTGATGGCATCGCCCGCGTCTTCGGCCTGACCAACGTGATGTCAGGCGAGCTGGTCGAGTTCCCGGGTGCCGGCCGCAAGGGCATGGCGCTCAATCTCGAGACGGACAATGTGGGCGTGGTCATCTTCGGCGACGACCGCGAAATCCGCGAGGGCGACACCGTGAGCCGCACCGGCGAAATCGTCGACGTGCCGGTCGGCAAAGGGCTGCTCGGCCGCGTCGTCGATGCGCTCGGCAATCCGATCGACGACAAGGGGCCGATCCAGGCTACCGAGACACGCCGCGTCGAAGTCAAAGCGCCGGGCATCATCCCGCGCCGCTCCGTGCATGAGCCGATGCAAACCGGCCTCAAGGCGATCGATGCGCTGATCCCGATCGGGCGCGGCCAGCGCGAACTCATCATCGGCGATCGCCAGACCGGCAAGACCGCCGTGATCATCGATACGATCATCAATCAAAAGGCCAACAATGCCTCCGGCGACGAGAAGATCAAGCTCTATTGCATCTACGTAGCGATCGGGCAGAAACGCTCGACGGTTGCGCAGCTCGTCAAGACACTCGAGGAAAACGGCGCGCTCGATTATTCGATCGTCGTCGCCGCGACCGCTTCCGAGCCCGCGCCGATGCAGTTCCTCGCCCCCTACGCGGGTTGCACCATGGGCGAGTACTTCCGCGACAACAGCATGCACGCGGTCATCTTCTACGACGATCTCTCCAAGCAGGCAGTGGCGTATCGGCAGATGTCACTCTTGCTGCGCCGCCCGCCCGGGCGCGAGGCCTATCCAGGGGATGTCTTCTATCTTCATTCGCGCCTGCTCGAGCGCGCGGCCAAGATGAGTGACGCCCACGGGGCCGGCAGCCTGACGGCGTTGCCGGTGATCGAGACGCAGGCGGGCGATGTATCGGCGTATATCCCGACCAACGTCATCTCGATCACGGACGGCCAGATTTTTCTCGAGACGGAACTCTTCTTCAAGGGCATTCGCCCGGCTGTGAATGTCGGGATCAGCGTCTCCCGCGTCGGCTCCGCTGCCCAGGTCAAGGCGATGAAGCAGGTGGCAGGGCACATCAAGCTCGAGCTCGCGCAATACCGGGAGATGGCCGCATTCGCCCAGTTCTCCTCGGATCTCGACGCCGCGACGCAGCGGCTCCTGGCGCGCGGCGCCCGCCTCACCGAGCTCCTGAAGCAGCCGCAATACCACCCGATGCCTGTGGAAGAGCAGGTGATTGCCATCTTCTCCGGGGTGCGGGGCTATCTCGATCCGATCGCGGTCGGACGGATCGGCGCCTTCGAAGCCGGGTTGATCGCCGATCTCAGGACGCGCGCGCCGGAACTGCTCACCGCTATTCGCACCGAACGCGAGATCAAGCCGGAGACGGACAAGAAGCTCGTCCAGTTCTTCGATTCCTACGCCAAAACTTTCGCCTGATCCGCCGCCGGACCCGTCGCAATGCCCAGCCTGAAAGCGCTCAGAATCCGCATCAACAGCGTCCGCTCGACGCAGAAGATGACGAGCGCGATGAAGATGGTTGCCGCATCCAAGCTGCGCCGCGCCCAGGTGCAGGCGGAGGCTGCCCGCCCGTACGCGGAACGGATGGAGCGGATGCTAGCCGCGCTTGCCCTCTCGGTTGCCCGCAACCGGGCGGCACCCAGGCTCCTGATCGGCAGCGGCAGCGAAGCAACCCACCTGATCGTCGCCATGACCGCCGACCGCGGCTTGTGCGGCGCATTCAATTCGAATGTCGGCCGAACGGTCCGCACGATCATCCGCAAACTCGAATCCGAGGGAAGGAAGGTCAAGATCTTCGCGGTCGGCCGCAAGGGGCGTGATTACCTGCGTCGCGAATTCGCTGACCGCATCGTCGCTGATGTCAACTTCGCCGGGCGCAAGCGGATCGAGTTCGCCGATGCTGCCGCGATCGCAGAACGAATCGGCGCGATGCTGCAAGCCAGCGAATTCGACGTCTGCACCATCGTCTATAACCGTTTTCGCTCGGTGATTTCGCAGGTCACGACGGAAACCAGGCTGATCCCGGCCCCCCTTCCCGAGGCACCCGCGGACGACGCGCGTGCGGGCGAAGCGGCTCCGACGGCAGCTTATGAGTTCGAGCCGGACCAGGAGGACATTCTGAGCCGCCTCCTGCCGCGCAACCTGGCCATTCAGCTCTACCGGGCACTCCTCGAAAGCAGCGCCGGCGAGCAAGGAGCAAGGATGAGCGCGATGGACAGTGCCACCCGCAATGCCGGTGACATGATCAACCGCCTGACCCTAAACTACAACCGCACTCGGCAAGCGAATATTACCAAGGAACTGATCGAGATCATCTCCGGCGCAGAAGCCATGTGAGAGATCTGCTCGGGCATCGAGATGAAGGATCCGGATATGGCGAAGAACATCGTCGGACGCGTGACCCAGGTCCTGGGGGCGGTCGTGGACGTGCAGTTCGAAGGCGACCTGCCGTTCATCCAGAACGCGCTGCAGACCAAAATCGGCGACCGGCTCCTGGTCCTCGAAGTTGCCCTGGAACTCGGCGAGAAAACCGTCCGTTGCATCGCCATGGACTCAACCGACGGTCTCGTCCGCCATCAGGAGGTCGTCGATACCGGCGGACCGATCACCGTTCCGGTCGGGCCGGAGACGCTCGGGCGCATCCTCAACGTGATCGGCGAGCCGGTGGACGAGCGTGGCCCCGTCGAAACCGCCAAGCGCTACCCGATCCACCGCGACGCGCCTGCCTTCGACGAGCAGTCCACCTCGTCGCAGATCCTCGTCACCGGAATCAAGGTGGTCGATCTCTTGGCCCCGTATCTTCGCGGCGGCAAGACCGGGCTGTTCGGCGGCGCCGGCGTCGGCAAGACGGTTCTGATCCAGGAGCTGATCAACAACATCGCCAAGGCGCATGGCGGCGTATCGGTGTTCGCCGGGGTCGGTGAGCGCACTCGCGAGGGTAATGACCTTTATCACGAGATGATCGACGCCGGGGTGATCAAGCTCGACGGCCCTGGCTCCAAGGTGGCTCTCGTCTATGGCCAGATGAACGAGCCGCCGGGCGCGCGGGCCCGTGTCGGGCTCTCGGGGCTCTCGCTCGCCGAATACTTCCGCGACGAGGAAGGCCAGGATGTGCTGTTCTTCGTGGACAACATCTTCCGCTTTACCCAGGCCGGCGCAGAGGTTTCGGCGTTGCTCGGGCGCATTCCTTCCGCTGTCGGCTATCAGCCGACGCTCGCGACCGACATGGGTGCGTTGCAGGAGCGCATCACTTCCACCAAGAAGGGCTCGATCACCTCGGTGCAGGCGATCTACGTGCCGGCCGACGACATGACGGACCCCGCGCCCGCCACCTCATTCGCCCACCTCGACGCGACAACCGTGCTGTCGCGCCAGATCGCCGAGCTCGGCATCTACCCGGCAGTCGATCCCCTCGATTCGACCTCGCGTTCGCTCGATCCGCGCGTTGTCGGTGAGGAACATTACAATGTCGCCCGCGAGGTGCAGCGCATCCTGCAGACTTACAAGTCGCTGCAGGACATCATCGCCATCCTCGGCATGGACGAGCTTTCCGAAGACGACAAGCTGGTCGTCGCCAGAGCGCGGAAAATCCAGCGCTTCCTCTCCCAGCCGTTCCATGTGGCCGAGGTGTTCACCGGCTTCCCCGGTGTCTTCGTGCCGGTCGCCGATACCATCCGCAGCTTCAAGGCAATCTGTGCCGGCGAATACGACCATCTTCCGGAGCCCGCCTTCTACATGGTGGGCACGATCGAGGACGTCGTGAAAAAGGCGGAATCCCTGAAGGCTGCCGCGTGAGGCCCTGCTGATGCCGGTCACCATCGAAATCGTCAGTCCCGAGAAGCTCCTGATCTCCCGCCCCATCGACATGGTCGTCGTGCCGGCCGAGGAGGGCGATCTCGGTGTGCTGCCCGGCCATGCGCCGATGATCGTGACCCTGCGCGGCGGTTTCGCCACGCTCTATGACGGCACGATGCCCATCGGCAGTCTGTTCGTTGCCGGTGGCTTCGCTGAGATCACGCCGGAGCGTTGCACGGTGCTCGCCGATCAGGTCTATCAGCCGGCCGAGCTCACGAAATCGCTGGCCGATCAGCGCCTCTCCGCCGCGGACGCCGCCTGGGAGGCGGTGGACAAGATGGACGTTGCCGCACGCGATGCTGCCCTCGCCGCGCTGCAGATCGCGCGCGCCATGGCCGCCGCCGCCGAGGCACCCCTGCCGCAACCGATCGCGGCGCCTGCGAAGGCATAGAGCTTCTCGCCTGGCATCCCTCAGCCCAGCATCCTCGCCCCGGCAACCGCCAACACCAGAGCGAGGATGGAGCGCAACGCGCGTTCCGGCACAAACTGGGAGGCGAAGCTGCCGATGACGACGCCCGGGATCGAACCAACGAGGAGCGAGCCGAGCACCGAGAGATGGATCGCGCCCAGCCACCAGTGGCCGAGGCCGGCCAGCAGCGTGAGCGGCACGGCGTGCGCAATATCGGAACCCACGATCTTCGGCATCGGAAGCCGCGGATAGAGAAACATGAGGGCCGTGGTGCCGAGCGCTCCTGCCCCCACCGACGAGAGCGAGACCAGTACGCCGACGATGAAGCCCACAACGATCGTCAGCCGGACCGCGGTGCTGCCATCGAAATCCGGTGTACGATTTATCGCTGCGCGTAAGATCGTGTCCTTCAGCAGCAGGGTCACGGCCGTCAGCAGAAGGGCGATCGCAAGCACCATGGAAATCAACGCGGCAACGCCCGGATTGTGGATGCCAAACCGCCCGAGGATCACCATCGTCAGGATGGTAGCCGGCACGCTACCGCTGGCCAGCCGTCCGACGATCTTCCATTCGACGTTCCCAGTGAGACCATGTACTGCCGTGCCCACACTCTTCGTAACGGTGGCATAAAGAAGGTCAGTGCCCACCGCGGAGACCGGATGCATCCGGAAGACCTCGATGAGAACGGGCGTCATGAGCGAGCCGCCACCAACCCCGGTGAGGCCGATCAGGACGCCGACGACAAGACCAGAAAGCGCGTAGAGCGGATCGATCATCGGCGTACCTGGTGTCCTGCCCCTTTCGCTTGCTGGCGTGGGCAGCAAGCGAAAGGGGATGAGCGGGCCACTTGGGCCAACCAATCCGCACGTAGCGGCGAGCCGGCATCAGGGACTCGCCGCCGGGACGCGCGGGTGCGGTTGAGGGTCGCCGCGATGAACGGGCGGCTTCCTGTCCAGGCGGTACTCTGCCGCGGCCGAGCCGGTATCCCCTGGCGGGATCTCGCGGGACGCTTAAGCAACTGGCAGCACTTCGATCGGTGAGCCGGCCGCCGCGTGCAATACGGCAACTGGCTCTCCTGCGAGGCCTGCGGGGCGCATCCGCGCAACGGAACGGCGCGGTAGCAGAACCACCAGCCGGCCGTCACCGGACATGCGTGCCTCGCGGGGGACGCTGTTCCGTCCCTCTTCCGGCGCGGCCGATCCGGTGGCATCTTGCTTCGGGGTGTCCGATGAAGCATTGGCAGATCGACGAAGTGGCCTGGGACCGGTTCGACGCCGCGAAGGTCGATCCGGCAATTGTCCCGCTGGTGAAAGCAGCGGCGATGGTCGAACGCAATGGTACGGATTACGCGACCTACCTCGGCAACGTCTTTGCCGATGACCCGGCCTTCGGCCAGGCCGCCGACTATTGGGCCGCCGAAGAGGTGCAGCACGGCGATGCGCTCGGCCGCTGGGCCATGCTCGCCGACCCGAGCTGGGACTACAGCGCCGCCTTTGCCCGCTATCGCGCCGGCTACCACCTCCCGCTCGAGGCGGGGCGTTCCATCCGCGGCTCGCTCACCGGTGAGCTGATCGCGCGCTGCATGGTCGAAACCGGAACGTCTTCCTACTACACGGCGCTCGGCGAAGCGACCGAAGAGCCCGTGCTGAAAATCGTCTGCCACCTGATTGCCGCCGACGAGTTCCGGCACTTCAAGCTGTTTTACGACCATATGCGCCGCTACCTCGCCCGCGAGAAGATTGGCCTTTTGCGGCGCCTGCGCATCGCCGCCGGCCGCATTACCGAAAGCGAAGACGACGAGCTTGCTTTCGCCTTTCACTGCGGCAACGAACCAGAGACGCTTGCCTACCGTCACGATCGCTGTATTGCCGCCTATTTCGCTCGCGCCATCGGTTATTACCGCTTCCGCCATGTCGAACGCGGCATGGGCATGATTTTCAAGTCCGTCGGCCTGCCGCCACGCGGCCGCCTATCGGATCTCGCAGCCTCTCTCGCCTGGCGGCACCTCAAGCGCCGGCAACGGCGTTTTACCGCCCGTCTGGCAGCCTGAGTCCGGGTGCCGGCTGCAGTCTTTTCCGCCGCAAGCCGTCTCATACCAGCCAGCAAAATCATTGACTCTCCCGGTGGATGCTATCTCGCTGAAAAAGCTCGGATTCCACGCCCTGACAAGAGTCAACCTTTCTGCGGGTTGGTATCAGACCACGCGCGCCAATCGCACGGCCGTGTGACCGCGGCTCGGGCGCAAGCTCGGCATCACAAGCAGGCAGTCCGCGCAGGGCGTGCGGACTTCCGCCTCCCCGTCAAGCGCGATCAGCGTATTGCAAGCCGGCACGATATCGCCACCATGAAACGGCTGCACGAAGCAGAACTGGGCGGTCGCAGCGGTGACCGTTCGCACGACCTCGGCAAAGCGTGGCGGGCGCGCTCCCGCCGGCGGAGCGGGTAGCGCAGGATGGCGTTCGATCACGCCGGCGCGGCGCAGCAATCCGGCGATCGCGGCAAGTGTTGCCTGCACCGTCTCCGGCTCCCAGTGCTGGCCGGCCTCCACGAGGTTGGCGGCGCGCGGCGTCGCCGCATCGATGAAAGGTGTATAGTCGATGATGCGCCTGCCGCTGGCATGGCCCTGATCCGCAACAACCAGCTCCGGGCTGCCGATGCCGACCGCCAGAGCGCGGCCCTTTTCCGAAGCGCCGCAGAGGATCAGGGGCCCGGACGGCCACAGCATCGAATGCAAATCCAGGAGGAAGTCGATTTCGTCAAGGAGCGGCCGCACCTGCCGCGCGCGGGAAAGCTCGCTTGAATGGCGCGGTCCGTCGAGCACCACCTCGTCCCACAGTCGGTTCATGTCCTCCTCGACAAATCGCGAAGCCGTGGGCTGGCGCGGATCGAAGCGAGCAAAGGCAGCGAGATTGACGAACCCGAAGGTGATGCAGCCTCGTTCCGGGATAAGGCCGGCCTCGAGCAATCTGGCCAGCGCGATGGCGCCGGCAATTTCATTGCCGTGCGTCAGCGCGAGGAGACCGACATGCGCACCGGGCCGGCCCGAATCGCGCCGGGTAAAGCCCGGCACCCCGGTGTTGCCTTCGCGCCAGCGCGTCAGGTCGGGACAGGCCAGTTTCACCGCAAATGCGGGCAACGGATTCGTAACCGCGTAGGCCGAATCTCCCATGACACCTCTACTCCGGCGCCAGCCCCCAACGCGGGCCGGCACATGCTTCACGCCCTTGTTGCCGCTCGGCAACCGGCCTGAAAAAGACCCCCGGAGGCAACATTGCTTTCGGCTCCCACCCCCGTCGCAAAGCCACACAGCTTGCGGTGCAGTCTATACGGCCTGTCGCATCCGGCAACCGGCTCACCGGCTCCCCAGTCAGCCAGGCGCACCGTGGGAAAGGCGATCGGCAAGCCGCATGAAAACCGGCACCGCTTCCGTCAGCTCGGCGATACTCACCGATTCGCCGGGACGATGCGCATCCGCAATATCGCCGGGACCGAGCACGATCGCAGGCGCAATCTCTTGCAGCTCCGAGGCGTCGGTGCCGTAGGGTGCGGTCTCTGGCTTCCGGCCGGTCAGCTCTGAGGCAAGCCGGATCAGTGGATGATCGGGCGAAAGCTCGGGTGGTGCGCCTTCGCGAACGATCTCGAGGGCGAGCCCGTTGCGGCCCGCCGCCGCCTCGACCGCTGCGATCACCGGCTTAGGATCGATGCCGGCGCTATGGCGGTATTTGATGCGCGCGGTCGCTTTCGGCACGGTCACGTTATTCGCCGTGCCATGATTGTCGATGATCAGGTTGAAATCGCTGAACGGTGGGTCGTAGGCGGCATCCTGGAAAGCCGGCTCGCGCCGCAGCTTGAGGAATATCTCGTGCATTTCATTCAGGAACGGGAGCATCTGCCAGTTGGCATTGCGCCCGCGCCCGGTGGCGGAATGCGCGGCCTCGCCGGTTGCCGTCGCCGTGAACTCGATATGGACGCGATGCCCGCGCACCGGGCAAAGCCGTGTCGGCTCGACAACAATGATCGCAACCGGCCGCGCCTCCCGAACCAATCGCGAGCGGGCGACGATCTCCTGCGCCCCCTGCTTGGTTGTTTCCTCATCGGCGCTGATGAGAAGGCTGACCGGAATCGCTGCCGGAACAGCACTCGCCGCGACAATGATCGCCGCGAGCGCTCCCTTGAGGTCGGTCGATCCGAGGCCGTGCAGCCGACCTTCTGCATCGAGCCGCGCACTGAACGGGTCTTCTTCCCAGAGCGTGTCCGGGACAGTGTCCATGTGCGCCGAGAACGCAGCCCCGCCGGCCCCACCGCGATGCGCGACGAGGCACCGCTTTGCGGTTCCGGCTGCATCGGTGTAGTCCAGCCGCTCGATGGCGAAGCCCGTGAGTGCCGCCGCAACACGCTCAGCAATCTTGAGGTTGCTCACGAAGCTCCGGCTGTCGATCATCACAAGGTCGGACAGCAGGGTAATGAGCGGTCGAGTGGGATCTTCCATGCCAGGCTCCGCAACGGCAAGACCACGGCATGCTATCGTGATGGCCGCGCGCGCGACAGGGCGGCTAGCGTGACCATTGCGCGCTATATCGACGTTGCAACCGGGGATAGCTGGCCGCTCGACCCGCCGCGCTGGGGGAGCCCTGCACGGCGCCCGCTCGCGATCTCGCCGCTGCCCGGCATCGGCCGCTCGGAAATCGAGACCGCAACGCCAAGCCTGTGGCGCTACCGCGCCGCGCTCCCGTTGCCCGCCGCGCCGCCGATCACGATGGGCGAGGGGATGACGCCGCTGATCGAGCGGCGGCTCTATGGCGCGCCGGCATTCGTCAAATGCGAATGGATCATGCCAACCGGCAGCTTCAAGGATCGCGGTGCCAGCGTCATGCTTTCGCTCTTGCGCGCGCAGGGCATCACCGCGGTGCTCGAGGACAGTTCCGGCAACGGGGGAGCGGCAGTCGCCGCCTACGCAGCCGCCGGCGGCCTCGTTGCGACGATCCTCGCACCCGCCGCGACGAGCCCAGCCAAACTCGTTGCCATGCAGGCCGCGGGCGCGCGCGTGGAACAGGTGCCCGGCGATCGCCAGGCGACCGCCGAAGCCGCCCTCGCGCGCGCCGAAACGATCTTTTATGCCAGCCACAACTGGCATCCGTTCTTCCTGCAGGGAACCAAGACGCTCGCCTATGAGCTCTGGGAGCAGCTCGGCTTCCGCGCCCCGGACAATGTCATCGTGCCATGCGGCGCCGGATCCAACGTGCTCGGCCTCGCCATCGGCTTCGCCGAGTTGCAACGTGCCGGAGAGATCTCCCTCATGCCCCGCATCTTCGCCGTCCAGCCCGCGAATTGCGCGCCGATTGCGGCGGCGTTTCTTGCCGGTAGCGACCACCGCGTTCCCACGCCGATCGCGCCGACGATCGCGGAAGGCACGGCGATCGCGGTGCCGGTCCGTCTGCCGGAGGTAGTCCAGGCGCTGCGCGGGAGCGCCGGCGGTGCGATCCGCCTGACCGAGCCTGAGATCGTCGAAGCGACGCTCGATCTCGCGCGTATCGGCCTGTACGTCGAGCCGACCGCCGCTCAGGCCGCGGCAGGCTTCCGCAAGCTGACCGAGGCTGGCACGATCGTGCCAGGCACAGCGAGCGTCGTCGTGCTGACCGGAAGCGGCCTCAAGGCGGGGGCGCTCATCGCCGAACTCGTCGAAGGCAATGCATGAAACACGCTGAGACGCGTGCGTCTATCGGCCGCGGCGAATACCTCGTCGAACCAGTTCAAACATGAACAGAACCGATCAGCGCGCAGGTGCAATCGAAGATACTTTGTTGATGCAGCGAAACGGCTTGATCCTGCGCTGCGGCCGAAGCGGCACGCAGAGGAGCTCGGATCTGGGCGCGGACGCTTCAATCGGGGCGCCTCGGAGGTCCCTCGGCATGCCCTTATGCACGAGAGGAAGTACAGTCGGTTTCCGCCGCGATCAGATCGGGCCGGCGCAGGCGGGTGATGCGCTCCGCCTCGGTGCGGCGCCAGGCTGCGATCGCGGCGTGATCGCCGGAAAGCAGAACCTGAGGCACGTGACGCCCCTGCCAGACGGCGGGGCGCGTGTAGTGAGGGTATTCGAGAATACCGGCGGCAAAGCTCTCTTCGGCCGCCGAGGCATCGCTGCCCATCACGCCCGGCAGCAGGCGAATCACGGCATCGAGCAACACCAGGGCGGCGGGTTCGCCGCCCGAAAGCACGTAATCGCCGATGCTGATCTCCTCGAGTCCGCGCGCTTCGATCACCCTCTGGTCGATTCCCTCGTAACGGCCGGCAAGCAGAACGAGACCGGGCCCGGCGGCCAGCGCGCCAGCACGCGCCTGGTCGAAGCGGCGGCCACGCGGCGAAAGACAGATTTGCGGACGCCCGTCGGCCAGCGAGGCGAGCGCCCGATCGACGACGTCGGGGCGCATGACCATGCCCGCGCCGCCGCCGTAGGGCGCATCGTCGACGCTGCGATGCCGCCCGCTGGCAAAGGCGCGGATATCGACCGCTTCGAGCGACCAGAGGCCGCAGGCCAGCGCCCGCCCCGCAAGCGAAACGCCAAGCGGGCCGGGAAAGGCCGCAGGGAAAAGCGTGAGAACGCTAGCGCGAAACATCAGCGCGCCGCAATTTCAGGCGGCGGTGCGACGACGATCCGCCCGGCGCCGAGATCGATCTCGGGCACCGCAGCGCGCGTGAAGGGCACGACCAGCGGGCCGATCTCGAGGCTCGCCCCCGCGCCGTAATCATGCACCGCACTGATTTTGCCGAGAGCCGCGCCCGAGAGGTCGAACGCAGCGAGCCCAATCAGGTCCGCGAGATAAAACTCATCGGCAGCGGTTGTGGGGAGCAAGGCACGGGCAACGAAAAGCTTCCGATTGAGAAGACAGGCGGCGGCGGTGCGGTCTTCGATCGGGCGCTCAGACTCTCCGGAAAAAACAAAGAGGCGTGCGATGCCCGGCTTCGCCCACCAGAGGCGGTACCGCTGGCCGCCCTCGTCCTCGAGCGGCACATAGCCGGCCAGTGCATCCGGATCGGATGTGTGGCTGGTAACGTGAACCAGACCAGCCACACCGTGCGGGCGGCCGATGACTGCGACTTCGATCAGCCGCCTTGCCATCCGCCTCAGCCGGCGGACTTGGCCTTCTTGCGGGGCTGAGACTGCTTCGGCTGCTCGCGAATCGGCGGCATCGCAGCAAGGCCAGCCCTGCCGAGGAAGCGACCGACCCGCTCGGTTGCCAGCGCACCCTGCCCAAGCCAGTGCGTCACCCGCTCGGTCTTCAGCCGCACCCGATCGGCATGGTCGACGGGCAGCAGAGGGTTATAGGTGCCAAGCCGCTCGATGAAGCGGCCGTCGCGCGGGCTCCGGCTGTCGGCGACGACGATATGATAGTAGGGTCGCTTTTTCGCTCCCGCGCGCGCCAGCCTGATCTTCAGTCCCATCC
>JBOHMN010000485.1:0-2134 GCA_050730175.1 Acetobacteraceae bacterium | reverse complement strand
TTTTGGAGCCGTGTACAGCTCGGGGGACGGAACGCTGTCGATGGTCAGCTATGCAAACGAGTCCGCGAACTCCTTCAAGGGACTGTCCGGTCTCTCCTCCAGCATCTTTGTATCCAGCGATCAGCGCTATGCCTTTTCGGCGAATCAAATACAGCACGTTCTGGAGGTTGTCGATACGCAGGGACCCAGCGTCGCGCTCAACCTGCCCAACGCCTTCCGCGTCTCCATTAATCCGGGCGCCTCGGTGGCACTGGTCTTCGTGCAAGACAGCGATCTGGTTTACAGCGTACTGCGCCTGCAAAACAACCAGCCGGCGCCGGCCAACGCGGAGGATTGCGAGCCCCAGAACCTGCCGATTTATTGCTTGATGCCGGTGGCGGGGAATTTCGACCGGCCCACCAAGGCGGTTTTTTCCTCCGATGGCAGCACCGCCTACATACTGAATTGCGGACCTGAATGCGGCGGCACGCAGGCCAGCGTCAGCTACTTGCCGACGGCGGGCGTCATCATGCAGAGCGGCGCACCGGTGCCTCCGGGAGCCCCCACGGCGGTGACCGCGACCGTGCCTATTCCGGGCGGGGACACCGACGCGCTGGTGAACGGGACGACGCTCTATCTGGCCGGGCAGCAGCGGCAGCGCGACGGCTATCTGGCCGGCGTGCTCACAGTGCTCAATACCGCCACGCAACAGATTACCGGCAGCTATTCGATCAGCGACGGAAACCACACCAACATGGTGTTGGGGGATAACAACAGTCTGTGGATCGGCTCGCAGCTCTGCTCGGAGGGAGAACGCTTTCACCAGGCGCAGACCGGCGCGAATGTGCAGTTCGGCTGTCTGACGATGTTCAACACGGCGACCAATTCGGTCACCATGGTCGACGCCTACAAGGGCGACGCGACGGGAATCGCCGCCATCACCTATCTCGGCAAGGTCTACACCACCGAAGGCGGCCAGGTGTATATCTACTCCACCGCCGACGGCTCGATGCGCGATAACTCCAACGTCACGGTGGTTGGCACGGCTTACGACGTCGCCTACATGGACGCTCCCAACGATGACGACAACACCTACTATTAGATTCTTCCTCCTTCCTTCGGCATGAGCGATCCCGACCCGGTCGATCTGCTGGCCATTGCCGCGCACCGCGACGATGTGGAGCAGAGCTGCGGCGGCACGCTGTTGCGCATGCACTCGCTCGGTTTGCGCACCGGGATTCTCGACCTTACCCAGGGAGAGGCGGGCACCCGCGGCTCCGCCGCGGAACGGGCTGGCGAAGCTGCCGAGGCCGCACGCGTTCTGCGCGTCGCTTGGCGGGACGCGCTCGACATTCCCGACGGGCGGGTGGAAAACACCTGGGAAAACCGGATAAAGATCGTCCGTGTGTTGCGCCTGCTGCGTCCGCGAGTTGTGATTCTGCCCTATTGGCAGGGGCGCCATCCCGACCACTACAACAGCTCGGTTCTGGGTTACGAGGCCTGCTTTCTTTCCGGCTTGGCCAAGGTGGAGACCTGGTCCGCTCCTCATCGTCCGTTCAAGATTGTCTACGCCAGCCTCTACGCCGATGTCCGCCCGAGCTTTGTGGTCGATATCACGACCTTCGTCGAGGAGAGGTTTCGTGCTTTGCTCGCCTACCGCTCGCAGTATGCCGATCAGAGCTCGGGCAGCGGCCTCTTTGTGCCCCACGAGGAGATTCGGGAACGCACCTTCTCCATGGCCCGCCATTACGGCTTGCTGGCAGGCGTTCGCTATGCGGAACCCTTCGTGCAGAAGGAGGTCGGCTTGGTAGACGATCTGATGCTGATTCCTGTGCAGTCGATATGAAGGCATAATGCAACAGCCATGGAATAGTTCCAGTTACGGCCGTCACGGGCGGTTTGTCGCTGAGCTGGCCGGCTCGCTGGTGGACGACCTGAATCCTCAGAGCGGGGAAAGGATTCTCGACCTGGGCTGCGGCGATGGATTCCTGAGCCAGCGCATCGCGGAGCGGGGAGCGCGGGTGGTGGGCGTGGACGCCTCACCCGAGATGATTGCGGCGGCGCGGGCGCGCGGCATCGACGCGCGGCAGCTGAGCGCCGAGTCGCTGGCATTTGAGGCGGAGTTCGACGGCGTTTTTCCAATGCGGCCCTGCAC
>JBOHMN010000484.1:0-27209 GCA_050730175.1 Acetobacteraceae bacterium | reverse complement strand
GCGATATGGCGATAGGCGGCATCAGCCACGCGTCCCGAGACGTTCGCGATCACCGAGAACGGCGGGTTCATGATGACGACCCTGGGAATGGCGCTGCGAGCGAGGTGATCGTCGATCTGGGCTGCGTCGAAGCGCGTGACGGTGACGGCCGAAAAGAGGGAGGTGAGCAGCGCCGCCCGGGCCTCGGCTAACTCGTTCAAGACAAGTGCGCCGCCGGCGATCTCAGCCAGGATGGCGAGCAGGCCGGTGCCGGCCGAAGGCTCCAGCACGCGGTCCGCCGGCGTGATGGCGGCGGCGGTCAGCGCGGCCAGGCCCAACGGCGTCGGCGTCGAGAACTGCTGGAAGGTCTCGCTCTCGGCGGAGCGGCGAGTGTGGGTGGGGAGAAGTCCGGCGATTTTGCTGAGAGCGGAAAGCCGGGATGCCGGAGAGTCGGCTTTGCGGAACAGCGACTTTCCGTATTTACGGAGAAAGAGAACGGTCGCCGCCTCGCAGGCGTCATAGGCCGTCTTCCAATCCCAGACGCCGGAAGCGTCGGAGGCGCCGAACGCCGTTTCCATAGCGGCGCGCAGGATCGCGGCGTCGATCCGCTGCCCGCGCTCGAGGTGCGGGAGGAGCTGCTGGGCCGCGGCGAGGATCGCGCCGGGGGTGTCGGAATGATGGGCAGGCGGCAGCGGCGCGGCCTGGTCGGCCGTGATCGGAGAAAGGTCGTTCATGAAGGGCACCTCGGGAGAGCGGAAACGGGCGAGCCGGCTGGCGCTCTCTCTCGGACCGCACCGGCTCAAACCCTTTCCGGCGGCCCTCTCCCTCTCAATGTCGCGGCCGTGGCGGCATGAAAAAAGCGCCCCACCGTGGGGTGGGGCGCCGGGGGCTGCGAGGTCATCAGTAACCGAACTGCCTGGATGGCCACGCTTGGCCATCGTCCGCAGCGGCGACCGCTGCGGCCAGGTAGCTGGCGTCGCCTTCCACGACGGTCGGATCGGTGACCGGCGTTTCGTCGATGACGGTAACGCCGGAGACCAGCCCGTCTTCGACCTCGACATGGACCGGCACGAGGTATGCGAAGACGACGCGGCGGGACTGAGGCGCTTCGTCTGCGCGGATGGTTGCGGCGTCCGCGTGGATGCGGTCGTCGTCGAACGCGACGTCCGCGACGACGGGGTGACGCCCGTCCGCCGCGACGCGGTCGATGAAGGCGATAACGCCCTCCCGCCGCTCATCGAAATCGACATGCTCGGGGTGAGCGGTTGAGGCCATCGCCGCCGTTGCGGCGACCTTGGCCTTTTCGATCGCCTCGGCGTCCGCATCCGCCTCGACCGTGACACTGTCGAAGGCGCGCAGCCAGAAGCCGACCTTCACGACATATTCGGTCATGACGCGCCTCCAACCGCTTCGGGATCGGGCTGACCGGCGAGGATCGCCTCGGCTTTGGCGATTGCTCCATCGAGGCGCACGCGCCAGAACAGTGCGTCGGGCGATCCCGCGTCGGGCGCGTGCGCGAACACCTTGAGCAGACCGAGCAGCACCTCGAAATGGTCGCCCTTGCGCTGGATCTGTTCGTCGAACTGCGCCGGAATGCTGAGCGCCCTGCCGCGGTAGGCGGCGTCGCGCCCCTCCCAGGCGCCGGTGACGTAGGTGTCGCCCGACGTTTCGACATCGGACTTCTCGTCGTCCCAACCCTCGTCGGTGATGGCGAGCGCGCAGGCCGCCGCGAGCGTTTGGGCCTCGTAGCTGCGCTGCCGGTAGACCGGCAGGCGGTAGGTGGATTCGATCGTGAATATGGGCATGCCGCCCTCCTGAAATGCCGAAAGCCCAGCGCGATGGCCGGGCTTTCGGATCGGTTGATGGGAAAAGGTGCGGGACGGCCGAAGCCGCCCCGCGTTTGGGCTATTCGGCCGCGATCATCTGCGGCGCGTCGGCGTCCTCGGCGGGCGCTTCCTCGTCGTCGTCCGCGAGGAATTCGGGCAACGCCTCGCCCTCGTCGGCCGTTTCGACCGGCGCGTCGTCCGTGGCGCCGATCCGCAGCGGCTCGGGCAGCCAGCCGGTGTCGGCCAAGAGCCGTTCGGCCTCCTTGGCCATGTCGGCCTTCTTCAGATGGTCGATGAGCTGCGCCGCCCGCTCGCCGGCCCCTTCCTGCACCGCTTCGAGGATGCGGCGCTTGGGCACGCGGCCGAGATAGTTCTCGACGGTCGGACGCCAGCCGGCCTGCACCATGTCGAGATCGACGGCCTGGGCGAGGCGATCGGCGTCGGCGATCCGCTGTTCGACCGTGTGGGCCGAGACGCCCGCGCCGTAGCGGTCGCCCTTCTCGTAGAGCGCATTGACCCCGAAAGAGGCGCAATGTGGAGTTGGCTCATGAAGCGCCCACCGACCTATAGGAGCCTGATGGCCGGCGCCGGCATCGGTCGGCTTTCCACAGACGAAGCGTTCCTTCGCACTGGAACCCTGATCGACATGTGCGGGGCCCCGCGGCGCAAGGCGGGAATTGCAAGGGCGCTTGCCTGGTGTGACGAGTTGGAGGCCCGAGACCTAAGCGCAGCCGAACGCGGCCAGCTAGACTACTTCCGCGCCAACGCTTGGAACACCCGTCGGCCGCGACGCCGGAGCGGCGATGTCTGGTTGTGGGACCAACCGGCGCTTCAGCAGGAAATTTTTCTCCTGCGCCGCGCCACGAGCGCTGAAGGCTTCTCAGCGGTCGAGCACTACCGCCGATGCGAGATCCTAACCAATCTCGGAAACTTGCTCAGCCACCTCGGCCGCTCGATTGAAGCGCTGGAGGTCTGGAGACGAGCGCTGGAAATTGATCCCGAATTTTGGATGGCTCGAGGCAATCTCGGATCAGGTTTGGCGCGCCTCGGCCGACTGCACTACGACCGCAACCAAGGTGCGGTCATGCTCCTGTCCGCGCATAAGGAACTCGTGCGCGCCTCGGGGGACGCCGAGAAATATCCGATTTTCGGCTATCCCGAGGCACGCGCCTACTTCGAACAGCAACGCCGCGATATAGGGGCGAACGTCGATCTGTCCGCTGTCGAGGAGAATTTCGAACCCGCGGGCTACGCAATCGGCCGGTCGAAACGAGAGCGCACGTACCGTTTGTGGTGTCTACGGCACGGCTTGTTCCTAAACCTCCTCAACGAGCTCGGCCCCAACAGCGTGGCCGCGCATGATCCGCTGGTCCTTCCGTCATTCGTAACGAAACTCGGGGAGCCACCGACGCTGATCGGCTACTTCAATCAGCTGAAACAGGAGTTCGTATCAGCGCGGTGGACGTTCTTTGAGGGCATTGAGGATGGCCCTGCGCACCTATCCGACAACGGCGTGCTCTTGATCAACACGCTCGACTATCCGAGCTATGGACTCGGTGCCGAAAAAATCCGAACCACTTATCGGATCGCCTATTCGTTGTTGGACAAGATGGCATTCTTCTTAAATCATTACATGGCGCTCGGACACGCCGATCAGGATGTCTCCTTTCGAGCTGTGTGGCGCCCGAAGAAGGGGAAAGGGCCACGCGGGATACTTGCCACGCTTGCCGCATCGAAGAACCTGCCCTTCCGCGGCCTCTACTGGGTCAGCAAAGACCTCTTCGAAGAGGCTTTCGCCGACGTGGCCGATCCGGACGCGCGCGCTCTGCATGAACTGCGTATCCACCTCGAGCACCGCTATGTGAAGGTTCACGAGTTGATGGGCGGCCCGGCAGGGCCTCAGAACGCGGCAGGCGACTTGTTCGTCGACACGTTAGCCTATTCGATCTCGCGCTCAGATCTTGAGGCCCGCACGCTGCGGCTGCTGAAGTTGGTGCGCGCAGCGCTTATCTACCTCTGCCTCGGAATGCATTGGGAAGAACGGCGGCGCACGAAGCGGCGGCGAAGCAAACGATTCATCGCGAGCCAGTCGCTTCCCGTGGTCGAAGACAGATTCAAGCGTAAGTATTAGTTCGTGGCCGATCAACGGGTGGATAGCTTACACGCGACGCTTCTCGCCCAGGACCGGAAGCTCACCAGGGGTATATCGGCGCCCGATTTCCTGATCGGGGTGCAGGGCGTGGCTTTCGATCAGGATCATCTCGTAGGTGTGCAAATTGTAGAACTGGATGGCGCCGACGACATTGCCGTCCAGATTCTCGATGCGCACACTGATGCTGTCGTCTCGAAAGCGGAGCTGTTCCGTTTCCTGGCCCGTCCAAAACGGATGATGTGAGAGCCTAGCTTTGATCTCGCCCTCGCCGTACCGGATGTAGCGACGAAGAAAGTCCCATTGCGGCCCGAGCACCTCATCGCGGCCGAGATGGAACGCGACAAAGTTCATGAGGATCTTGGCGATCGCCCGCCTGTGAGGTTTGTCCACCTCCGAGGCGATCTCTACGAGGAATGACGAAGGCTCACCGGACGGAGCGCCCCAGGGGTTCTGGAAAGGAGCGCCAGGTCTGAAGTCGATCCCCGCGCGTTGAAGCGCCTCCACCATCGCATCGTGTGCCTCCCGGGACGGCGCGAGAATCTTGCACTTCCATGTTCCCTTCTCGCCGTTCGTGCTCGGCTTTCCGTAGTCGGCTTCCGGCAGGGTCAGCCCGGTGATCTGGCGCAGGAAGTAGACCTCGTCCTCGCCCGTCCGGAAATTATGGACGTGGAACTGGGTGGTGGGCGGCATGAGCTGTCCGGTCGTTCCATAGACCGCGACCCGGAGGCCCAGAAAATCCCCCGCCTCAACCGGATCGGCGAGCGTCAGACTTAGCCGCTTCTGTGGGCGCGCTTCGCTGGACAACTGGCCGCGGCTGTACCGGGAGACCCCTTCGCAGGTGTCGCGGGTCAGGAGCTGGTCCAAATCGCGGCCGAAATAGGCGTTGCAGTCATCGCACACGCAGTCGAGTGTCGGCGTCTCGCTTCCGAAGCGGCCGAAACCCTGCGGAATGACGTGTTCGACACTCCGAAACCGATCCGGATCGGTCTGACGGCAGTAGATGCAGATCTTGTCGTTCGACACGCTGTGTCCGCCCTCTTTTGGCCTGCGTCGCGCGAGGAAGAAGCTAACGGCCCAGCTCCTCCAACATCTTGCGCCCAAATTCATCTACCGTGTTGAAGTCGGCGAGCAACTGGGGATGAAACGCTATCGGATGCGCGTTCTCGGTGCGTGAATGCGTCATCCACGGTCGGAAGCGGCCCAGCTTCTTTTGCTCGGCTTGTAGCCGATCATATTCCTCAAGCGCGCCACTGCGCATAGCGTCACCCGATGCGCGTTCAAGTCGGTTGTATTCGTCCGCTACATCCGGCGTGACTATGAACGGCGGGATGTAGAGTGGAATCCGGTGAGCGAGCGCATCGCGAAAATCCTTGATGGCTTTGAACCAATCGTCCCGGCTGGCAATGTAGTCTGAGAACTCCTTGGAGAACTTAGCGCGGACGGCTTTGCTCCCCAGACTCACGGATTGCGGATCGAGAGCCGCTCCGTCCGGCTTTGTCACGCCCTTCTCGTATACAAAAATCCAAGCGAGGTTGTCCAAGCAACCGAATGTATTCAGCATGAAGGACTGAATCGCGATGGTCGCATCAACGACAGTGTCGCGCTCCGGTATCGCGTCCAATTCGGGCGGGAGAAGATCGAACACGAGATCGACGGCACGAATGAGGGTCCCGAGCCTCCGCGAGAATCCATGCTGGGCATGTTCCTCTGCACGGGCATCCTTATAGCCGCGCACAAGATAACGCTCACGTAGATTGGCGAACGCGCGGTTCGCTGTCGTCCTGCCTTCATGGAGTTCGGTTATCTGCGCATCCGAATAGAGCGAGGCCATCGTGCTCTAACCCCGCAGTCTGAAGCGAGCCAGCCAATCCGATCTCACCGGGCCGGGCGGGCTTGCCATATTGAGGACGATCGGCATCCGAACGCGGTTCGTGTCGGCGTCGTGAAACTCAATCGTCGCCGTCATCGTGCCGCTGCGCTGTTTCGGCACACCGCGATGCAGGATCGTCGCCGATGCAGGGAGCGTATGCCCGGCAGGTATATTGTAGCCGGATACATACGCGGTGCCGTGCATGTTGCTATCAGGGGCCTGCATCGTCACCAAGCCCGGCAGCTCCTCGCCGCTGATCTTGGGCCGTATGAGCTTTGCTTTCAGAAGATGAAGCGGCTCGTCCGTGCGGTTCTTGACCATGCAACGCACCGTGATCTGCGTGACGTAAGAACCGTCAGTCTGCTTTGCGATTGCCCAGAAGGTTTGACTCTCAATCGGCGTGGCGACGAACTTCATCTGGGCGGTCCGGTGCGCCTCGCGCCCGGACTGCCAAGCGGGCAGATGAGATGCACTCTTGGTCGCGACCACGATCCACCCCATGAGGACCGCGAACCACAAGAACGGCGCGTATGGTGCGGGGACCAAAGCCCGGAACGGCGGAGCCAGCGCGAGCGCCGTTAGCCCCAGCGCGACCGCGACCCACAGCCAAAGCGGCCAACTTTTGACCGCATCGCCCACCTTCGCCGCAATGCCTGCCGTGTTGATCGGGTCCGCGGTCATCTTAGCCGCCGTTCGGAAGCGGCATACGCGCGGCATGGAACGCTTGCGCAACCGCGCTTACCAGCGTGTCGTTCGGTCGGAGGCCGAGCGTGCGCGTTTGAGCCAGGATCGCCTCAATGGTGCCGGACTCAGCGAGAATGTCTAGAAGATGCCCGTCCGCGATTCGTTCCAGTTGAACCGCCAGGGCGATCAGTTCGCGCTCGCGCTTCTGTTGCTCTTGCGCCGTAGGCATGGCGGGACCCGAACGCACGAAATTCGGAGCGTCGATGCGAATGCCGGTCCCGAGCCTGCGCAACAGGTTCCGCAGCGTGGGCGCCTGTTCGTCGCTGCCGTCAATGGCACGTTGAAGCTCCATCATGTTCCAGAGATCATGCCGCTCTCCCTCCAGCACGAAGGGATTGAAGAACCGGGGATGACTCGCGAGCAATTGGACGCGACAGAGAACCGCCGCGTTCGACAGATGGGATTCTTGCTGCATCATCGCCACGCGCTGCGGTCCCTGCGAGGACAGCATCATCGGCCCATCCGCATAGATCAGCGTCACTGGCCCGCGAAGCGGTTCCTCCTGCCGCAGACGTCGGTCCCATATCTTCACGCCGTTCGCCGCTATGGTCGATAGTTCGCCGACCTGCGCCTCCCAATTCTGGATCGTCGTGCGGGTGACGCCCATCTTGTCGCCCAGTTCTTGCTGGCTCAGCCCGTAGCTGGTGCGCCATCTGCGAAAATCGCTTCCGTTCATGCCTTCCGCCTTCAATATACGGTTGGCACGCTACCATAAATGATTTGGCGTAGATAGCCAAAAAATTTGGCATTCAACGATTAGAGCTACCGGACGGTCGGAGTTTGCGGGACCGGGGCTCGAGGTTGCTGTCAGAAACCCCGCGAGGGTAGCCGTCGTGAAAGAAGTTCGCAGGCACTTGTTAAGGCGGCGATTGGGCGTCGCCTCTCACCCCTGGCTCCGATCGCGCCGGAACGAAATACGTGCTCCGGACCGCCTCTCGAACCAAGTCGGCAATCGCTGGACTCCGAGGACCATGGAATCCTGGGACGCCTTCCGCACAACGGATTGGTGGGGGCTTCCACGTCGCGGTGGACACCATGTGGACACCACACCAGAAACGACGAAGGCCGCCTTGCGGCGACCTTCTCGTAAGATACTAATTTCCTTGAGGAAATTTGGAGCGGGCGAAGGGATTCGAACCCTCGACCCCAACCTTGGCAAGGTGCCAGAAGGGTCTACGCCAGGGTATCCGACAGCCCGCTAGAGCGCGAATTTATACGGTAATTCAATCGTCTATTAGGAACGTCACCCGCCGTGCGTATCCCAGACCTATCCGGAGACTTGCTTCCAAGTGCTTGGAATTTGCTTCGTAGAGGGGTATGATAGCCTCATTCTAAGCAAACTTCCAGTAGGTGGCTGATATGGCTGGAGAAAAGCTCACAAAGCGCGTCGTCGACGCCCTGAAAGCTCCGGAACCTTCCACCGTTGGGGTCAAGGTTCGGGAGAGTTTCCTGTGGGATCGCGAACTGCGAGGCTTCGGCGTGCAGGTCATGCCGTCGGGCCTCAAGAGCTTCGTCATCCAGTATCGCACGCCCGAGGGTCGTCCTCGGCGGGTGGTCATCGGGCGCTATGGGCTGATGACCGTCGAGGAGGCCCGCACCCTCGCCCATGAGAAGCTCGTCGCCGTGTCCAAGGGCCTCGACCCTGTCGCCGAAGAGGCCAGGGCGGCGGGACTCTTGACCGTCGCCGAGGTCTGCGACTGGTACATTATCGAGGCTGAGGCGGGACGCATCCTTGGCAGGCGCCGACGCGCCATCAAGGCGTCCACCCTGTCGATGGATCGCAGCCGGATCGAGGCCCACATCAAGCCGCTGCTCGGACGTCGGCAGATCGGGTTGCTCAAGCTCGGCGACATCGAGGGTGCGCAGGCTGACATCGCCGCTGGTAAGACGTCGAAAGCGCGCGTCGGCAGCCGTGGTGGCGCCACCACCGGCGGCGAAGGCGTCGCGGCTCGGACTATTTCGACGCTGCACGCCATCTTCGAGCATGCCGTGCGCCTTGGGCGGATCGAAGCCAACCCCGCCAAGGGCGTCCGGAAGTTGGCAGCGCAGCCCCGTGAGCGGCGACTCAGTCGCGCCGAGATCGAGCGGCTGGGCAAGACGCTTCGCGCCGTCGCCGAAGAGGGGGAGCACCCGACTGGGCTCGCAGCCATCCGATTTCTGCTGCTCACCGGCTTCCGGCGTATGGAAGGCCTGGGACTGGAACGCGCATGGCTCGATGAGGAAGAAGAGGCGATCCGATTCCCTGACACCAAGAGCGGTGCGCAAACGCGGGTAATCGGGCGCGCCGCTATTGAGCTGCTGCTCGATCAGCCAAAGACGAAATCGCGTTACTTCTTCCCGGCCGATTGGGGCGAAGGCCATTTTGTCGGTGTGGTCCGCGTGCTGGATCGCGTCTGCGAAAAGGCGCGGCTGGCCGACATCACACCACACACCTTGCGCCATACCTTTGCCAGCCTGGCCGGCGATCTCGGTTTTTCCGAATTGACAATCGCTGCCCTGCTCGGCCACTCCGCCCGTGGCGTCACCCAGCGCTATATCCACATTGATGAGGCGCTCAGAATGACCGCCGACCGCGTCGCCGGAGAGATGGCCGATATTCTCGACGGGCGGGCGACACCGGCACGCACGCGCGTCCCCCGCGGCGACCGCACCGAGCGGCGTCTGGAAACTGCCGACTCATGAGCATGGAACAGGTAAGCGCCAAGTGACGATTTGTCCGAAGCTTGTGGCAGTTTTCGGACGACTTTTGCTGCCTTGCCGTCCCCGCGCTCTCCAGCGCCGGCGTCCGAAGAAAACGGTATGTTTCGGTCAACCCTTCACCGCGTCCGAAAAATGTCGTATCCTTCGGACATGGTGGATATCGCGCTCAATACAGACCTTCGCGCCCGGCTGCTCAATCGAATCGCATCAGACCCTGATGAGGTTTGGACGCCGAGCGACTTCGTGGATCTCGGCAGCCGCGCCGCCGTGGATAAGGTATTGCAGCGTCTGGTCCCCTCCGGAGAGCTTCGCCGCATTGACCGGGGGCTCTATGACCGGCCCCGCAGAAGCAGCCTGACGGGCCGCACAACCGTACCAGATTATCGGGCTGTCATCCGCGCCGTAACGCGACGCGATCAAGCTCGCGCCGTGGTGGACGGCATGACCGCCGCCAACGACCTCGGTCTCACCACAGCCGTGCCGGCCCGCATCGAGGTCCTCGTCGATGCTCGCCTGAAGCCCATCAAGCTCGGCAATCAGGAGATCCACTTCAAGCACGCCGCGCCCAGCCGCCTCTACTGGGCTGGTCGGCCCGCCATGCGGGTTGTTCAAGCTCTGCACTGGATGCAGGACATGCTGGTCAACGACGATGAGCGCGTGCGGGTGAGCGACGCGCTGCGCCGCCTCTTCGCCGATCCCAGCCACGGACAAGCGATCCGCGATGACCTGCGCTCCGGCCTATCGACCTTGCCGATCTGGATGCAGGAATTCCTCCGCGAGATCCTTAATCCGACCACCGCGGAAGGCGCGCGCCAATGACGACCGCCGCCTACCAGCAAATCATTTCCGCGCCGCCGCGCGACCGCCTCGATCTATTTCTCGCCACCGCCAACCGGCTCGGCACGCCGATCGGCAATGTCGAGAAGGACTTCTGGGTCTGCTGGACGCTGAATGCGCTATATCACGAACGTCCCGCGGCGGAGCCGCGCCTTCTGTTCAAGGGTGGCACATCGCTGTCGAAGGCCTACGGACTGATCGAGAGATTCTCCGAAGACATCGACGTCACCGTATTCCGCGACGATCTCGATGAGGCCGTCTCGCTCGAAGACCTCGAGGCCCTATCGAACAAGAAACGCCGGGCCCGGCTCGATGCGATACGAGACGCATGCCGCGTTTATATTACGGGGCCGCTTTACACGTTCCTGGGCGCTCAGGTCGCGGACGCCACAAGCGGTGCCGGCCGAATGGAAATCGACCAAGCCGACCCGGACGGCCAGACGCTGCTCCTCTGGTACCCTGAAGTCGAGCCGCGGGACGGCGCCTACGTCCGGCCCGCCGTGCGGATCGAATCCGGCGCCAAGTCGGCCCTCGACCCGAACCAACCCGTCCAGATCACGCCCTACATCGCCGACGACACGCCCGATCTGAACCTCTCTGTCGCCAACGTCACCACGATCGAAGCCGGCCGCACCTTCTGGGACAAGGTGGTGATCGCCCACGGCTTGCGGCGATGGTATGAACGGCGCGGCATCCTTCGGCAGGCGGGCCAGCGCGTGTCGCGGCATTATTACGATCTGCATTGCCTCCTTCCATCGGAAGTTGGACGCGCCGCCCTTGCACAACCCTCGCTCGGGATCGACTGCGTGCGGCACGCCCGAATGTTCTTTGATCGGCCGGATTATGATCTGGCCTCCGCCGCTACCGGTTCATTCGCTATCGCCCCGATCGACGGAATGATCGAGGCGCTTACGCGGGACTACGACAACACAAAGGCCATGATTTTTGGCGGGCCGCCTGATTTCGCGGACATTCTGGCATCGGTCGGCGCAATTGAACGAATCGTCAATATGGCGACGCAGACGCATGAATAACACCATTTTGTCGTGGGCATCCAACCCGCCAGTAGCTCCGCCGACTGCGCTTGGGGCCCAGCCGGCAGCCCACCCATGACGCAGATTCAACCTCGGTATCGGACGCCTTCAGCAAGCGCCGGGAGGCTCGTCGCCAGTATGCTTAATCGGAGGTGATTGTGGGTCTGTTCACGGACTGGTGCGGAAAGAGCCAGAGTAAGGACAAGCTGAAGCACTTCTTGACCCTAGTCGAGAAGGACGGCGGCCGGGACGCCATCCGCGATCGCCTCGCCGAGACGATGCGCTCCCACTATGAGCACCTCGACCGGATCGCTGACGATGTCGCCCGTCTCGGCTATGAGGGCGCGGCCGAACTGCTGCGGACGGTGTTACCCCGCAACGCTAGGGCCCGCTCCGGCGAGCTAGGCGAGATCCTTGCGACCGAGTTGGTCGAGGAGGAGACGGGCTTCCGCGTCCCGGTCCAGCGCTTGCGCTACAAGGACGGACGCGAGATGGCGCTGCGCGGCGATGATTTTATCGGCGTCACTTATGACCCGAATGATGAACTCTGGCTCTTGAAGGGCGAAGCCAAGAGCAATCAGATCCTCAGCAAGACCACGATCGCTGCGGCGCGCGAAGCGCTCTGCCGCCACGACGGCCGCTGTACACCGGACTCGTTACTGTTCGTGGCCAATCGGCTCCTGGAGAGCGACAACGACGATGACGTCGAACTTGGCCGGACGATCCGGGACGGAATTGGCCGCAAGACGATCCTCGCGAGCCGCGTCGACCATATGCTGTTCACCATGTCCGGCAACGAGCCGCCTGCGGCGTTGAAGGTCGATCTCGACGATGCCAGCGCTGATCGGACGCATTACGTCGTGAACCTGCGCATCGACGATCATCAGGACTTCATCGCCGAGATGTACGAAGAGGCGCAAAACCTTGGAGACACCTGACGAACTCCGCACATTCCTCACTGACGCAACCCGCGACGGCATCTGGAATCGCCTTCTCTATCGCGGTGCGGCCTGGGCGCTCATGCGGAAGGATGGCGTCCTGCCGGACGGGGCGCCACGTATCGGCGCCACGATCGAAACGGACCTTACAGAGCACGGCTTTTCCGTGCTGCGCGCCGCCCTGGCGCTGAAAGAAAAGTCGGGACCGTCGGACATTTCAAGCCGTGGCTTCGAGCGGGCCGCAAACGCGTTTGAGGCCGTTGTTCGCAATGGCGACCCCGCCGATCCCAAGCGCGGCTTTCACCGCACCGTCGCGGCGGCAGCGTACCATCTCGCCGGTTATTCAGCGGTCGCCTACTCGCTGTTCAACGAGACCTCTGGCGACCTCAACGCCAGTCCAGCCGAGATGGCGATCATGCTGCTCGTCCTGCGCGACCTCGATCGGCTGCGAAGCTATGTCCGCGCTTGGCTGGTCGACGACGAACACAGCGACGGAACAGTGACGTTTTCGCTCGACATAGATTTGGTCGAGCCGGACGAAGCCATCGCCATCATCCTAAACACCACCATCTGTCGCGCGCTCGCTTTCTTCGACTTCGCGCTCCAGACCGGTGACCCAGATCCGATGACGGTTGCGCGCAATCTGCTCGTTGGGGCGATCAGCCTCGCCGACAACGCAGAGAACGTGCCGTTGTGGTGGGACAGCAGGCTTTGCCTCAATCTCATCGACGATCTTTGGGCGCACTCGCTGCACGTCAACCTGCCACTCGACCCGCCGGAAGGTGGCGCGGAAGCCTATCCCGTCCTTCGTCACATGTTTATTGCCTCGCTCTATGCCCGCAAGAATGCCGAAGTCGAGCTTTGGCCGTCGCAGCGCGAGGCCGCAAAACGCTCTGGCGATCTGACCGACGATCTCGTCGTCGCGCTGCCGACCAGCGCCGGCAAGACGCGCGTGGCCGAGATTGCGGCGCTGATGACTTTGTCTGTCGGCCGCCGCGTCCTGATCGTCACGCCGCTTCGCGCCCTCTCGGCGCAGACGGAGCGATCGTTCCGCAAGACGTTCGCGCCTCTTGGCTTCCAGGTGTCTTCCCTCTATGGCGCCAGCGGCATATCCGCCGGCGACGAAGACGCGTTGCGCACCCGCGAGATCGTCATCGCGACACCAGAGAAGCTCGACTTCGCCCTGCGCAATGACCCCACCCTAATCAACGATGTCGGGCTGATCGTGCTTGACGAAGGCCATATGATCGGACCAAGCGAGCGCGAGATTCGCTACGAGACCCTGGTCCAGCGCCTACTCCGGCGATCGGATGCCGCGAACCGGCGCATCATCTGCCTCTCCGCGATTCTGCCGGGCGGCGATGAGCTCAATGATCTGACCGCCTGGATCAGGAACGATGAGCCGGGCTCGCCGGTCCGGTCAGAATGGCGACCGACGCGACAGCGCTTTGGCGCGCTCCGCTGGTCCGGACGGGCCGCGCGGCTTAGTTTCGACTTGAATCAGAACGGACCGTTCATCGACCGCTTCGTGGAGGCGATGCCGCCGAAGGGGCGGGAAAAAAAGCCCTACCCGCGAAAGAATAGCCATCTCACGCTTTTCGCCGCCTGGAATTTCGCCGCGCAAGGAAAACGAACCCTCATCTTCTCGACGCAGGCCAACTGGGTGGAAAGCTACGGAGCACAGGTCGTAGACCTCTGCCAACGCGGCTATCTTACTTCGCTGCTCAATGACGAGTCCGAAATAGCTCGCGCCCTCGAAGTCGGACGCGAATGGCTCGGCGACAGCCACCCGGCCGTCACGTGCCTCAACTTCGGCGTTGCCATCCACCACGGGCGGCTGCCAAATCCGTTCCTGCGGGAGCTCGAGATCTTGCTCGCCCAGGGCGTCCTAAAAGTAATCATTGCCTCTCCAACGCTGTCCCAGGGCCTAAATCTGAACGCAGCAGTACTGCTGGTCCCAGTGTTGTATCGGTCGGGCCAGCCTGTCACCGGGGAGGAGTTTGCAAATGTCGCCGGCCGGGCCGGGCGCGCGTTCGTCGATGTGGAAGGTCTCATCGTCCACACCATGTTCGACAAGGTGGAGTGGCGCCTGCAAGAATGGCAGCAACTCGTCAACTCGATCAAGGCTAGGACATTGAAGAGCGGCCTAATCCAGCTCGTGGCCGAAATCATTAACCGCCTTGCCCGTGAAGGCATTCTGGAACGTGACGACGCCTTTGAATATCTGGCCAACTCGCGGGCGGCTTGGACCTCCGCAGACGAAGAAGCTGCGGTTGCGGCCGTCAGTCCTTTCGGCGGCCCAGGACCAGGCGGCGGTGAGGATGATGCCAGCGGTGAAGAAGGGGGGAAAATCGAAGAAGAACCCCTGTCCCAGCTCGTCGAGCGGCTCGATGCAACAGTCTTTGGTCTGATCGAGGCGCTCGATGCGGATCGCGGGGACTTACCCCGGCTGCTGGATGAAGCTCTCCGGGGCTCACTATGGGCGCGCCAAATCGCCCGCGAAGGCGACGATACCAGGGCGCGCCACGAACGGATCTTCCAAGCCCGCGCCAACCTAATCTGGATGCACACGACTGACCGTGCGCGCCGAGGTCACTTCGCGATGGGCGTCGGCCTAGAAGCGGGTCTCGCCATCGACGAGATGGCCGATGAGCTGGCCGCGCTCATCGATCGCGCGGATCTGGCCTCGTTGCCTGGTGACGAGGATGAACTCGCCGACGCCTTGGCGGGCCTTGCGGAACGCCTCCTGGTCATTCGCCCGTTCATTCCCGACAAGAAGAACGCGCTCCCGCCCGCCTGGCGCGCCTTGCTCAAGCAATGGGTTTCCGGCATCGACGTCAACGTCCTCGGCGCCGACAACATGCGCATCATCGAAGACGCATTCATGTACCGCCTGGTCTGGGCGCTCGAAGCAATTCGCACGCGTCGCGTGACTCTCGGCTGGTCGCCTGACATCGTCCCCGGTGGAGGCGCTGCGACCATCGAGACCGGCGTGCCGCAATTCATGATGGCGATGCTGATCCGAGCCGGCTTGCCGTCGCGGCGCGCAGCGATGACCGCCGTGCGCGAGGGATCGGCATCCTTCGTCACTCCGGCGGAGATGCGCGATTGGCTGAGCAGCAACGAGATCACAGCCTTAACGGACCAGGGCGAATGGCCGACGGCCGACACAGCCGCCTTGTGGCGACGCTTTCGCGAGGAAGTCCTGAGCGGCGGAATCCAGGCGTGGACCGTGACCTCCTGGAAGCGCCTGATCGACCTCCCGGATAGCATGGCGCCTCCTCCGGCCGGTCTCTACCGAGTCGAGTCAGACGGCGACGAACCGGACACGACTTGGCTCTCAACCCCGGATTATCGGCGTATCGCGAGATTCAAAAAATCCCCCCGCGACGCCAAACCGAGCATTTTCGTCGCGCGCATGGCAGGCGGCACGGGTCTGGCCGAGATCAGTCGGACCGGACGCGGCAGGGTCAATTGGCCGACGGCCACCCTGGCCTGACCGCCCTTGGGGCGACACCGGCGCAAAAATGACGCCTCGCGACACGGACCGGCCGGCAATAGCTTCCCCTCGGCAGACGGCGCGGAAACGTCTACCCAGGCCGCCGAGACCGCCAGGCAAGTCCGGGCACGCCCTGGCATAGCGCCGGATGCTCTTGACAAGGATCGGCGGCATCACCATCCTCACTAATCTGAGTGAGGATGGTGAGTCGTGTATCTGCCTATTAAGACCCTTGCCGATAACGGCACGATCCTGACCGGCGCGCTCGCCGGCCGGCACCTTTTTGGCAAGCTCGTCGGGCATGCCCCTGGGCCGACTGAGCCTGAACCAGCATTTCTCGACTTTATTGACGTCGAAGTTGCGACTTCCTCCTTCCTGCGCGAGAGCGTTATCGCATTCCGCGACTATGCGCGCTCGACGTTGCCGAACCTGTATCCGGTCGTCGCAAACACGGCCGGGTCCGTCGAGGAGGAACTGACGTTCTTTCTGCGCCATCGCAGTGATGCCATGTGGGCCTGCGATCTCAATGAACGCGGCTTGCCCTTCAACGCGCGACTGATCGGCGAGCTGGACGAAGTCCAGCGCGCGACGTTCGACCGCGTGCTCGATCTCGGCACAGCGAGCGCCCCAACCCTCGCGGCACAGAGCGGACGAGGGGACGGGATTGGCCCAACGGCGTGGAACAACCGTCTCTCCAATCTCGCGGCCCGCGGGCTGCTTATCGAGCGGCGCGGCGGCAAGACCAAGACATTCACTCCTGTGCTGGAGACTGTGTGATGGGCCTCGAATACATCCGAAGCGCAGCGGGGAAACCGTATGTCAAGCGGTGGGCGAGGGGGCTAAATCGGTTGAAGACGCCGACACTCCTTGATGTCAACCTGAGCGCTGAAAGCCGCGTCGTCACGGCGACCCTGGCCCCGGACTGTACGCCGAAACCAGGCGACGCCTATCTCGTTCAGACGAACGGCTCGGGCGACCTCGTTGTCCTTGATGGCCATCGACAGATCGCGCGGATCACCAATCCGCCAGCGAGCATCACCGAGGCGCTTGGCGCCCGCCGCGGCATGGCGCCAGCAGTCGTCGAGCGCATCAGTAGCTTCGGCAATACCGCGGAGCTGAAGCTCGGATGAACCATCGACCCTCCCACGAGCCAACGCGGGACTTTCGCCCGTCCCGGCGTCTTCACGATGATGCGGCGCGGAATGCGCGGTCGTTGGGCTGCCACAGTTGCCCCGACTTCAAGGATTGTGGCGGTCTTCACATCTCTGCCGGTATCTTCGACTGCGGCGATCTATGTTCATGTGCGGATCGCAACAAGTGCGACATGGTCTGCCGTGGGAAGCCGCGGGCATTCTTCGAGCGCATGATGGAAGTGGACGGCTTGGACCTCGGGACCGTGGCCCGCGTGGCTCCCGTTGCTGCCGTGCCGCTCCCCGACCTGGTTCCGCTGATCGGACACAAGTACAGCCGCACGAAACCGCTGATCGAGCCCGTCGTCGCTGTCTCGCTTTTCGAGCTTTTTCACATGGGTACTGGCGAACCCAATGTGCGCTCGCGCGCCGAACTGGGCGAACGGTTCCTGATCCCGCCCGATGCAACCGTTATCGCTACTGGCGTCGATCGCGACACCAAAGTGGAGGCCTGGTGGGCGTTCTCCGCCCGCGAACGCGTCATGCAGACATTGCGTGATCTCGGTATCGCCCTTGTGACAACTCCAAACTTTAGCCTGTTCACCAACGTGCCGCGTCCCGACAATCTTCATGGGATGAAGCGCATCGCACTGAGTTGGGCGGAACTCATGGCCGCGGGAATTCCGGCCGCTCTACATCTCAACGCTCGGACCGACTATGACTATGCCCGATGGACGATGTTCATCGCTGAACGCCCGGAGGTCACGGCGGTGGCCTTCGAGTTCGGGACCGGCGCCGGCTCTCCGGATCGTCTCGAATGGCACGTCGACCGCCTGTGCGCACTTGCCGCCGACGCTGGCAGACCCCTAATCCTCGTAGTTCGTGGTGGTGTACGCGCTCTTCAGCGGCTTCGGGTTCACTTTGGCCAGGTCATCCTTATAGAGACCGACGCCTTCAGCCGCGCTTTGAAACGCCGCCGCGCGACCATTACAGAGAGCGGTCGGCTGCGCTGGACGCGTGCCCTCACCCCCAAGGGCGAGCCGATCGATGAACTGTTAGCGCACAATACGGTAACGGTCCGCTCGGCCCTCACCCAGCAGATGATCCATCCGCTCGAACCACTACGCGTTCCGCAGAGGCCCATTCGGCGCCCTGCATCGAACGCTGATCGTCAAACCGCCCAATCGAGCTTTGTGTCCGAGCTCGACGCTACCTTGCAGGCTCGGGCTGTGCCCTCGAACCGCGAGCGCGTGATCCTCGCTGCGAAACCGTAGCTCGCCATCATGATTCGCCAACGCCCGAAACATCTGGCCCATGCCGAACCCATTACCGGTCGCGCGGCCAAGGCGCGAATTCCCGTCCTGGACGGCAATCATCAGCGCTGCGCCGGCGTCATGGACCCCAGCATATTCGGAATTCTCGCGAAGGCTCGCCAGAACCCCGATGCCCGCGTCTGCGACAACTACCTCGAAACCGCCCGCGGTTGCGGCATAGGCAACAAGGCCCGTCTCCGGCATTCGACTGTGGAGAAACACATTCTCCCGGAGTTCGCCCATGGCGCCAATGATGCCGGCCGCGAGCGTCTTCGGAAAGCCGGCGGCGACCGCAGCCTGTTCGGCCCGGCTAGACCAAAGGGACCAATGATCGGCGCCGTCGCCCTCGAGCGTCAACCGACGAAGGGGAAAGGCGCCGGCTCGTGCGCGAAATTCTGTCCCGGCAGTCCTGCCCTGAGTTATCGCGCCTTCGAGCGTGGCCGCGAACGGCGCATCTATCGCGACGTCTGCGAACAGCTCCGGCGCCGCTCGACGCGCCATCAGAACCTCGACCAGCGGTCCGATCAGGCCGGAGCGGCCGACCCGCACCGGACCCATCCGCGTCAGCTCGCCAGACTGCGCCGCCCACAGCAGGTCATCCGCGCCGGCAAAATCACCTACCAGCTCATGCCCCTGTTGCTGCCGATCACCCACGCCGTCAGTCCCCGCCTGAACAATCAGGGCGTCTCAGACCGACATCCCAGTGACATCGCCTGTCGTGATCGCCCCTTCGCCTCCTTCATAGCAGATGAGCGCCACAGACGAGACGGGCGTCGATCTCACCGCCAGTGCTATCCGGCTCCGGTCGGCGAAAACCGTCACAACAGACCGCAGCTTCTCCTCTCACAATCTCCCTACGGACTGCGTGTGCAATGACATCTAAACCAGCCTTGGATCGCCCGTTGCTATTGAATGGCTTCGAAGTCGAACTGCCAGCCGAGATTGATGTCCTCGTGCGTCCGATGGCCGATCCCACCGATGTCAAAATCGAGCGCGAGCGACTCGACGGCTTTTGGTTTGTTCATTGGCTGGGGGGCAGCCTCTACTGCTTGCGACTGAAAGCAGGCGGTCCAAATCTGAGCGGCGCGCCGACAAGGCTCAAGGTCAACGAGCACCCCTGGCTGCTTCGCGCACGCATCGACGACGTGATCGAAATCGTGTTCGATCGCTACACGGCGCTTCGCCATCGCCCGTTCACATTTCTATCGCAACGCGACGAAATCGTCGCTGAGGCAGCAAAAAAGGCCCGATTAACCCACCCTCTTCTCGCGGATTTTCAGATCCTTCCAAAATTCAGTCTCCATGCCAAGGTGATCGAACCCGCCGAGGGTGGAACCCGGGTGGGCCTCTTCGTGACGCTTGGCATGCGCTATGAAGCCAACGCCGACATTGAATCGCTTGAGAAAGCGGGTGTCGATCTGTCCGGACTCTACGTGATCCGCCGCGACGTTCCGCCTGGTCAACGTCGCCTCGTCGGCCGCATTGACCATTTGGCAGGGCGGGTGGTCCATCTCTCCGAGGCTACAGATGCTGAAACGATAGCCACTTCGGCGGTAAAACTGGAGGGGTCGCTCGAAACATTCTCGCGCAGCCTGCGGGCGCTCCTCGGCAATCGTTACGGAGCGCTGCACGACGCTATCGACGAGGTTCAGGCGAATTTTCGGCTCGGACCGGCTTTCGATGGAATCGTCGAACGTATGGGAGAGTTCCTCCACCGCAAATCGCCGGTCAGCCTCGCTCAAGGCGTCGAGGCGCGGATCGGCGAGCGCCTTACGATCGAAAACCACGGAGATCGTACCAGCGTCTACGTCGTGCCGCCCGTCGAATACGTATTCGATCGTGCCGGCAGTAAGCGCCATAGATATGCATGGCAGGGTCTGCTGAATTACGGACTCTACGATCGGACGACATTTGCCAAGAAGTCTCCGCGCATCTTGATCGTCTACCCGGCCACCGCAGAGGGGAAGGTCGAAACGTTCCTAAAGGCTCTGCGCGATGGCGTCCCACCACCGCAGCGCGGCTTTCCGACCGGCTTCGCCAAGACCTTCGGGTTGCTCAATCCCGAGTTCCTACGGTGCCCGGTCCGCCTCACCGGATCCAATATTGAGTCGGTCGAGGGAATATATCGACAAGCGGCCTCGGCCTACCTTGAAAAAGATTCAACGATCGACGCCAGCATCGTCGCGATTATGGATGAACACGCCAACTTGCCGACTCTGCAAAGTCCCTATGTCCGGACCAAGGCATTGTTCTTAACGCTTGGCATTCCGACCCAGCAGGTTCGCCTAGCGACCGTCAACCAGCGTCCTCAGAGTCTCCAGTATACCCTTCAAAACCTCAGCATCGCCCTCTACGCCAAGCTCAATGGCACGCCTTGGACCGTGGATCAGGACCAAGCCATCAGTGATGAGATCGTTATCGGCATGGGCGTGGCGGAGTTGTCGGGCAGCCGAACCTTCGCGCGTCAGCGTTTCGTCGGGATCACGACTGTCTTCGGAGGCGATGGCACTTACCTGCTCGGCAACGTCTCGCGTGAATGCAACTACGCTGACTATGCTGCGATGATCCGGCAGTCGATCCTTTCGGTCCTTGAAGACGTAAAAACGCGGAACAACTGGCAGCCAGGTGACACCGTTCGGGTCATCTTCCATGCTCACAAACCTTTGAAGCGGGACGAGATCGCCGACATCGTCTTTGCTTGCACCAAGCAGGTGGGGACGGCTCAAAGCCTCCAAATAGCGTTCGTAACGGTGTCCCACGACCATCCGTTCTTTATGTTCGACCCCACGGAGTCAGGCATTCCCGTCCATAACGGGAGTCAGTTGATGAAGGGCGTGCTGGCGCCAACACGCGGTACAATCGCTCGGATAGGTCGTTGGACCCGGCTCGTCGCCGTCAACTCGCACACGCTCATCAAGCGGCCAACGTCACCGTTGCCAAAGCCATTATTGATCAATCTTCACCAGGACTCGACGTTTTTCGATCTCGATTACTTGGCGGAGCAGGTGCTGAAGTTCACCGCCCTTTCCTGGCGGTCGACGCTCCCGGCCGGCACTCCGGTGACGATCTTCTATTCCGAGCGCATCGCGGAGCTCCTTGCGCGCTTGCGCCAAGTCCCGGACTGGTCGGCCACGGCACTCTCGGTTCGATTGCGCTGGAGCCGCTGGTTTCTATGAATAACTTGCTCCTTAGCTCGACTGCCGAAATTCTCGACGCCGCCTTCGCACAGATCGGACATCCACCGGCATGGCCGGATCCAGAGTCTGGTTTCGCAGATCGTCTATTCCGCGCCATCGACTTGCCTCGGCCCATGGCGTTCCAGCAGCCATTCCGGTCGGCTGGTCCGCCAATTCTGAGGCGCACTCCCGATCTCGCCGCGTTCGGCTATGTGATCGCGGCGGCAAGCGCCACGGTCCAACGCGATTGGGCACTGGCGTTCGGCCGTCTCACAGGCCGCGAGGTTTTCCCGTCGGATCGCAATTCCTTCATCTACAATCCGCTGGAGCTCCTCGGTGTCGCCTTTGGCGCCGCAGACTGCCCAGGCGTTACCGATGAACAGCGCGCCTGGCTGACCGGAACGATCCAGCGCGGCTTCGTGGACCGGCAGTTTGTCAGCTACATCGCGCAACTGTCCGCCGCCTGCGCGGAGCACCAGATCATTCGAGGAGGATCAAGGGCGAAGCCTGAATCCGCGCTTACACAAATCCCCCCTCTGGAGACATCTGAACTATGCTTCGCCGCAGCACTCGCAATCCTTTTCCCTGATCGCGTAGCCATTGATATCGTGGCGGTCGAACAGGAGGTTTTGCAGAGTGTCCTCAAGGGCCCCATTCGACTGCGGGACACGGCCGAGGCGGCGGCAATTTATGTCGTCCTTCGTCGCGCTATCGATCGAGCGGTGCTTAGCCCGACTGCAGATGACGACGCGGTCGCGCGTATTGCCGTCCTTTGCCGCCGATTTCAGCTCTTCGTTGATCGCCTGCAGCATCGACAGCGTCAACGTCAGTCATTCGCCGTGGACGATGAGTATGACGTACAGGACCTGATGCACGCGATTCTTCGGCTACATTTCGATGATGTCAGGCCGGAGGAATGGACGCCGAGCTACGCAGGAAAATCTTCACGCATCGACTTCCTTCTTCCTCGCGAGCGGACGATCATCGAGGTGAAGATGACCAGACAAGGACTTGGACAAAAGGAGGTTGCCGACGAACTCATCATCGACGCAGCGCGTTACGCCAAGGCACCGAACGTCGACAGCCTAGTCTGCTTCATATACGACCCGGAAAGGCGGTGCTCTAACCCTGCTGCCCTGGAAAATGATCTGATGCAGAACGTGGGACCCCTCCGCGTCGTTGCCATAGTCTGCCCGCGCGGTACATAAACACATTGCAGGGATGTCCAAGTAGACCATACAGATCGTCACGGCCCGCTAGCCGGCAGGGCACGGAAATGCCTTTCCCTGCGGATGAGCACATCTTCGGTCTCGTCGACCCTTTCTGCGGGGCCAGCCAGCAACGCCCCGAAGGATGACGCCCTAACCTCTCACTTCACGAAGCGCAGCAATCGGCTCGCAAGCAGCAGTTCCTCGATCACCGGCATCGGCTCGCTATTGCCCACTTTGCGGTGCGACAGCGGGTTCTTAAATGTTCCGATCGCCCCCGCGAAGAGATCAGCCATCCGCTCACGTTCCGATATCGGCAACGCCTGGTTCGTCAGTTTGCCGGTATTGGGATTGAACGCTTCGCGCATCAGCTTCACACCCACCAGCGATGCGGGCAATTTGGCCCCATCGCGCACAGCGATTTCAACTTCAACAAATGCATCCCTGACGGCGGTGTCGTAATTGCCGCTTGCAAAGTTCTCGTAAACCGAACCTTGAAGATCACTATGAAGCATCTCTCGGCGCAACATCTGGCGCACCGTGATCTCCTCGAACCTCACGGAACCGGCAGCCTCCCGGCCCTTCGCCGTCAGTGTCATCATGCGCGCGGCTTGCCCGGGCGCCTGCATTATTAATCCCGCGGATAACAGTCGCTGCCAGGCTTCCATGAGAGCGCCGTTTACGGCGGTGCCGTTCTGGAAGCTCGCCTTCACGCCGATTGGGTAGAGGCCGACGATTTCGTCCTCGAAAACATACTTGGCAGCAATCGGATCGGTGCTCGTGGCCCGCTGAGCGATACATGTCAGGAGTATGCCGTCAAGTTGTGGCGCGGCCAGCGACAGCAGGTCGTCAACGCGCGGCAACTGAGACACAAGTTCGTCAAGCATCGGCACCACCACTGGTCTCATGACCGGCTTCTACCTCAACAAAGAACGGAAGCCAGACGTCGTCGATATTTGGCGCGTCGGTAACGGCGACGATATCCTTCGCTATCATCTCTTCTCCAAAGTGCCTGAGCCAGGCAGCCGCCGCAAATGCCCTGGCGAACTCGACCAGATTGCTCGATGCGCGTGACACTTCGCCCATGAGCCTCTTCTGCGCCGCCTCCAAATCAGGCTCCCCCGACTTCTCGGCGATACCTTGAATAAAGACGAGGTCGGAGAGGAGAAACAACGAATTGAACCCATGAGTCGAAAAATACAGGTTCAGCAGCCCACCGAGTTCAGGATCATTGCAGATCGACTCGAACGCCGTGTCCACGTCGTCGCTGCGCGGATAGTGAAAGGCATAATTTTTTCGAATCTTGTTGAGAAGATTCGACCCGCCAAACTGTCGTTTGAGCGCCCCGAAGGCTTCCTGGCCGCCCGCATCGAGCCGGTTCAAATAGTCCTTCGCCATCGTCGTCTCAATGAACCGCGTTCTGACAAGCTCCCAGGCTTCATTCAACGCTCCGACCGTCAGACGAACCAGCATCTGGGTTTGCGCACCGGTAGCATGTTGCTCAAGCTCCTTGACCGGCGTCCTGTTGGTGGCAAACGTCAGCAGTTTTTGTAGCATTGATAGTTGGTTCGAGGCGTAGCCCAGCAGCAACAGCAAGACGCGCTCGTCCTTTGGCATCGCGCGAAGGCGCTCCTTTGGAACGGGTATGCGATAGACCTGAATCATAGCTCCCTCAAACTCAATCGTGATTTGTAGACCAGCGCGCCCACCGTCGCGCCCTGCCGAATTCATGGGGAAAGCCTTGTATGGGGAATTCCTTGTCAAGGCTCGCTGGGCGGTCGTTCGATCTGGATCCGAGGGGAGCTCGCTGTCGGGCGCGATAGTCGCACCGCAACCTTGTATTCGGTTGGCCCTTTGGGGGCCTGGACCATGAAGCAGCCATTCGCTTCGAGTGCGAGGCTCCGAGGCGGCGGGCACATTCTTCCCTCGGCGTATTGGCCACGGCGTTCCTCGTGTCACCGCCACCTCGGATCTGATCGACGACGTCCGCGCCTGCGATCGCCGTCAAACTCTGTCGTTCCTGCGGGTCAGCACCTCCTTCAAGCCGCGCGCATGACCATGCCGTCGGGCACGGCGCCGGTGGTGACCAGCCGCCAGAAGGCGATCAGCAGCTTGCGGGCCAGGGCGACGATCATCTTCTTGCGCCCGGTCGGCGCCGCCTCGGTTCGGAAGCGGTACCAGGCCGCCAGGCCGCTGCCCTTCTGGAACATCAGGAACCGCCAGGCCAACTGGATCAGGCCGCGGCGCACACGGGCGTTGCCGGACTTGGCCAGGCCCTTCTCCCGTCGCCGGGCCCCGCTCTCGTCGGGCGAGCCGGTTAGGCCGGCGTAGCGGGCCACGGCACGACGATCCCGCAGCGGCCGCGACAGGACCTCCTGGACCAGCATGTCGGCGGTCTCCAGGCCGACGCCGACGACACGCGCCAGGAGCACGACCATGGCGTTGGACCGTGAATGCGGCGCCTTCTGCAGGCGGGCCAGCCGGTCGCGTTCGATGGCCTCGATCTGCTCGCGCACCACAGTCAGGCGGGCGAGATCGCGGCGGATCTCGTCCAGGGTGTTGGGCGGCAGGGCGGCCCCCTCCGGCGTCACCAGCGTCTCCAGTTGCTTGGCCGCACGGCGCAGCGCCGGGTTGAAGCCGCGCACGCCGAGCCGAAGTAGGCCGGACTTGACGCTGTTGATGATCCGGGTCCGCTCGCCAACCAAGCTCTCACGCTCGCGGCTTGGCCGCTTGGCGTCCTCCTCCTCGAGGCTGGGGATGGCGACCATGCTGCAGTGGCCGCGCTCGCCGCGCAGCCAGCCGAAGAACACCCGCATGAGCATGGCCGAGTCCAGCCGGTCGGTCTTCGAGCGGCGATGCTCGCGCGACACCGCCACGCTGGTCGGATGGATGACATGGGTCTCGAAGCCTCGGGCTTGCAACCACCTGGCCAGCCAGAACCCGTCGCGGCCGGCCTCGTAGGCGACGATCATGCGACCGATTTGTCGACCGGCGGTCTCGGCCTCGATCCGCCAGCGCATAAGCAGCTGCTCCAGCGCCGCCGGATCGGGATCCAGCTTCTTCAGCGGCCGGCGGGCGACGCCGGGCAATGTGCCGGCGACCAGCCAGCTTGTGTTACTCAACTCGATCACCGCGACCACTGCGGACTCTTGGTCAAAGGCCACAAGCGAGCGGCTTAGATCATCAATCGGCTTCATCGGAGGCGTCTCCGTGGGGTGGAAGATGCAACGATGCTGTCAGATCTTCAGCACCGGCCCCATAGCTTCTTCCCCTTGGCCGCCGCCGCGGTCGCCGGCACCCCCGATCTGCGGGGCACCCCCCCGCAACGCCCCCGACCAAATGACCAGCGACGCGATAATAGCAGATCGACGATCCGCGATTGGCTGGCCTCAGAAATCGTGCCGGAAACTCACCATGCTCGACCGAAAAGCCCCACTCGCCGATCGTGCCTCGCCCTGTTGCCTTATTTCGTACCCGCAGCATCCCGCATCCGTCCCGCTTTTTGGTTGACGTCAGCCACGCTGGCGCGGCCGCCCGCATGTCAACGGCTGTGCCATTCCCGCGGCGGTCGTCAAGCCGCCGACCGCTCGCGTGACATGCGGGCCTGCCGCCGCGCCCCTCCGGCCTCCGTCGCTCACGAAGCGGGAAATGGAGGTTCAGATGTGCAGGGTTCTCAATAAGTGCGCGGCGGGCGGGCACGACGGCGCGATCTATATCGGGCGCGGCAGCAAGTGGGGCAATCCGTTCCGGATCGGCGTCGACGGCGATCGTGCGACCGTCATCGCCAAGCATGCCCGCTGGCTGCGGGATCACCATCATCTGTTGCGCGCGCTCGACGAGCTTCGCAGCAGAGATCTGCTCTGCTTCTGCGCGCCGGCGGCATGCCACGGCGATCTGTTGCTGCAGCTCGCCAACGCGTCGCGCGAAGAGCGCATCGTGTGGTGGCGCTCGGCGGCATGACGCCGCCGACACAGCGTGCAGTCGCGACCCGGCAAGGCGGAGATCCGATCATCCGGCGCCACACTCGTGAGCCTCGGTTTCGAGTGAGAGTGCGGACCGGGTTCGCCGTGACGGGTTTGAGGTCGCGAGAGAGGCTCGCGGCGCCCGTCGCGGAGATCCGCGATGTCCAGACACAACGCTCGCGCCCGTTCCGGCTCCGACCGGACGGGCCTTTATCAGGAAATCACCGACAAGATCATCACCGAGTTGGAGGCCGGTCGTGCACCCTGGGTCCAGCCCTGGGGGACCACGGCGGCAAAAGCGCCGCTCGCCATGCCCAAGAACGCGGCGACCCATAGGCGCTACACCGGAATTAACGTGCTCATTCTCTGGGGCGCCGTCATCGAGCACGGCTTTACGGGCCAGAGCTGGCTGACCTTTCGCCAAGCGCTGAGCCTCGATGGACATGTGCGCAAGGGCGAGCGCGGCACGACCGTCGTTTACGCCGACCGCTTCACGCCGGAAGACGAGCGCCGCCGGGCCGCGGAGACCGGCGACGAAGCGCAGGCGATTCCGTTTCTCAAGCGTTTCACCGTTTTCAACGTGGCGCAATGCGAGGGCCTGCCCGATGAGATTATGGCGGTCGCACCGCCGGTCGAAACCAACCTGATTCTGCCGCAGGCCGAGGCGCTGATCCGAGCGACGGGCGTCGACTTCCGCATCGGTGGAGACAGGGCGTTCTACGATCCAAGGCACGATTTCGTGCAGGTCCCACCTCCGCAGGCCTATTTTGAACCCATCAACTGGCACCGGACTGCCTTGCACGAGGTTGGCCATGCCAGTGGCCATCTCTCACGCCTCAAC
>JBOHMN010000483.1:0-13676 GCA_050730175.1 Acetobacteraceae bacterium | reverse complement strand
GTTCCTGCCGGGCAACGCCGCGAGCTGTGCCGCCGTCACAGTGCCGCCCGGCGGCGGGTATGCCTTCAGCGGCAGCTATGGAACCCCGGCCGCAGGCGGAACCCCGGCCGCAGGGAGCTGACTGCCGTGCGGGGCCGTGCGCAATGGCACTGAAGACGGGCCGCGGCGCGGCGGCGGCGCCGTTTCTCGTGATGGATGTGATCGCGGCGGCGAACGCCAAGCAAGCAAGTGCGCGGGCGGGCGCACCCGGAGTGATCCGGATGGAGGTCGGTCAGCCGGGGACCGGCGCGCCGGCTGGCGCTGCGGCTGCCGCGACGGCCGCGATCGCCCGCGGTGAGGCGCTCGGCTACACGGAGGCGCTGGGCCGGCCGAGCCTCCGCGCGCGCATCGCCCGCCACTACGGCGAATGGTACGGGCTCGATCTTGCGCCGGGCCGTGTTGCGGTCACGCTCGGCGCGTCAGGCGCCTTTCCGCTCGCCTTCCTCGCCGCGTTCGATCCCACCGACCGGGTTGCGCTGACCGCGCCGTTCTACCCGCCGTACCGCAATATCCTGACGGCGCTCGGCCTCTCACCGGTCATATTGGAGACGACGGCGGAGACTCGCTTTCAACCGACCATCGCGCTGTTGGAACGGATTACGCCGCGCCCCGACGGGCTGATCATCGCGAGCCCCAGCAATCCCGCCGGCTCCATGCTCACGCCGGCCGAGCTCGAAGCGATTGCCCGCTTTTGCCATGCGAACGGCATCCGTCTGATCAGCGACGAAATCTATCATGGCATTCAGTATGGAACCCCGATCGCGACGGCTGCCGCTTTCAGCCCGAGCGCGATCGTTATCAACAGCTTCTCGAAATACTTCAGCATGACCGGCTGGCGCGTCGGGTGGATGGTGCTGCCGGAGGACCTGGTTCGCCCGGTGGAGTGCCTGGCGCAGAACTTCTTCATCAGCGCGCCGCACATCGCACAGGTTGCCGCCGAGGCAGCCTTGGCGTGTGGCGCTGAACTCGAGGCCAATATCGCACGTTATCGCCGCTCGCGCGATCTCCTGCTGCGGGCGCTGCCGGATGCCGGGTTTCCGGAACTCTCTCCTGCCGAGGGCGCGTTCTATCTTTTCGCCGACGTCTCTTCCCGCACCAACGACAGCGTTTCGTTCGCGGCGCGCATGCTCGCGGAGACGTCGATCGCCGTAACCCCCGGTGTCGATTTCGACCATCGTCGTGGACGGAGCTTCCTTCGCTTCAGCTATTGCGGGCCGGAGAGCGATATGGCGGAGGCGGCGCGCCGGCTTGCCGATTGGCGGTGAAGGGTGGGCGGAGCCGCCTCACCGTCACCGCTACAGCCCCGGCGCTGCCTGTGACGGCGCCGCGTTGCAACCGGCAGATGTAGCGCCACCGACCGCGCAGCTTCATCACTGCTCCGGTCGGGCGAGCCGCGGCTGATTTCTGCGGCAACGGCCTTGCCGAGGACAATTTTGCTGCGCCTTGCCTGCGGCGGATGCGAAAGTTGCCGCATTCCGCCGACCCGCTGGCAGGGACACCAAACCCTAGGCAAATGGCGCAAAACCGGCTAGAGCGAAAACCAACAGGCTCTGCGAAGTGAGGGCCTGGACTGGCATGAACAGGGAGGTTTCCCATGCTGACACGTCGAGCTGCCGGCAAACTCATCGTCGGTGCAGCGGCTTCCACTACTCTGCTCGGAGCAGGCTTCGGCCCGGCCGGGGCCGCCGAAGAGAAAGTCATCAAGATCGGCATCAATCTGCCGTTGACTGGCGCGGATGCCCAGGGCGCGAACCGCATCAAGTTCGGTGCCCTGCTCGCCATCAAGCAGGCAAACGAGTCGAACGCGGTGCCCGGCTACAAATTCGTCCCGTGGGTGCTGAATGGTGCGACGTCCACCGCCGGCCAGTACGATCCTGCGCAAGCAGCGACAAATGCGCGCAAGTTCATTTCGGATCCGAGGATCATGGCGGCGATCGGTCCGGAGATGAGTGGTTCGGGCAAGGCGATGGCGCCGATCCTGAGCGAGGCAGGGCTGGCCACCATTACGCCGTCATCCACGAATCCCGACATCACAAGCCCGAAGTTCGCTGCCGAGTTCGATCCCTCCGGCAAGGCGGTCTATTTCCGCACGGTCACCACCGACGCTTATCAGGGCCCGGCGATGGCGAACTACTATTCCGACGTGCTGAAGGTGAAGTCGGTTTACGTGCTCGACGATTCGGGCGCCTACGGTGTCGGCCTCGCGGGTACTTTCATGGGCCGTGCGAAGGAAAAGGGGATGAAGGTGCTGGGGCACGATCGTCTCGATCCGCTGCAGCCGGACTACAAGATTAGTTTGACCAAGATCAAAGCGCTCAATCCGGACGGCCTCTATTACGGCGGTGTCATGGAAGCCGGGGCCAAGCTTGTGAAGCAAGCGTATGGTCTTCTGCCGCAGCCGATGCCGAAAGGTGGCGGCGACGGGCTGGTTGATCCTGAGATGCTTACGACAGTCGGCTTCCCGGCTGCGGAAGGCTGGTATGCGACGATCGCTTCGCCGCACCTCACCGAGAATCCGAAGGTCCAGCCCTGGGTCAAGCTGTTCGAGGCGACCTGGCACACGCAGCCTGACGACTATTCGATCACGGCATACGATGGCGTCTTGGTGATCATCAACGCGATCGGTGACGTGGTGAAGGCCGGCAAGCCGGTGACGCGTGAAAACGTGCGCGATGCGATCCAGAACTCGCATACGAGGACGCTGCAGGGGGACGTCTCGTTCGACAAGTACGGCGACGTCACCAACCATACGGTCAGCGTCTTCCAGGTGGAGAAGAACACGGCGTACCCGCTCACCGATATCATCCACCAGTTCAAGTTCATCGGCGCGGCACCGACTACCTAAGAGCGGAAACGCGCTCAGGGCCTGACCCGGGAGGCAGCGCAGGCATGTCACAAACCACGCTGATTACCCAGCAGGTGATCAACGGGCTGAGTTTGGGCGGCATGTATGCGCTGCTCGCGCTGGGTTTCACGCTTGTCTACGGCATTATCGAACTCATCAATTTCGCGCATTTCAACGTCTTTATGATCGGCTCCTTCATCGGGATGTGGGTGTTGGAGGCGTTCGGGATTTCCGGTCAGAATGTCATTCTGACCGGACTTCCGTTGATCGGGGTGCTCTTGGCCGCCCTCGTCGTCTCGATGTTCGGGTCCGGCGTGCTCGGGGTGATCATCGAGAAATACACGCTCCGCCCGCTGCGCACCAAGACGGGCTCGGCCGGTGGGGTGATCGGCATGATCACCACGATCGGTGTCTCGTACATTCTCTTCAACGTCATTCTGCTCGGCTTCGGCGCCGACACCAAGAACTTCCCGAACCCGATGCCGACGGTCCAGTTCCATATCGAGGGTGCTGTTCTCGATCTCAGGGTTGTGCTGATCTGGGTCGTCTCGATCGTCTTGATGGGCGGGCTCTGGTTTTTCGTCCAGAAAAGCAAGCTCGGCAAGGCGATGCGTGCGGTGGCACAAGACGCCGAGGCAGCCAGGATGATGGGGGTGGATGTCGACCGCGCGGTTGTCATGGCGTTCTTCTGGGGCTCGGCGCTGGCCGGCGCAGCCGGGCTCATCTTCGGACTCTACTATGACTTCACGAGCTTCCTGATCGGCTACACGGCGGGACTCAGGGCGTTCACCGCGGCCGTGCTCGGCGGTATCGGCAATGTGCCGGGGGCGATGCTGGGTGGGGTGCTGATCGGCTTGATCGAGGCGCTCGGCGGGCAGTTCATCGCCGTCAAGTGGACCGATGTCATTGTTTTCGGGATCCTGGTTCTCGTGCTGGTGTTCAAGCCGACCGGCCTCTTGGGCACAATGGCTCCGTCGAAGTCCTGAGGGAGGTCCGCGATGGCATCCGAAACCACCGCAACCTCCGACCTCGTAAAGCCCGTCTCCCGCTTCGCCGCGCTCAGCCAGCGTTGGGGCAGTGTGACGATCGCAGTGATTTTCATCCTCGCGGTCGCATTCCCCTACATCAACGGCAATGACGGTGACATCGACGCCATGGCGAACGCACTTGCCTTCGCCACTCTGGCGCTCGGCCTCAACATCGTGATCGGCTTCGCTGGTCTGCTCGACCTCGGCTACGCCGCGTTCTTTGCGATCGGCGCGTACACCTACGGCATCCTTTCCTCCTGGCAACTGCATCCGGCGTGGAGCTCCTTCTGGCAGCCGCTGGCCTGGCTCGATCTGGTGCAGAAGGCGCATCTCGGCGATGCGGTGGTGGTGCACTTCACCGTCTCGTTCTGGCCTTGCCTGATTCTTGCGGCTTGTGTCTCAGGCTTCTTCGGCATCCTGTTCGGGGCGCCGACGCTCAGGCTGCGGGGCGATTACCTTGCGATCGTCACCCTCGGCTTCGGCGAGATCGTGCCGATCGTCGTGCGCAACTGGCCCGCTCTCACCAACGGCGCGGCGGGGCTGAACGGCGCGCAGCCGCCCAGGCTGTTCGGCTGGAGCTTCGGCGTCTGGGCTTTGCCGTACTACTATGTCGTTCTCGGCCTCGTCGTGTTGTTGATTTTCGTCAGTGCGAGCCTTCGGGATTCGCGTGTCGGGCGCGCCTGGATGGCGCTGCGCGACGACGAAATAGCGGCCTCGGCGATGGGCGTCGATCTGACGCGCTATAAGCTTTTGGCGTTTGCGATCGGAGCGAGCTTCGCCGGCATGACCGGCACATTCTACGTCGCCAAGCTGCAAACGATCACCCCTGACATGTTCATGTTCCCGGTCTCGGTGATGATCATCGTGATGATCGTGCTGGGCGGCATGGGGAGCATCTGGGGCGTCGTGGCCGGGGCGATGGTGCTCTCGCTTCTGCAGTCCTGGTTCCTGCCCTCTCTTTCGACCTGGGTGACGACGCTCGGCCAGGCGACCGGCATCGGTTTTCTGCAGGATATCGACTTCGCGCAATCGACTGAGCTGATTTTCGGCATCATCCTTGTCCTCATGATGCTCTACCGCCGCGAAGGGCTCATTCCGGCGCATCGCAAGCAGGTTGCCATGAGCTACGCGCAGCAGAACGCCCAGGTCGGTGAGTCCGGCACCTTCCGCCTGAGCGGCATCGGCGAGGTCGCGCCGAGTGCGGCCCCCGCCTTGGAAATCAAAGGGGTCACCGTCCGCTTTGGCGGTCTCGTCGCCCTCAAATCGGTGGATATTACCGTCCCTGCGGGCGGTGTCGTTGCCGTGATCGGCCCCAACGGCTCGGGCAAATCCACGCTTTTCAACGTCATCACCGGGCTCACTTCCGCGGAATCGGGCAGCATCCGCCTGTACGGGGAGCGGATTCTCGGTCTCAAGCCGCACGTCATCGCCAAGAAAGGAATCACCCGCACCTTCCAGAATCTCCGCCTGTTCAATAATCTTACGGTGATGGACAACGTGTTGATCGGCCAGCATGCACAGCTGACCACCGGCCCGATCGGCGCTGTGTTGCATCTGCCGCGCGCCCGTGCGGAGGAAGCCCGCGCGCGCGAGCGTGCGATCGAAATCATCACCAATTTCGGCAACCGGCTCGTTCCGCGGGTCAATCAAAACGTCACTGCACTTTCCTACGCCAACCGGAGGCGCACGGAGATCTCGCGCGCACTCGCCACCCGCCCCCGCATCCTTTTGCTCGACGAGCCGACGGCCGGTATGAATCCCGCGGAAACGCTGGAGCTTGCCGAGCAGATCAAGGCGCTGCACCGGCTCGGCCTCACCATCATGGTGATCGAACACAAGCTCGACGTTGTGGTCCGCCTTGCCGACACGGTTGTCGTGCTCGACCACGGGGAAAAGATCGCCGAAGGCAGTCCCGACCAGGTGCGGCAGGACGAAGAGGTTCTGCGCGCTTATCTGGGCCGCAACGCCCAGGCCGGGAGTGCCGGCATTGCTGCTTGAGTTCCGTGACGTCGATACGTACTACGGCGATCTCCACGTCTTGAAGCAGGTCAACTACAGCATTGATGCGGGCGAGATCGTCTGCCTCCTCGGCGGCAATGCGTCCGGCAAGTCCACCACCATGAAGACCATCATGGGAGTCGTCCGCCCGAAGCGTGGCAGCGTGGTATTCGACGGTCAGCCGATCGAGCATCTTCCGACCGCAGAGCGGGTCAGGCGCGGGATCGCGCCCGTACTCGAGGCGCGTCGCCTCTTCCCGCGCATGACGGTTTACGAGAATCTGGAAATGGGGGCCTATCTCCGCGACCCGGGCCCGGAGTTCGAGGCGGATCTCGAACGCGTCTACGAACTGTTTCCGCGAGTCAAGGAGCGCCGCGGCCAGCTTGCCGGCACATTGTCGGGCGGGGAGCAGCAGATGGTAGCGATCGGCCGCGCCCTGATGGCCCGTCCGCGCCTGATCTGCATGGATGAGCCGTCGATGGGCCTCGCGCCAATTTTCGTCGAGCAGACCTTCTCAATCATACAGCAGATCAACCGCCAGGGCACCACGATCTTCATGGTTGAGCAGAATGCCAGCATGGCGCTGGCTGTTGCCCATCGTGCCTATGTGCTGCAAACTGGCCAAGTCGTGCTCTCGGGTTCCGCCAAGGAGCTCCGTGAAAATCCCCTGATCCGCGAAGCCTATCTCGGGGAAATGCAGGTCGCTCACTGAATTTCCGCCCCGCCCGTTCGCCAAGGATGGATGCCATGGATGCCCCGCTCAGCCGGCTGCCGCTGTTCGACATCAGGGGCGAGCAAGCAGGCTTTGCCGCCGAGCTTCGCCGGCGGCTCGATGCCGTGCTGGCGCACTGCCAGTTCATTCTCGGTCCGGAAGTGGCGGAGCTCGAAGAACGTCTCGCTGCGTGGTGCGGTGCGCGGCACTGCGTCGGGGTCGGCTCCGGAACCGACGCGCTCTTGATCGCGTTGATGGCCGAAGGCGTAGGCGAGGGGGATGCCGTGTTCCTGCCTGCCTTCACCTATACCGCGACTGCGGAGGTGCCGCTTCTGCTCGGTGCTGTGCCGGTGTTCGTCGATATCGACAGCCGTACGTTCCAGATCGATCCCGCTGATCTCGTGCGCCGGATTGCGGCGGTTCGAAAGAATGGGAAACTGCGCCCGCGTGCGCTGATCGGGGTCGATCTGTTCGGCCAGCCGGCGGATTGGGCGGCGCTCGACGAGGTCGCCCGCGCCGAGGGGCTCTTCCAGCTCGACGATGCGGCGCAAAGCTTCGGGGCGAGCCTGTACAACCGCCGGCTCGGCACCTTCGGCGATGCCACCGCGGTCAGCTTCTTCCCGACCAAGCCGCTCGGTGGATACGGCGACGGTGGCGCCCTCTTCACCGAGAGCGATGCGCGCGCCGCGCTCTACAAAAGCCTGCGCTCGCACGGCGAAGGGGCGAGCCGCTATGAAGTGCTGCGGATCGGCATCAACGGCCGGCTCGACACGTTGCAGGCTGCCGTCCTCTTGGCGCGACTGACGCGGTTCGAGGAGGCGCTCGCGGCCCGTGAGAAAATCGCCCGGATCTACGACCGCGCTCTCTCGGGGCTGGTCGAAACGCCGCGGCGGGTGCCGGATTCAACCAGCGCCTGGGCGATCTACTCCGTATTGCTTGCCGATTCCGAGACGCGTCAGCGGGTGCGGCAGGCACTCACTGAAGCCGGGATCGGCAACAACGTCTACTACCCGCGCCCGCTGCACCGCCAGCCGGCTTATGCGACCCACCATGACGGGACGCCGCTTCCCGTTTCCGATGGCATTTCCCAGCGGATTCTGGCTCTGCCGATGCACCCCGGGCTCGCAGAGGCAGACATCATGCGGATCGCCGAGGTCCTGCAGGGCGCGCTCTGAGCCGGGGTCCCGCTGGCCCGGGTTTTCCCCCAGTGGTCCGCCTTGCACGCTTGTTAGCCATGAAGCGGGCGTTCGGGTCGGACCACTTGCTCTTTATTTTCAGTGGCCTGCTCGTTCCCCTCCGTTTGCTGCCGCGGGCCGCAAACGTAAGGGGGCAGGACACCTGCTTCTCCGGGTCTTATATCCGTCGCAAAGTCCCGGAGCTCAGATGCCATACGATCAGCAAAATGCCGCCGCAGCAGGTGCAACGCGCCGCGAAACCCGCCTTGCCGACTACGCCCCGCCGCCGTTTCTCGTCGCGACGGCCGATCTTTCCTTTGACCTCTCGGCGGATGCGACGCGCGTCCGCTCGCGGCTGGCCTTCAGCCGAAACCCGAAAGCGAACGCCGCTCACGCACCGCTCCGGCTCGATGGCAACGGCCAGCCGGTTCTTGATATCGCGATCGATGGCGAGAAGGCTAGTGCGAACCGCTGGCGAATCGAGGATGGAGATCTGTTCATCCTGGATCCGCCCGACCGGTTTGTGCTGGAAATCGAGACCGTCATCTCACCGAAGGACAATACCGCCCTCTCGGGCCTCTATCTCTCGAACGGGGGTTTCTTCACCCAAAACGAGGCCGAGGGCTTTCGCCGCATCACGTACTTCCCGGATCGGCCTGACGTGATGGCCCGCTTCACGACGACGATCACGGCTGACAAGGCCGCCTGCCCGGTGATGCTTTCGAACGGCAACCCGGGCGCCGTCGAAGACGCCGGCGCGGGCCGGCATCGCGTCGTCTGGACGGACCCGCACCCGAAGCCGAGCTATCTGTTCGCGTTGGTTGCCGGGGATCTCGTCGCCATCAAGGATCGCTTTGTCACCCGCTCCGGCCGCCCCGTTGCGCTCGCGATCTGGGTCCGTCGTGGCGACGAGCCGCGCACGCATCATGCAATGGCCTCGCTCAAGAGGGCGATGGCTTGGGACGAAGCGGTGTTCGGACTGGAATACGACCTCGACGTTTTCAATATCGCCGCTGTCTCCGATTTCAACATGGGGGCGATGGAGAATAAGGGCCTCAATGTCTTCAACACGAAGTACGTGCTCGCCGATCCGGCCAGCGCGACCGACGCCGAGTACCAGCGCATCGAGGGGGTGATCGCGCACGAGTATTTTCATAACTGGACGGGTGACCGCGTGACTTGCCGCGACTGGTTCCAGCTCTCGCTGAAAGAGGGGCTGACCGTTTACCGCGACCAGGAATTCTCGATGGACCAGGGGAGCCGGGCGGTCAAGCGGATCAGCGACGTCGCGGCGCTGCGCGCGGCTCAGTTTCGTGAGGACGCCGGCCCGCTTGCTCATCCGGTCCAGCCGGACCGCTATCTTGCGATCGATAATTTCTATACTTCGACAATTTATAACAAGGGTGCCGAGGTCATCCGCATGATGGCGACGATCATCGGGAGGGCGGCATTCCGGCGGGGGATGGATCTCTATTTCGCGCGCCACGACAATCAGGCGGTGACGATCGAGGATTTCGTTGCCGCCATGGAAGCGGCTTCGGGTGTCGATCTCGGCCATTTCCGCCGCTGGTACCACCAGGCTGGCACGCCGACCCTCACCGTCAGCGACGACTACGATTCGACATCGCGTCGCTATCGGCTCTCGGTTGCCCAGGCCACTCCGCCAACGCCGCGTCAGTCCGAAAAATTCCCACTCGTCATACCGCTCGCGATGGGACTGCTTGGTCCGGATGGTGGGGAACTTCCGACCGAGCTCGAAGGCGAGCCTGCGGCGCGTGAAGGAGGGCGCGTTCTGCTTGCGGATTCTCCCCGCTCGGACTTCACTTTCGTGAACGTTTTGGCGCGCCCCACGCCCTCGCTGTTGCGCGGCTTTTCCGCGCCGGTGAAGCTCAAGGGTCTGACCAGCGAGGAACTTCTTTTACTGGCCGCGCACGATCCTGACCCGTTCACGCGGTGGGATGCCGGCCAGCAGCGCGCAACGGGCATTCTGCTCGAGATGATTGCCACGCCGGCTGAGCCTCCCGCCTCTCTCGTCGATCGGTTCAGGGCGTCGCTGGCGCGCGCCGATGAGGATCCGGCGCTGGCGGCCGAGGCTTTGCGGCTTCCGAGCGAGGGTTATCTTGCGGATCAGATGGAGATCGTCGATCCCGACGCGATCCACACGGCGCGCGAGGCCGCGCGCAGGGAGATCGGCGCCGTCATGCGAGCGGAGTTTCTCGCCACGTATGAGCGACTGACGGACGCGGGACCGTACCAGATCGACGGGGCCTCGATCGGCCGTCGCGCGCTCCGCAACGTTGCCCTTGCCTATCTCGCCGTTGCCGACGAACAGCTTGGCATTTCGCTTGCGAAATCGCAGTACGATGCGCGCCGTAACATGACCGACGTGCTCGCGGCGCTGGCAGTGCTCTCGGGCATCGATTGCCCTGAGCGCACCGCCGCGCTCGCCTCCTTCTATACGGCCTGGCGTCACGATGCGCTCGTGCTCGACAAATGGTTTGTCATCCAGGCGACCTCGTCGCTCCCTGCGACGCTCCATTCCGTTGAGGCACTGACGCGGCATCCTGACTTCGACCTCAAGAATCCGAACCGTGTCCGTGCGCTCATCGGCAGCTTCGCTGCGAATCAGGTCCGCTTCCACGACGCAACGGGCGCCGGCTACCGGCTGCTTGCCGAAACGATCATGCGCCTCGATCCGATGAACCCGCTGGTTGCGGCCCGTCTTGTCTCGCCGCTCGGGCTCTGGCGCCGTTTCGACGCGTCCCGCCAGGCCATGATGCAAGAACAGCTCCGCAGCATCCTGGCCGCCCCTGCCGTTAGCAGCAATGTCCAGGAAATGGCTAGCCGCAGTCTTGGCACCTGACTGACGGGCCGGAGCGATTGCCGGGCGGGGGCTCTACGCTGCATGGCGCAGCCGCCGCGCGTCAGCCGCCCACGGGCCGGACCGTGGTACCCCCGAGCGCGGTAGCCTCGCCGGTCGGGCGCCAGCGGGCAAGCTCGGCTGCAAAGGCGGCATGTTTCTGTTCCCAGAGCCCGATGGCGTCAGCCCCGAGCAGCAAGCGGAGCGGCGGATCTGCGCTTTCGACCGCAGCGATCATTGCCCGCGCCGCCTTTCTTGGATCGCCCGGCTGCTTGCCGTCGCTGCCGTAGAGGTAGGCTTCGACGGGGCCGATCACCGGGCGGTACACTTCGAGGCGGTGTTCCGGGCGCATGTTCTTGGTGCCGGCAAACTCGGTGCGGAACGCCCCCGGCTCGACGATTGTCACGCGGATCCCAAGCGGGTTCACCTCTGCCCGCAAAGCCTCGCTCCATCCTTCGAGGGCAAACTTCGACGCGCAGTAGGGCGCGAAACCCTGGAATGCGACCAGGCCGCCGACGCTGGTGAGCTGCAAGATGTGCCCGCTACCTTGCGCGCGCATCGTCGGCAGCACTGCGCGTGTCATCGCGGCCGCGGCGAAGAAGTTCACCTCCATCTGGTCGCGGAGTTGCGCCATAGAAAACTCCTCGGCGGCGCCGAGCGAGCCACGGCCGGCGATGTTGGCCAGCACGTCGATGCGCCCGAACCGCGCAACCGCCGCCCGGACTGCATGCTCGCGGGCGAGGGCGTCGGTGACGTCGAGTGCTATGGCAAGCGCGCGATCGGGATGCCGCGAGACGAGTTCTTCAAGCGCATCTCTCCGGCGCGCGGCGATGACGGCGCGGTCGGCACGCTCCAGCGCGGCTTCTGCAAGGGCATGGCCAAAGCCGCTGGAGGCGCCCGTGATGAACCAAACTCGCTCCATCCAGATTTGGTTCCTTCCGTGACCCAGTTCGGGTCTTTTGTCGTGGAAGAGTTGTTGCTGTCAACATCAGCGAATTGGGTGACCGCGTCAGCGGATGTTTCCCTGTTTGGCCGGGCGCAGTTGGGCCGCCCCGACCCCGTGTGCGCAGGCGTCGGCGTTCGCGTGCCTTGCCTGCCCGTGGTGCCGGATCACATGGTTGAGGAAGGCGCGCTGGGCGCAGCTCTCGTAATGGTGGCGCAGTCTGACGATGCCGATCCGCCGCAGGTTCTGCCGCCCTTCGATCGCAACGAAGCGGCAGCCTGGCACCGGCTGTGCCGCCATTTCGGGCACGGCGGAAACGCCCATCCCCGCCGCCACCATCGCCAGGATCGTCGCAAACTGCCCGCTTTCGAACACCACGTTTGGCCGCATGCGCGCGCTGCGGCAAGCGGCAATCATCGTATCGCGAAAGCAATGGCCTTCCTTCAGCAGCAGAAACGATTCCCGGTTCAAGTCGGCCAGCCGGACCGTCTTCTGCGCGGCCCGCGGATGGTTCTCGGGCAGCGCGGCCAGCAGCCGTTCCGCGAAGAGCTGGTCACAATCGAGTTTCGCACCGCTACCCGGCACCGGCAGCGCGACAATCGCGAGATCGAGCAGACCTTGGTGCAGCCTCTCCAGGAGCGCCGGGGTGATCTCCTCGAGGACCCTGAGACGGATCAGCGGATGTTCCGTGGTAAACCGGGCGATGAGCGCGGGCATGAGGTAGGGTGCGATCGTCGGAATGATGCCGAGCGCGAGATCGCCCTTTTCGTCTCCCGCCATCTCCTGCATCTCGGTCTTGGCGTCGCCGAGCTCGCGCAGAATGCGCTCGGCCTTGGGGAGGAAGGTGGCGCCGAATATCGTGAGCCTGGCAGCGCGCGGCAGCCGGTCGAATAGCCGGGCTCCGAGCTCTGCCTCGAGTTTCAGGATCTGCTGCGAAAGCGAGGGCTGCGCCACGTGCTCGGACTCCGCCGCCCGCGTGAAGGTGCCCTGGCGCGCGACTGCCGCGAAATATCGAAGCTGATGGACTTCCATGCGGAACCCCGCTGACTGGTTGATTGTCCGCTCGCGTCCGGTGCGCCGGCATTGCGCCGGCTTGGACATTCAGAGTTAACCCCTATGGAGATCATCGGAAACAAGTATTTTACCTATCGCTCCGCGCAGCGTACGCGCCTTCCCGGATAACGCAGCCATGAGGAGCAACCCGCTATGGCCACCAGGGAAGCCGTCCCGTCCGGAGATATTACGCAGCGCGTCGGTGTCGAGGTCATCCGCGCGCGTGGCGTCGATGTCGAGAAGCTCATCAAGATGCTCGTCGCCAACGCGGCAGCGGAATTCTCAAGCACGTACTATTACTATACGATTCTTCGCATGCATCTCGCCGGCCGCGAGGACTACAAGGAAATCTGCGAGGATGCCCGCCTCGAAGATCGTGCGCACTGGGAGCTGATCGTGCCGCGCATCTACGAATTGGGCGGCCATCTTCCGAACGATCTCAAGGTTTTCCACGATCAGGCCGGCTGTTCTCCGGCGAAGCTCCCGGATCCGCCGACGGCTGTGAATATCCTGACACTTCTGCTCGAATCCGAGCGCTGCGCCATCCGTAGCTGGATCGCGGTCTGCGACATGACCTTCGGCAAGGACCCGCGGACCTACGATCTTGCCTCGCGAATCCTCAACGAGGAGGTGGAGCATGAGGCCTGGTTCATCGAGCTGCTCGCGTTTGAGCGGGACGGCAAGTCCGTGCCCTCGGGCCACTTCCGCCGCGGCGAGCCGGGGCATGCGCCGTACAGCAAGAACGCGAGCTTCTACAATCCGTGAAGGATGGACATCGCGTTCGAGAAGAAGCGCACGGGCACGACCGGAGGGCGTTTCGAGGTTGTTCTCGAAACGCCCGAGGGGGTGCGCATCATCGCCTGCGTGGCTTCGGAATATGTCTGGGACGCCGCGGCTCGCGGCGGCGTACGGCTTCCGGCAATCTGCCACCAGGGGCGCTGCCTCACGTGTGCCGCGACGCTGCTCGCGGGCGCTGTCGACCAGAGCGATGCTGCAGCCTATTTCGCCGAGGACAAGCAAGCG
>JBOHMN010000482.1:0-1716 GCA_050730175.1 Acetobacteraceae bacterium | reverse complement strand
GGTGCGGCCGTAGCCGCGGCCGAACGCCAGTGCCGAGGTAATGCCGGAGATGAAGATGAAAATGCACGCGGCGTCGCTGAGCCCGAAGGACCCTAGCGTCCATTGGGCGAGGTTGCTGCCCCGCGTGTGGTCGATCAGGATGATAAAAAGCGAGATGCCCCGGAAGAAATCCAGGCGGAGGTCGCGGCGGGCGTGGCTTCCTGAAGAGGACATGGGGCTTGGTCCGATCCCATCCGGTCCCTGTGTTGCAGCGCACAAACAGGTTTCGGCGGCCAGATGCCAGGACCAGGCGGCAAGTCCGTGGCATGTCTGTGATGAAATGTAACGCGCAGCGTGAGCTCGCGCGGTATCGCACGCACGAAGGCCTGTCGCGGCAGGCTAGCGCTTCGTTTTCAGTGGCCTGGGAGGAAGGACGGCGCGGCCAGACGATTGTTGCGGTCGCGACCAAAAGGCCGCCGGAAAGAGGAGGCTTTCCCGGTGCCGGCGTTCGGAAGATCTGACTTGGCGCCTTATGGGCGGTTTCCCTTTGTCTTCGGCAGATCCGGGTGCTGGGTCCATTCGGCCCAGGAACCCGTGTAGAGCCGGACGTCGGGGTAGCCGAGCAGGCGGAGGGTGAAATAGGTGACCGCGGAGCGAACGCCGGTGCTGCAGTAGGAGATGATCTCTTTGCCTGGCGTCGCGCCGGCACTGGCGTAGAGCTGGCGCAAGACCGGCGCCGATTTCCAGAAATGCGGCGGGCCGGGGAGAGCGTTTTCCGGGTAGTTCATATTGATCGCGCCCGGGATGTGGCCCTGGATGTATTCGCCCTTGCTACGGGCATCGATCAACATGACGTTCGCTCGGCCGAGACTTGCTTTCACCGCATCGAGCGTCGCCAGGTCGGCCGGGTTGGGAGTGCCTTGGTACGGCGTTGCCGCTGCTTTGACGGTGGAGTTCCCCTGCTCGATCTTGCCGCCGGCCGCGGTCCAGGCGGCCAGACCCCCGTTCAGTATCCGCTTGTCCCTTTGCCCGAGGTCATCGAGCACCCACCACAGCCGGGCCGCGAACAGCGTGCCTCCGTCGTAGATCACTACCGTGTCGCGGGGGCTTACTCCGAGCTGGGTCAGCTTCCGCTCGGCGGCCGCTTGCCACTCGGTGACTGACGCTGGCGAGGTATCGGTAATTTCAAGAGCGGGCCAATCGATCTGGGCGGCACCCGGTATATGCCCTGTGGCAAAAACGGCCTTCGGGGTCAGTGCCACCACCTTGACCGTCGGGTTGTTGAGGTGCTGCTTGAGCCAGTCGGCACTCACCAGCCAATCGGGATGGGCGTACCCACTGTGAGCGGCGTGCGTGGCGCCGGCGGCCGGTCGCGCTGCGGAACCGAGCACCGCCAGGGCGATCAGAGCCAAAACAAACGCTGGTAGGTGCATCTTCATGGAACACGTTCCTGTGGACCGCTCGGGGACGCCGGGCGTCGTGCGTTGCGGCTGCCGCCCACCACTGGGCCGCGCCGATCGCCGGCCAGCCTGCGCCGCGGACCATACAGCTCAGCCGTGTCCTGCTCCATCATCCCGGACAGCGTCGCGATGCCGGCGGTCAGGCAGAACCGCTCGAGGCGCGCGGCCGCTCTCTCACAGGCCCCTCAAGGCCGGGCGCGACAACTCTGGCCGCTGTGCGATCGTTGTTTGCGGCGTTTGCCTTATCCTCGTTCATTCGACACCCCGAGCCCGCACG
>JBOHMN010000481.1:0-5306 GCA_050730175.1 Acetobacteraceae bacterium | reverse complement strand
GTCACAAACCTCATCATCAACACCGACCGGCGGACCTATCTGCTGGAACTCCGCTCGACCGAGAAGACCTCTATGGCCTCGGTCTCCTGGCAGTACCCCGAGGACCAGCTCATTGCGTTGCGGCGCCAGAACAGCGAGGCCGAGGCGGCGACGCCGATCGCCGCCGGCATCGACATCTCGCAGCTCAATTTCCGCTATGCGATCGAAGGTGACAATCCGCCGTGGCGGCCGCTGCGCGCCTTCGATGACGGACAAAAGGTCTACATCGAATTCCCAACCGGCATCCGTCAGGGCGAGATGCCGCCACTCTTTGTTATCGGCCCGGCCGGCGGCTCCGAACTGGTGAACTATCGCGTTCGCGGCAACTACTACATCGTCGACCGCCTGTTCGCCGCGGCCGAGTTGCGCCTTGGCGACAAGAACAGCGAGCGCCGCGTTCGCATCGTCCGTACCGACGGAAGGCCGCGGTCATGACGACAGACGAACCCGCGGAGCATCAGGCAGAGCCGACACCCGTAGTGCCGCCGGACTTGCGGCTTCGCGGCGAGCGGCCGCGCGTCACGCGCCTTTCGCGCAAGGTGCTCATTGGCCTCGGAGCCGTCTCTGCGCTCGCCGTTGCGGGCGCGCTCGGCTACGCGCTTCAGACCCGCAACAGGGCGCAGACCGGCCAGGAGTTGCTCAGCACCCAGAGCCGCCCTTCCGCCGAAGGCCTGGCGGGGCTGCCGAAGGACTATACGGGTTTGCCGCGCCACGTTCCGCCGCTCGGACCGCCGCTGCCCGGTGATCTCGGCAAGCCGATCCTCAATGCCGGCACGGCACCGAATGCGGCTACGCCGAACAGCGAGGCGCAGCGTCTCGTGCAGGAGGCCGAGGCCGCACGCGTCAGCAAGCTCTTCGCTCAAACCAGCCAGCAGCCGCAGCCGGTCGGCCTCGCTGGCCCTGCCGCGACTGGGAATGCGAATGGGCCGACGCCAACGCCGCCGGTCGATGCCGGTGCCGCCCAGAACATGCAGGATCGCAAGACCGCCTTCCTGAACGCCTCGACGGACCGCCGCACAGTCAGCCCCGATCGTCTGCAGGCGAAAGCCTCACCCTATGTCGTGCAGGCCGGCACCGTCATTCCGGCGGCGCTCATCACGGGCATTCGTTCCGATCTGCCCGGCCAGATCACGGCCCAGGTGACGGAGGCGGTTTATGACAGCCCGACCGGCCGGTATCTGCTGATCCCACAGGGCGCCCGGCTCATCGGTCAGTACGACAGCTCCGTTGCCTTCGGCCAAAGCCGTGTCCTGCTGGTCTGGACACGGATCATCATGCCTGATGGCACATCGATCGTGCTGGAACGCCAGCCCGGTGCCGACACCGGCGGGTATGCCGGACTCGAGGACGAGGTCGACAACCACTGGGGCATGCTGTTCAAGGCCGCCGTCCTCTCGACCTTGCTGAGTGTCGGGGCCGAGGCCGGGACGAGCCAGGACGAGAATAACCTGGTGCAGGCGATCCGCATGGGCGCGTCGAACAGCATTAGCCAGACGGGGCAGCAGATCGTCCAGCGCCAGCTCAACATCCAGCCGACACTCACGATACGCCCCGGATTTCCAGTGCGCGTCATCGTCACGCGCGATCTGGTGCTGGCGCCGTATGGACAGGGGACAAAGCCATGACGAAGCTCAAGCTCGGGCCGCTGACTGATGATAAGCCGGTAAAGGTCAACATCGAACTGCCGGCGGCTGTCCATCGCGACCTTGTTGCATATGCCAACGTACTCAGCCGCACGACAGGGCAGCCGGTCTCGGATCCGGTGAAGCTCATTGCACCGATGATCCAGCGTTTCATGTCAACGGATCGAGGCTTCGCAAAAATTCTACGCGGCGGTGCGCCTCAGACTGAAGCGGGCGGTGCTGAAAGATCCGGATAACGCTCCCGCAGCATGCCGAGGAATGGGCCAAGCGTCGGGTTGCTGTTCGTCTGCCGCCAACACGCGATGAAGTTGAGCCGTGTCGGACCGCTGTCATCATGTATTTCGCGATAGACCACGCCATCGTATTGCGCGCCCGTCGCCCCTTCGAGGACCGGTAGCAACCCATATCCCGCGCCAACCAAGCTAAGCAGCCGATCGAGGCCGACATCCTGGTGCAGGATACTCTGTGGATCGAGATAGTGAAGCTTTGCGACCAGCACCTTTTCGAGTTCTTGTCCGGGGCCGCGCTGCGGAATCAACAATCGCTCGTTTGAAAGATCCGACCAGTGAATCATCGCACACGAACTGAGTGGGTGGTGGTCAGGAATGGCAACGATGACGCGCTCACTCCATAGTGGCAGCGTCCGATCATCCCAACACGGACTGCAGGCGGACATGATGGCAACATCGATGGCATTGGCACTTAACTCACTGAGTAATCGATCGCGGGCACCATCCACAGTGTACGTCTCTACGTCCGGAAACCTGCGCCGGTGCTCCATGAGCGTGGCGCGGAGATTACCCGTCGAAAATGATGCATAGACGCCGATCGTCAATTGACCGCTGTCGCCCCTACAGCGGGCCTTCAAACGTACCAAGGCGGCGTCGGTCTCCTCAACTATTCGTCGAGCCGTCTCAAGGAACTCCCGGCCAGCTTTAGTTGGCTTCGTACCTCCATTCGTGCGTTCAAACAGCACAGCGCCCAGCCGATATTCCAGATCGCGCAATCGTCGACTGAGCGTAGATTGGCGGATGGTAAGGGACGAGGCCGCCTGTCGTAAGCTACGGTGCTGCGAGGCGATTATTGCCCATTTTAGATCTCGCAGCTCGACCGTCATCGCATGGTCTCACCGCTTGCAGGCTACCGCGGCGACTTTTCGGCTTTGCTCACTCGCCGACGCCCCGTGAAGCGCAAAGAAGTCTCTATCCGGTGCTTCGTCATTTACGAGAGCCGACCGCTCACAGACGACAAAGCACGCGCGAGCGCTCGCGCACAGACGCACCCGAGCATGAGGTAAGGTGTCCTTCAATGAGACCACACAGAACAATCGAGAGAACCGATTGATCTTTCTATATGTCCACGGGTAACGGTCGAAATGAAAAGGCAATATTTAATTCGCTCCCTTGATATAATTTGTTTTCCCATTCGGACGGCTGCTGGCCGGCTCCGACGTTTAGGTGACTGTTAGCTCCCGAGCCGCATCACCCAAGCAATGCTCGGCGCAAGCGGGGCGTGGAAGCAAATCGTCCTCATTGTCCGCTCCTGAGCATCACCTGCGCCTCGTCCCATAGCGCACGCGCGACGTCGCCGGCGGGTTGCTGAAGCGCTAGCGCCGCCGATTGCCCGGCCCATGCTTGGATTCGATCGATGTCGTTGGCTTCGACCGCCGCGGAACGCATGGCCTGCGTCAGGCCGCGCTGCACGGGATAGGGTGCCGGCGCGGGCGCATCTGGCGCCGACGCCGCCCGGGCGTAGGCCGTTTCAATGCTCCGCCCAGCTCTGCCGGAGAATGCCCGCGTGACAAGCGTCTCCTCCGGCAAGCACCGCCCCATCGCGTCGGCCCACGCAAACGGCAGCTTGGCCTCGGGGCAGCGGAGAAATCCCGTTCCGATCTGAACGGCCGATGCCCCGAGCATGAGAGCCGCCGCGATGCCGCGTGCATCGGCAACGCCGCCGGTGGCGATCACCGGAACGCCGACGGCATCGACCACTGCAGGGAGCAACGAGAACAGGCCGATCATCTGGGCGTCGGCTTTGGCTGCATCGAAGGCGCCACGATGGCCACCGGCTTCCATTCCCTGCGCCACGATCGCATCCGCGCCGGCACGTTCGGCGATCCTGGCCTCGGTGACCGTCGTGACCGTGGCAAACCACTTGATTCCGGCCGCTTTCATCCTGGCGACAAAGTCGGGAGGGTATACACCCATGATCGATGAGATGACGGCAGGGCGGATATCCAGCATCGCCTCGCACTGCGCCCTAAAGTTCAGCGGCGTTCTGTCACCGGCGTCGCGCGCCACTTCCGGTCCCCACTGGCCGAGGAAGACTCGAACGGCGTCTTCGGCTGCCGCATCGCGCACCGGCGCGGGATCGGGAATCCAGAGGTTGAGCTGGAATCCGCCATCGGTGGCGGCCGCTACTTGCGCGGCCCAGTCCCTTATCGCCGCCGGCTGCATGAGGAGCGCGCCACAGGCCCCGAGTCCGCCAGCCTTGGCAACCGTAATCGAAAGCGACGGCGGGCACGCCCCCGCCATCGGGGCAAGCAGGATCGGGATGCGAAGGTTATTGGCTTCGCAGAATGCTTTCACGCGAACACGGACGGTTTGAGGGTTCGGCATGGTTGCGACCTTTCCAGCGGATGTCATGGGGCCTTGCCCGGCACCGGTTCAGCACGGATGTCCCCGCGCCGCGCGCTCAGTGCGTTGGCGACGATGTCTATGATGAAGGCGAGGAGAAGCGCTCCAGCGCTAACAGCAAAGAGTGGGATATAGCGAGCAACTGCCGCCTGAGCGCGGTCAACGACACACTGAATTCCTCGTAAGCGCCAGGTCCCCAGCCCTCAGCCGGACGCTGACCGAGCGCAACCTTGCGAAACACCTGCGCGAGCCTGCCGTCGTAGGCGCGCCTGTCGGCGGCGTAGCAGCCGATCAGGGTAAGCACCGTCGATTCGTCGGCGAGCTCGATAAGGGCAGATTCAATGGTCGATTTCGGCTGACCGGGTCGAAGGCCTTCATAACGCGGCACCATCTCGCTTTTAATCTCTGGAAACTCCTGCCCGAGGCGCGCCAGATGATTCGAGAGATGCAAGCCATCGAAACCGCGTGCACCCGTCAAATCGCCGTCGCAGATGTGCGCAAGCAACGCTCGCGCGGATTCCTCCGTGCCGAGCTTGATCACCGCATCCACCCAATCGTGCTCCGCGAACATCCGCGGGTCCCGGCGGGAAAGAGCTTCCAGTAACGCCAACGCGCTTTCGTGCGGGCTTTTGCTGAGCGCCGATAGCAGACGCTGTAACGAACGCGGATAGCGGTAAGTGGCAGGCAACCGATCAAGCAGGCCAGGCAAAGCCTCCGGTCGGTCAGAAAACGCGAACAGCTCGACCCAACCTGACAGCTCGCCGTGATCTTCCCTGAGCCGCCACGATTCCGTCTTGCCTGTTTCAAGCAATTCATCGAATCCGGCAACAAGCGTATCGGCAGGGACAATCTCCCCGGCCATTACCGCGTCATCGACAATCACGTCTTGAACACGTGCGGCACTTCCTCGTCCGTCGGCACCGGTGTAAGGACGCGGCACGCGACGTTTCTCCCGAGAGATCGTCTTCGGAGACCTGGGCGTGCTGCG
>JBOHMN010000480.1:0-9899 GCA_050730175.1 Acetobacteraceae bacterium | reverse complement strand
GAGGACGACAACCAACGGGGGCAGGACACTAGCGTGTTCAGCTTGACTGAACACGCTCTCCGTTGGTTTTCCCGGGCAATTTCATCACCCTGACCGGCATCTGGCGATTCCAGTCGGGGTGATATTGCTCTAGCGGCGAGCACCAGCGGGACTGCGCAACGCATCCCAGCCCAGCACCCGCCCGGGCGGGTCGATGCAGAACAAGCCCATGATAGTAACGAGGAAGAAATAGGTCCAAGGCCACTCCCCGGGTGCCGAATAGAGGCCAAGCCAGAGATTGATCGCCATCAGGATGCCGAGGATGGCACCCAGCCGCGTGAACAGCCCGACGACCAGCGAGGCGCCGATCAGGGCCTCGATCGTGTAAACGAGCGGCCCGAACGTTGCGATATGCGGCACCACGACAAGCCGCACCAATGTACCCTGCAGCGGCACCGCAGCGTGCTGAGCCTCCTCTTTCATCCAATAGAGGAGCCCGCCGTAATGCGGAGGAAGCTTCCAGAGCGACTGTTCCCACCACATGGTGCCCGTGAGCACGCGCAAGAGCAGGACGCCCAGTGCCGCGGATGTGCGCTGTGCGCGGTCACGCCGCCAGGCGACCAGCGCCCCGACCGCCGCAACCGCGAGCAATATCCAATAGATGACAACCAGGAACGGGTGACCGTGCGCGAAGTAATCGCCCTTGGTCAGAAATACGATCGCGTCATGCACCGGGTTGGGCAGCATCGCTCAACGTTCCTTTTCTTTCCGCCGGCGTCAAACTCGTGGTCGGTCCGCGGGTCGAGGGTCCTGATTCGGCTGCGCGAATTTCTTCGTACTGTGTGCGGGCCTTCGAGCGGCCTGCGGTCGCGGGATTGCTGCCCAGCCGAACGCCCCTTTAGCCCATGCTCCCCGCTGTCGGCCATGCTCTGCAATACGTCGCAGCGGATCGAACGGATCCCGTGTAGGATCGATCTGCGACTCGCGGAGGACAGGCATGCGCTCCATTCTTGTGATCGGCTCGATGATCGGCCTGATCGGCCTCATCAGCGGCTGCGGCACGACGCAACCCGGCCGCACGGAAGGGGGCATGGCCACCGGTGCGGCGACCGGGGGTGCCATCGGGCTGATCGGCGGCCCGGTCGGCGTCGTGATCGGCGCCGCCGTCGGCGCGGGCGCCGGAGCACTCACAGCCGTCAACACGAGCCCGAAGCATGTCAACCTCGGTAACCCGCCCTGGGGCGGTTCAGGGGCGGGCGGCTCAGGGGCACAGGCAACCTCCTTCTCACCCGCTCAGGGGGGGACGATCGCAGATCAGCCTGGCGCGGTGACACAGCAGCCTATTCCGCTCAGCCCCAATCCCGCCGGAACGAACCCGGTAAGCCAGAACCAGGTCGGGTCGAACGCGGTGACGGCGACCCCCATAAGCCCGCCTGCTGCCACGACTCCCGCCGCGCCTCAGTAACGGCGCAGCAGCGCCACCAGCCGGCCCTGCACTTTTACGCGCTCTACTGGCAAAAGTTTGACCTCATAGCGCGGGTTCGCAGGCTCGAGCGCGATCGACTGGCCACGCCGGCGCAGCCGCTTCAGTGTCACTTCCGTTTCGTCCACCAGTGCCACCACGATCTGCCCGTTCTCCGCGGTTTCCGCCTTGCGGATGACGACGGTATCGCCATCCAGGATACCCGCTTCGACCATCGAGTCGCCGGCGACCTCAAGCGCGTAATGCTCGCCGCTGGTGAGCATCGCGAGTGGAACCTCGACCTGGGTTCCGGAGTCGCGCAGCGCTTCGATTGGCAGGCCCGCCGCGATCCGCCCGTAGAGCGGAATTTGTGCCGCCCCCGCTTCACCCGCGGCCCGCACCCCTGGCAGCCTGCCGGCGAAATTGCCGCGGATCACGTTCGGCTGGAACCCTCCAGCTTCGGCGCGCCCTTCGGCCTTGAGCGCAAGAGACGAGCGCTGTGCCGCCTCCACGGGCAGGCGCAGCACTTCGAGCGCCCGTGCACGGTGCCGCCGCCGCCGTAAGAACCCCCGCTCTTCCAACGCCGAAATCAGCCGGTGCACCCCGGATTTCGATTTGAGGTTCATCGCCTCTTTCATTTCCTCGAAGCTCGGCGAAAAACCCGAGGTCTTGAGATGCCGGTCAATGAAAACCAGAAGCTCGTGCTGCTTGCGCGTAAGCATGTGGGACATCACCATTTTCATGGGCGCACTCTGAGGTTTGCCCGGCACAACCGGAACAAACCGGCAACCTCATTCGCTTCTAAGGCGGGCTCTGAAGGCGCGTCAAGCGATTCGCGTCACGGGTTCAAATGCCAAGCCGGTCCAGCCGGATCACGGAAACCACGGCCTCCGCGGGCAGAGCAGGCGCGCGTGGCGGGCGCAGAATCAGAGCATCCGCCTCTGCCAGAAGCCGCACCAGCGAGGAATCCTGATGTGTGAATGCAGTCGCCACCAGCCGTCCTGCGCTGGTGCGCGAAAGCCTAGCCCTGAGGTGGTCGGCCCGCGCATCGTTCGCGCCAACGGGGGCCCCGAGCGTTGCCTCTTCGGTGGTCAGCGTCTCGCCCGCTTGCCCGGCAAGCCGCCCCAGCGCGGGCAGCAAGAACAGGATTGCACACACCAACGCAGAGACCGGGTTACCGGGCAGCCCGAGGATCGGCACATCGCCGACGCGCCCGGCCAACAGCGGCTTGCCCGGCCGCATCGCGACTTTCCAGAAGTCGAGCACGAACCCAAGCTTGCCAAGTCCTGCTTGCACGAGATCGTACTGCCCGACGCTTGCTCCTCCCGTCGTCACCAGAAGGTCCATCCCACGTGCCGCTTGCGCCGCCTCGGCGATCGCCCGCACATCGTCGCGCGCGACCGAAAGCAGGATCGGATCACCGCCTCCTGCCTTGACCAGCGCCGCGAGCGCATGCGCGTTCGAGCTGACGATCCCACCGGGCGGCAGGGCCTCACCGGGCAGCGCAATCTCATCTCCGGTTGCCAAAATCGCCACCCGTGGCGCCCGGTGTACCGTGATCCAGGGATGATTTGCGGCGGCCGCAAGCCCGATATCGCGGGCCGTCAATCGCTTGCCCGCGGGAGTGAGCGTCACTCCTTGGGAAAAATCCTGCCCGGCGCGCCGGATATGCGCTGCGGCCGTGACCGTCTCGCGAACACCCACGCGGGAACCCTCGTCTTCGGCATCTTCCTGCAACAGAACTGCGTCTGCCCCTTCAGGAAGCACGCTCCCGGTGAAAATACGCACCGCTTCCCGCGGCCCGACTTGCCCGGCAAATGGATGCCCGGCCGGCGCGGCTCCGATCACTTTGAGCCACGACCCGGCGCGCCCGTCCGCGGCGCGCAGCGCAAAGCCATCCATCGCTGAGACGTCTCTTGGTGGTTGCGTGCGTCGTGCCACAATCGGCTCGGCGCTCACCCGCCCGAAGGCCGCCGCCAGTGAAACCACCTCCGCGGCCGTCGGCGTGAGAGGTGTGAGAATGCGTGCCCGTGCTTCGTCGACACTCAGCATCGGATTCCGGGCCTCACGGTGCGTGAAACTCGCCCGACTTGCCGCCTGCCTTGTGCGTCAGCCGGAGCCCTTCGATCCGCATGCCCCGATCCGCCGATTTCAGCATGTCATAGAGTGTCAGGGCCGCTACGGCTGCCGCCGTCAGCGCCTCCATCTCCACTCCGGTCGGCCCCTTCGTCTTCACCGTCGCCGCTATCTCCATGGCTGGCGGACTCGCCTCCGCGGTAAGCTCGACGGCGACCGATGTCAGCGCGAGCGGATGGCACAGCGGAATCAGTTCCGCGGTTCGCTTGGCTGCCATGATGCCGGCGATCCGCGCCGCTGCCAGCACATCTCCTTTTGGCGCCGTCCCGTCGCGTATCTTGTCGAGTGTAGCCGCCAGCATAACGACCCGTGCGCGCGCGGTTGCGGTCCGTTCGGTCTCGCCCTTGCCGCTCACGTCGACCATCGTCGCCCGGCCTTCGCGATCGAGATGGGAAAGTTCGCCGCTCATTCCTCGCCGAGGAGTTGCCGAGTCGCCGCGGCCACGTCCCTTTCCCGCATCAAACCTTCGCCCACCAGAAAGCAGTGCGCGCCGACCGCGACCAGCCGCCGCACATCGTCGTGCGTTGCAATCCCGCTCTCGCTGACCAGGAAACGGTCGGGCGGCACCTGTGGCGCGAGTTCCAATGTCGCTTTGATATCAGTACTCAACGTCTTGAGATTGCGATTGTTGATGCCGATCAGGCTTGTCTCGAGTCCAAGCGCACGCTGGATCTCTTGCGCCTCGTGCACCTCTGCCAGCACGTCCATGTCGAGTGCCCGCGCCAGCGCTTCCAGCTCGCGCGCCTCTTCGTCCTCGAGCGCGGCCATGATCAGCAGCACGGCATCCGCGCCCATGGCGCGGCTTTCGTAGACCTGCCACGGGTCCAGAATGAAATCCTTGCGCAGCACCGGAAGTTGCACGGCGGCGCGCGCCGCCTTGAGGTGCTCGGGGCTGCCCTGGAAGTAACGTGAATCGGTCAGCACCGAGAGGCATGTGGCGCCGCCCGCCTCGTAAGCGCGGGCGAGCGCTGCCGGGTCGAAGTCGGGTCGGATCAGGCCAGCCGAAGGAGACGCCTTCTTGATTTCCGCGATCAGCGCGAAGCCTGTCTCGGCGACCCGCTCCTTGAGCGCCAGGCCGAACCGCCGCGTGCCTTCCCCCGCGCCGCCGATGCGGCTTTTCAGCGCATCGATACTGGTCTCGGCCTTTGCGCTCGCGACCGCCGCGCGCGTATCGCGGCAGATCCGCGCCAGCGCATCCGGTGCGATCGGCGGGCTCATGCCGGCGCCCCCGCGCTTGCGCGTCTGAGCGCGTCGAGTGCCGCCAGCGCCCGGCCGGAGGCCACTACCGCCGCTGCTTCCGCCACCCCCGCCCGCAAATTCGGCGTGTGCCCCGCCACGACCAGCGCCGCACCCGCGTTCAGCAACACGGTATCCCGGTACGGTCCCGGCTCGCCTTCCAGCATCGCGACCAGCGCGGCGGCATTCCGCGCTGCATCGCCGCCGCGAATTGCGGCCGTCGGCGTGCGCACGAAGCCTGCCTCCTCGGGAGTCAGCACGAACTCATGGATACCATCGGCGGACAACGCCACCACTTGATTCTCGCCGGCGAGCGTCAATTCGTCGAGCCCTTGGCCATGCACCACCCACGCTCGCTCGGAGCCGAGCCGGCCGAGCGTCTCTGCCATTGGACGCGCCCATTCCGGGGCGAAGACGCCGACGAGCTGGCGCCTGACGCGCGCAGGATTGGCAAGCGGGCCGAGCAAATTGAAAATCGTGCGCGTGCCGATCTCCTGGCGCGGTCCACCCGCGTGATGGAGCGCCGCGTGATGCCGGGGCGCGAATAGAAAGACCGAGCGGGCAGCGTTCAGCACCGCAGGCAAGCGCGAGAACGGCACCTCGATCGTCACGCCGAGTGCCTCCAGCACGTCCGCCCCTCCGGTCCGCGAGGAGAGTGCGCGGTTGCCGTGCTTCGCCACCGGCACACCGGCGCCAGCCACCACGAATGTCACGGCGGTCGAGACGTTGAGAGTTCCCGCCGCGTCACCCCCTGTACCACAGACATCGATCGCGTCCGCCGGCGCCTCCACGGTCACCATCCGCTTGCGCATCGCCCTGACAGCCCCGGCAATTTCCGGCACCGTCTCACCGCGGACCCGCATCGCCATCAGAAGGGCGGCGATCTGGGCCGGCGTCGCCTCGCCAGCCATGATAATGCCGAACGCCTCCTCGGCTTCCGACTCGCTCAAGGTCGCGCGATTCGCCAACCGGGCGAGAACAGGCTTCAGTCCTGCGGACACGGACCGGCCGCTCAGGCAGCCCTGGCGGGAGCGTTGGCGCCGCGGACGATGGCGAGAAAATTGGCGAGGATCGCGTGGCCATCCTCGCTTGCGATGCTCTCCGGGTGGAACTGGACCCCAAAAACGGGGGCAGTCCGGTGCCTGAGCCCCATCACGATGCCGTCCTCTGTCCACGCCGACACAATGAGCTCAGCCGGCAACCGGTCCCGGGATACGATCAGGCTATGATAGCGGGTGGCGACGAGCGGGTTTCTGACGCCGGAGAACAGCGCGCTCCCGTCATGGAAGATGCGGCTGGTCTTGCCGTGCATTGGCAGCGGCGCACGCGCGATCGTTCCCCCGAAGGCCTCTCCGACCGCCTGGTGGCCGAGGCAGACCCCGAGAACCGGGACGCGGCCGACCGCCGCGCGGACCAGTGGGACGCAAATTCCGGCCTGGCTTGGCGTGCAAGGCCCTGGAGAAAGCACGATCGCCTCAGGCTGCTTCGCCAGGGCTTCTTCCACCCCGATCGCGTCGTTCCGCCACACTTCCGAGGTCGCACCGACCTCGCCCAGGAAATGCACGAGGTTGAACGTGAAGCTGTCGTAGTTGTCGATGAGCAGCAGCATGGTCCCATTGTGGAAAGCGACTACGCTGGGGTCAATGCGGGGGCGATGGCTCCCCTCAAGGGGCTCTTTGGAGCAAGTCACGGCGATAGCATAGGGTTGTTAGAAATATTATTTTCAATGCACTAGGGATATTTTCTCGCCTACTGTCGGAGCTTGCTTACGAAACCGGCAGTCGTCGGGTGGACGGGGTGCTCTTCGGGATCCCGCTATCGGGCGGCTCCGCGTGTTCATATCTTTGGTGAGCGAGCCGGGCGAGCTTCGCTGCGCCCCCGGCGCCCTGTAGCCGGCAGTTTATCATGCGCGGAACCGCACTGCTTGCACACGCCGCTCTCGTCGGTGCCTGCGCGATCGGGTATAAACGTCGCGCGTGCGATAGGCCATGAAGTCGGCGGTGATCGTGCGACGACGTCCTGCGCGATCGGCGCGGCAGCACCGCATGACCGAAGGCACGGCCGCGGCTGAGGCAGTGCCGAGCCGTGGCATGAACGGTACGGCCTGCGCCATCTCGCCAAGGAGGAAATCATGCGTAAGCTCTTTCTCGCGGCGGCCCTCGCAGGAATGCTCGCAGTGCCGTCATCGCGCCCGGCGCAGGCAGCGGAGCCCGTCGTGCGAGCGCCGGCGCCGAGCTTCAATGCGGAGCTCGCCAATGAGCCGGGTAGCGCGACAGTCATTCTGTCGGGCGGCTGCTTCTGGGGTGTGCAGGTGGTCTTCCAGCATGTGAAAGGGGTGCGGGAAGCGATCTCGGGCTATACCGGGGGCAGCGCTGCGACCGCGCATTATGCGGACGTCAGCACCGGAACCACCGGGCACGCGGAATCCGTAAAGATCATCTTCGATCCGAGCGTCGTCAGCTACGGGACCTTGCTCCGCGTCTATTTTTCCGTAGCAACCAACCCGACCGAACTGAACTACCAGGGCCCCGACCAGGGCAGCCAGTATCGCGGTGAAATCTGGGTCGAAAACGCAACGCAGCGCAGGATCGCCGAGGCGTATATCCGCCAGCTCACCGCGGATCGTACCTATGCCGCACCGATCGTGACGCGCGTTCAGAAAGCCATGCCGTTCTATCCGGCGGAGCCCTTCCACCAGAATTTTGCTACGCGGCATCCGGGCAATCTGTACATCGTTATCAACGATGCACCGAAAGTGCGGTCGCTGGCCCGGCTTTTCCCCCGCCTCTATGCGACCCACCCGGTCCTCGTTCGCACCGCGTCGATCAAGTAATGGTCCGACTCTAACGCTGGTTGCCAGGAAGCAGGCTCGACGGTCGGACCACCAGCTCTTTATTTTCGCGGGCCTGCTCATCCCCTTACGTTTGGCGCCGCGGGCAGCAAGGGACGGGGACAAGGCACCAGCTGTTTGCCGTTGCGGGGGAGCGTTCGCCCGGCATGATTGAGTGTGCGAGCGAGCGGCTCAGGGCCCGGCCGTTCGCGCCCTGAGCCGGCCGGCGACGTTTGCCACCACGGCCTCCCAGGCTCCGGGCTCGGGCTGGCGGAACAGCCGCACCGAAGGATACCAGGGCGAATCCTCCCGCTCCGTGAGCCAGCGCCAGTCAGGCGCATGCGGGAGCATGACCCAGGTTTCCTTGCCGAGTGCGGCAGCGCAATGCGCAACGGAGGTATCCACCGTGATGACCAGATCGAGCGTCGCGATCAACGCCGCCGTATCCGCGAAATCTCTGATCTCTGGCGTAAGATCGATCAACCCCGGAAGCTCTGCCGCATCTCGTGCCCGAGGCCCCACTTGCAGGCTTACGAACGATACGCCGCGCGTCTCCAGCAACGCGGCCAGCGCCGTGCATGGCATCGACCGGCGGCGGTCATTGGAATGCTGCGGGTTGCCGGCCCAGGCGAGACCCATCCTCAGCCCCGCGGGAAGCCGCTCTGCGAAGCGCTGGGCGCGCCGCGCATTCCAAGCGAGGTATTGCGAGGGTGCAGGGATGGTCTCGAGCCGCGTCGCAAACCGGTACGGCAGGCTCATCTGATTGACCCAGCAATCATACCCGGGCGACGCTGTGCCACGCGCGATGACCGCCGTGAGCTCTGGCATCAGCGCGGCCGGCTGCATCGCCATCAGGGGAACCAGCATGGCGTCGCAGGCGAGCACGACTTTTGCTCCGCGTGCCGCGAGCAGGGGCAGGTAGCGCGCGAACTGAATCGTGTCCCCAAGCCCTTGTTCGGCATGCACCAGGATGGTTCGTCCATTCAGTGCTTCGCCTTGCCAGATCGGCCCCTCCGGATCGGGATAAAGCCGCGCAAAGCGGTCGTAGCCTTTGCGCGCTTCGTATTTTTCCCAGCCGCGCGCATAATCGCCGGCGAGCAGCAGCGCAATTCCCTCGTTCCAGTGCGCCTGCACGAATTCCGGCTTGAGTGCCAGCGCCGCCTCGCAGGCCGCGATCGCTTCCTTAAGCCGCCCCCCCTGTGCGGTCAGCAGGTAGCCAAGGCTGGCATGCGCTTCGACGAGCTTCGGATCGAGCGCGATCGCCCGCCTGCAGTGCGTCTCCGCTTCCGCGAGCCGGTCCTCCTCGGCGAAGAGGTTGCCGAGATTGAGATGCGCCTTCGCGTGCCGGGGGTCGCGGGCAATTGTTCGCTGCAACCCGGCAATCGCCGCCGGTCCTGCCTTGAGCCCGGCGAGCGCCATCGCGCGCAGAAATTCCGCCTCCGCGAGTTCGGGCGCGAGCAACGCGGCGCACTCTGCCGCGGGCAGCGCCTCGGCCGGCCGTTCGGCGGCGAGCAGGCTCGCTGCAAGCCCGGCGTGCGCCGCGGCATGGTCGGCCTCCGCCGCAATCGCCCGCCTGTAGGCGTCGATCGCCTCATCCGTGCGTTGCAGAAGGAGAAGTGCCGCACCTCGGGTCGTCTCCGCGGCCGCTCGGCTTGCGCCGACGGCGGCTTTCGCCGCCGTCTCTGCCTCGCCGAGCGCGGCCTCTGCGTCACCCACTTCGCGGAGCGCGTTCGAAAGGTTGATCCTGGCCCCGATGTGCCCGGGCCAGCGTGCGAGAAGCGCCCGATAGCGCTGGATCGCGGCGTCGCGCCGGCCGCTCCGGCAGAGCGCATTCGCGTGCGCGAAGCAGGTCTCCGCATCGTTCGGGCGCGCCGCGGCCGCCCGGCTGAGCAGCAGCTCTGCTGCCTCGGCCTGCCCGCACGCAAGCCTCAGGACGCCGTAGAGATAAAGCGCATTCGGCTGTCCCGGTGCCCGTTCCAGCACCAGGCGATAGGTTGTCTCCGCCGCCGCGAGCCGCCCGGCCTGATGATGGGCAAGACCCGTGGAGAGCAGTGTAACGATGTCCGGCTCGACGGCTCCGGCTTCGGCAGACGCAGGACAATCGGAGGGCATTTTTGCCCGACATGTTTTCCTGCGTCAGGCTTACTCCGCCGTCATGAACAAACAATTTATGCGGTTGTGGTCCGGTGCGCAGCGCGCGTTCAGCATGACTGAACGCGCCCTTTGTTCATTTTCTCGAGCAATTTCATCACCCTG
>JBOHMN010000479.1:0-2423 GCA_050730175.1 Acetobacteraceae bacterium | reverse complement strand
GGAACGAACCGGCCGCCCTTCGTGCCGTCGGATAGGGGCCGCGTCCAAGGCCTGTTCGATCTCCTCGGCGACCTTGTCGGCCGCCAGGAGCAAAGCCTTGTCCAGGTGGACATGGCGCTGGGTGACGCCCCGCCCGGTGTGCCCCAGCAGGCCCGCGACGGTTAGCTCGGAAAGCCCGAGAGCCCTGGCCACGCTGGCGAAGGTACGCCGAAGAACATGGGGCGTTACGTCCTCGAGCTTGGCGGTCAGGCAGAGACGCTAGAGAACCCGGACGACGCCAACGAAGTGGCCATCGCCTGTCTCACTCGGAAAGACATAGGGGCTCTCCTCCCCGCCAGAAGGTTGGGCCAGAAGCAGCTTGAGGGCCGGCTAGCCGATGGCGCGGAGCTGGGCGCCGCTCTTCGTCGTGGGAAAGCGCACGCACGGAGCCTGCGGATCGATCCACGCCCGCTCCAGCGTCAGAACCTCCATCCGACGAAAGCCGGTCAGCAGCATGAGGCGGATCGCCGCCAGCACGACGGGGCTTTCCTCGTCCGCTTGGCGGATTGCTGTGCCGAGGGCGGCGACCGCCCCGCTCTTGATCAAGACGGCGCGGCAACTCGGCTATAAAGGCCTTCTGTCGACCGAGACCGCACAGAACATCCAGATTCTGAATCAGAGGGCCGGCGAATGGGAATCAGAGGGCCGGCGAATGGGACGACGAAGCGGGGACGAAGGTCTACGCGCTGGAGATGATCCTGCGCACCATCGCCAGGGCAGGACCGAAGGCGTTCACTGACACCAATGCGTACAAGGCAGCGATCGAGAGCTTCGAGATCCCCAATCCCTTCCTCAAGGATCACGCGCTGCTGCGCTACGTCCGCGAAGCGTACTTCAAGCAGAAGCGCCAGATCGGCGCGCGGCTGGTCGTGAAGGAGGTGCAAAACGGCGCCTTCCAGACGCTTTTCATCGGCTTCCTTTCCTGAATCGCGAGCGCCGGCGAAAGATCGGCGCCAGTCCTCTGCAAGCCCATCAGAGCTGAATGCCCCGGCGCGCCATCGCGTCGTCCCAGACCCGATTGCGCGGCTCGCCGAATACCAGTGTCGCGGTTGCAGGGATCACGAACCAGTCGCCGCGCGCCAGTTCCATCTGGAGCTGGCCCGGTGCCCAGCCGGCGTAGCCGAAGGCGACGAGGTTTTTCTTCGGCCCATGGCCGTGCGCAATGGCCTCCAGTATTTGCGGATCGACCGTCAGTGCGAAACCGTCAGGGATCGCGACGGTTCCGCTATCGTGATAACTGGCGCCGTGGAGATCGAAAATGACTGCCGGGCTGACCGGGCCGCCGCGGAAGATCCGGATCGTCCCTTTGACCCCGGAATCGTCCAAACCGAGCGCCTGCAGCAGCCGGGCAAGCGGAACCGCGCCAAGCGGCCGGTTGACCACGACGCCCATGGCACCTTGATCGTTCTGCCGGACGAGCAGGATGACGGTATGCCAGAATCGCGGATCGCCGATATGGGAGGAAGCAACCAGGAGATCTCCGGCCATAGAAGCTTGCGGCGGTTGTGCGGCGGGCTGCTGCAGAGCGACGGGTGACGCCTCGCCCGACCAGAGCAGCGCGGCGAGGCAAAGCGCCGCAGGATGGAGCCAGGTGACAGGCATGGGAACCTCACTCGGTGCCGGTGTGGCCGCCGGACCTGAATTTCTGGCGGACGATTCACTTTAGCGCGTCCCGTTCTGTCGGGCCCGAGAATGTGATGAACGATACTGGCGGGCCCGGTGACACCCCGGAGCCTGTTGCGAGGTCGATTGCATCGCTTGACCCGTTGTGATCTTTGCGATTGCGCAGGGCAGGATTTGGCTTGCACGTTCGAGGTCGGTCATTCATTAGCCCGTAGCGATGCTCGCAGAGGAGCATGCGGATGGATGCGGGGCTTCTGTTCCTGAAGGCCGGCGGCGTCGGGGTTGCGGTGGCCGCACCGGTCGGGCCGATGTCGCTGCTCTGCATGCGCAGGAGCCTCACGTGCGGCTGGCAGAAGGGTCTCTTGACCGGCCTTGGCACCGCCACCGGCGATTGCACGCACGCGCTGATCGCTGCGGCGGGCCTGACTGGCCTTTCGCATTTTCTATTGCTGCATGCCCGCCCGCTGCACTTCGCGGCAGCGCTCGCGCTGTTTTATTTTGGCATCAGTGCGTTGCGGAGCCGCACGACCGAGCGAGCCCCGCCGGCCGGGCGCAGCACTTATCTCGGCTCGGTCCTGCTGACGCTGACCAATCCGGCGACGATCATCGCTTTCGCCGCATTTTTCACTGTCCTGGCGCCAGCCGGCAGACTCGGTTTCGGCGCAGTCGGTTTGACGGCGGGTGGGGTTTTCGCGGGCTCCCTTCTCTGGTGGTGCGGCCTTGTTGCCGTGATCAGCGCCTTCCGCGCGACGATCGGAAGC
>JBOHMN010000478.1:0-11365 GCA_050730175.1 Acetobacteraceae bacterium | reverse complement strand
CAATACAGCGCTCTTCACCGTTCGGATAGCGCCGGAGCGCGTGCTCACCCCGGAAACGTGGGCTTAGAGGGCCCTTCTCGTACGGATAGTTGATCGTCGCCTTCCGCCGGAAGAAGTAGCGCAGCGTCACCGCGAGCCCTTCGATCAGCTCGCCGAACAGCAGCGTACGTGCGGTGCGATCAAGAAACGCCATCGACCCCTCCTCGGGCGATGCCGGCATAGCCGCGCCGGGCTCGCTCTTCAAGCCACATGGGGACCCAACCCGGTGGCCAGCAGGAAGCCGGCGGTGATAACGAGCCAGCCCATCGAAAGCGGGAGAAAGACCTTCCAGCCGAGGCGCATCAGCTGATCATAGCGGTAGCGCGGAAAGGTCGCACGGACCCAAAGGAACATGAGGAGGCAGAAAAACACCTTCAGAATGAACCAGATCGGCCCGGGCAACCAGGTCCAGCCGAACGGCGCGAGCCAGCCGCCGAGAAACAGGATGGTCGTCAGCGCGCTCATCAGGATCATGTTGGCGTATTCGCCAAGATAGAACAGCGCGAAAGCCATGGCGCTGTATTCGACGAAATAGCCGGCGACGATCTCGCTTTCGCCTTCCGGGAGATCGAACGGAGAACGGCTCGTCTCGGCAAGAGTTGAAATGAAGAAAATGACGAACATCGGAAACAGGGGAATGAAGAACCAGACCGTTCTTTGCGCGAGCACGATCTTGTTGAGGTCCAGGCTGCCGACGCAAAGCAGCACCGAGACAATGATGAAACCCATCGCCACTTCGTAGCTGACCATCTGCGCGGCGCTGCGGAGGGCGCCAAGGAAGGCATATTTCGAATTGCTGGCCCAGCCCGCAATAATGACGCCGTAGACACCAAGCGAACTGATGGCGAGCAGATAGAGGATACCGACATTGATATTGGTAATTGCCCAGCCGTCGTTCACCGGAATGACCGCCCAGGCAAGGAGGGCAAGGCCGAAGGTGATCATCGGCGCGAGGAGGAACAGCCCGCGGTTGGCGCCGGTCGGGATGATGGTTTCCTTCATGATCATCTTCAAGGCGTCGGCAAAGGGCTGCAGCAGGCCGAACCAGCCGACCACGTTCGGTCCCTTGCGGAGCTGCACTGCGGCCAGCACCTTGCGCTCGGCATAAGTGAGATAGGCAACGATGATCAGGACCGGCACCAAGAGCGCCAGGGCCTCGAGGAAGGTCAGAATGATCTGGCCCGCGATGGTGTGCAGGAAGAACTCGGCCATGATGCTATTCCGCGGCGATTGCGAGGCGCGGGTAGTAGATCTCGGTGCAGCGCGCCATGGTCGGGCTGGCGCGGCTGATCGGGTCGGTCTGATAGTAGTTGGCGATCGGGTAGGTGAAGGGGTTGGGCAGCATGGCAGTGGCATCGCCGCCGGGGCCGGCCGCATTCGCACAGCCGATGGAGGGGAGCGCGCCGATGCGGGCAAACGTCGGGTGCGCCGTGGCGAGTTTTCCCCTGAGACTGCGGAGATCGTCGTAGGGTAGCGGGCGGCCGAGCACGGCGCTGAAGGCGCGAATGATCGCCCAGTCTTCCCGTGCCTGGCCCGGCGGATAAATGGCGCGCCGGCCGCGCTGCGCGCGTCCTTCGGTATTCACGTAGGTCCCATTCTTCTCGGTGTAGGCGGCGCCAGGCAGGATCACGTCCGCGCGCTGGGCGCCGCGATCCCCGTGATGCCCCTGATAGATGACGAACGTCGCGGACGGAATGCGGCTGATGTCAAATTCGTCAGCGCCGAGCAGCCAAAGAACGTCGACTCCGCCGGCGCGCATCGCCCAGAATCCCTTCGCGTCCGACGCCGGGAAGAAGCCGAGATCGAGCGCGCCGACGCGGGCCGCCGCCGTGTGCAGCACGTTGAAGCCGTGCCAGTCGGGGCGCAGCATGCCGAAGCGTGCCGCGATCTGCCATGCCGCGGCGAGTACGGCCTCCCCATCGGGACGGGCGAGAGCACCCTGGCCGAGCACCAGCATCGGCTGCGTGGCACTCTCGAGCTTTTTCGCGAAGCTCTGCTCGCTGGCCAACAATGCGTTGACCGTCTGCGGCCCATCGCCGAGCCATTCCGCCCCGTAGGTGAGATCGACGGCGGGGCCGATCGCGCCCAGCGGAACATGGCCGGAAAGCCAGCGCTTGCGGATGCGGGCATTCAGCACGGGCGCCTCACGACGCGGATTCGTACCGATCAGGAGGATCGCATCTGCCCGATCGATGCCCACGATGGTCGTATTGAGAAGATAGAAGTCACGCCGAGTGCCATCGAGGCGCGCACCATTCTGGCGGCAATCGAGATTGCGCGATCCGAGTTGCGCGAGCAGGTGCTTGAGTGCCAGCATGCTTTCCGCGTCGACAAGGTCGCCCGCGATGGCGCCGATCTTCTCACCCGGAACGTTTTTCAGCCGGGCGGCGATCGCGGCAAACGCTTCGTCCCAGCTGGCACGGCCGAGCTTGCCGTCACGCCGCACCCAGGGACAGTCCAGCCTCCTGTGCTTCAAACCGTCGATCGCGAAACGGGACTTGTCCGCGACCCATTCCTCGTTCACGTCGTCGTTGATGCGGGGCAGCACGCGCAGGACCTCGGGACCACGTGTGTCGATCCTGATGTTCGTGCCAACCGCGTCCAGCACGTCGACGCTGTCCGTCCTCACCAGCTCCCAGGGGCGAGCGACGAAGGCATAGGGTTTCGAGGTCAGCGCGCCGACCGGGCAGAGATCGATGATGTTGCCTGAGAGCTCCGAGGTCAGGGCCTGCTCCACATAGGTGTCGATTTCCATGTCCTCGCCGCGATACGTCGCGCCGAGCTCGGGCACGCCGCCCACTTCGGCAAGGAAACGGATGCAGCGCGTGCAATGAATGCAGCGTGTCATCACCGTTTTCACCAGTGGGCCGAAATCCTTCTCGCGAACCGCGCGCTTCGGCTCGCGGTAGCGGGAATCGCCGAAGCCGTACGCCACCGACTGATCCTGCAGGTCACATTCCCCGCCCTGGTCGCAAATCGGGCAATCCAGCGGGTGGTTGATCAGCAGGAATTCCATGGCGGCACGCCGGGCGCTCCTTGCCATCGGGCTCTCGGTCTTGATCACCATCCCTTCGGCGACCGGCCAGGCGCACGAGGCGACGGGCTTCGGAACCTTCTCCACCTCGACCAGGCACATCCGGCAATTGCCGGCCACCGACAGCCGCTCATGATAGCAGAAGCGTGGGATTTCCTTGCCGGCCAGCTCGGCGGCCTGCAGGACCGTGCAGCCGCTGGGTACCTCGAGGGAGATCCCGTCGACGGTAAGCTTGACCATGTGGCTATTCCGCTGCCAGCGGGAGAGAACGCTGCTGGTAGCTCGTGATACGCTCTTCGATCACCGGGCGGAAGTGGCGGATCAGCCCCTGCACTGGCCACGCCGCGGCATCGCCGAGCGCACAGATGGTATGGCCTTCGATCTCCCGCGTGACCTTGTCGAGGGTGTCGATCTCCGCGATTTCGGCGCGTCCCTCGACGAGGCGATTCATCACACGCATCAGCCAGCCGGTGCCCTCACGGCACGGCGTGCACTGGCCACAGCTTTCGTGCTTGTAGAAACGCGAGAGGCGAGCGATTGCCTTGATGATGTCGGTAGAGCGATCCATGACGATAACCGCTGCCGTGCCGAGACCGGATTGGACGGCATGGAGGCTGTCGAAATCCATCAGCACAGTGTCGCAAATCGACTTCGGCAGCACTGGCACACTCGCTCCGCCAGGGATTATAGCCAGAAGATTGTCCCAGCCGCCGCGCACGCCGCCCGCATAATTCTCGACCAGTTCGCGCAGCGGGATGCTCATCGCCTCCTCGACGTTGCACGGCTTTTCGACGTGGCCAGAGATGCAGAACACCTTGGTGCCTGCGTTTTTCGGCCGCCCGAAAGTGGCGAACCAGGCAGCGCCGCGGCGCACGATCGTCGGCACCATGGCGATCGTCTCGACATTGTTGACCGTGGTCGGGCAACCGTAAAGGCCGACAGCGGCAGGGAACGGGGGCTTGAGGCGGGGCAGGCCCTTCTTGCCTTCGAGGCTTTCCAGAAGACCGGTTTCCTCACCGCAGATATACGCGCCGGCGCCGCGGTGGACAAAGACGTCGAAATCGTAGCCGGAGCCGGCGGCATTGCGGCCGACGAGTCCGGCTTCGTAACACTCACGCACCGCCGCTTCGAGGTGCAGCGATTCGTTGTAGAATTCGCCCCGGATGTAGATGTAGGCGGCGCGTGCGCCCATGGCGAAGCCCGCGATCAGGCAGCCTTCCAGCAGCTTGTGCGGATCGTAGCGAATGATGTCGCGGTCCTTGCAGGTACCGGGCTCACTTTCGTCGGCGTTGACGACGAGATAGGCGGGCCTGCCGTCGGACTTCTTCGGCATGAACGACCACTTGAGTCCGGTCGGGAAGCCCGCGCCGCCACGGCCACGCAGACCCGAAGCCTTGACTTCGTCGATCAGGTGATCGCGCACGCGGGCGAGGATAGCGCCGGTCGCGTCCCAGTCTCCACGCACACGAGCACCAGGGAGGCGCCAGTCGTGCAAGCCATAGAGGTTGGTGAAGATGCGGTCCTTGTCGGTAAGCATCGGCTCAGCCCTTCATCTCGAGCAGGGTCTGCGGCCCGCCGACCGGGGCCGAACCCTGCCGACCGATCACGGAACCCCGCGGCGGGCGTTCGCCCTTGCGGAGCGCCTCGAGCAGCCGCTCGGTCGCCGGACCGTCCAGATCCTCGTAGAGATCGTCGTTCACTTGCAGGACCGGTGCGTTGACGCAGGCGCCGAGACACTCGACCTCGGTCATGGTGAAGACGCCGTCCTTGCTGGTTTCGTGCCAGCCTGCGATGCCCGTCACCTTGCGGCAGGCCGCTGTCACTTCGTCCGATCCGCGCAGCCAGCATGGCGTTGTCGTGCAGACCTGGAGGTGGAATTTGCCGACCGGTCGCAGGTTGAGCATGGTGTAGAACGTAGCGACCTCGTAGACGCGCACGGGCGGCATGGCGAGCCGTTCCGCCACCACCTTCATGGCGGGAAGCGGCAACCACGCAGAGCCGGTCGTCCGTTCCATCTGCCGCTGCGCGAGGTCGAGCAGCGGCAACACCGCGCTGGCCTGTCGGGCCTCGGGGTACTTGGCCAGGATCGCCGGGATCGCCGCCTCGCTCGCGGCGTCGAAAGCAAACTGGTCCGGCTGGGCGAAATCTTCTTCTCGCTGTACGGCCATCGTTACCTGTCGATCTCACCGAACACGACGTCGATGGAGCCGATGATCGCCACCACATCGGCGAGCATGTGTCCGCGGCTGAGCGCTTCGATCGCCTGAAGGAATGCGAAGCCGGTCGGTCGGATCTTGCAGCGATAGGGGCGGTTCGTGCCGTCTGCCACCAGATAGACGCCGAATTCGCCCTTCGGCGCCTCGACAACGGTGTAGGTGGCGCCGGCGGGGACGTGGTAGCCTTCCGTATAGAGCTTGAAATGGTGGATCAGCGCCTCCATTGAACGCTTCATTTCGGCGCGGGCCGGCGGAGTGAATTTGCGATCCTGCACCTTGATCGGCCCGGGGCGCATTTTCGCGAGGCATTGCTTGATGATTTTCACGCTCTCGCGCATCTCTTCCATGCGCACGAGGTAGCGATCGTAGCAGTCGCCGTTGCGGCCGACCGGGACCGCGAAATCGACGCTGCCGTACATATCGTACGGCTGTGCGCGGCGGAGGTCCCATGGAATGCCGCTTGCGCGTAGGCAGGGGCCGGAAAATCCCCAGGCGAGAGCATCCTCGGGGCCGATCACACCGATATCGACCGTGCGCTGCTTCCAGATCCGATTGACCGTCATCAGCTCTTCGAGCTCGTCAACGAACTTCGGAAAAGCCTCGGCCCATTCGGCAATCTGCTCACTCATGCCGGCCGGCAGGTCCTTGTGAACGCCGCCGGGGCGGAAATAGTTGGCGTGCAGGCGTGCCCCGGAAACCCCCTCGTAGAACTCGAGCAGCTTTTCGCGCTCTTCGAAGCCCCAGAGGATCGGCGTGATCGCACCGACATCCATCATGTAGGTCGTAATATTGAGGAGATGGTTCAGGACGCGGGTGATTTCGGCGAACAGCACGCGGATCCACTTGGCGCGCTCCGGCACTTCGATACCGGCAAGTTTCTCCGCTGCAAGCGCGAAAGCGTGCTCGCAAGACATCGGTGAGACGTAGTCAAGGCGGTCGAAATACGGCACCGCCTGAACGTACGTCTTGTATTCTATCAGCTTCTCGGTGCCGCGGTGCAAAAGGCCGATATGCGGGTCGGCGCGCTCGACCACTTCACCATCCAACTCGAGGATCAGCCGCAGCACGCCGTGCGCGGCGGGATGCTGCGGGCCGAAATTGATGGCCTGGCTGTCGAGGGTGACGCGACGCTTGCCCTGAGCGGTTGCTTCGCTCATTCCTTAGGCTCCCGGTGCGCCTTTTCGTCGCCCGGGAGCGTGGTCATCCCCTCCCAGGGCGAGGTGAAATCGAAGTTGCGGAAATCCTGCACGAGCTTCACCGGTTCGTAGACGACGGCTTTGCGGTCTTCGTCGTAGCGCAGCTCGACGTAGCCGGTAAGTGGGAAATCCTTGCGAAGTGGATAACCCTCGAACCCGTAATCGGTCAGAATGCGACGAAGATCGGGCTGTCCGGAGAAGGCAATGCCGTACATGTCCCATGCCTCGCGTTCCCACCAGGTGGCAGCAGGCCAGACGGTGCACACGGAAGGAACCGGATTTGCCTCGTCGGTGGTGACGATGACACGGAGCCGTTGGTTCAATGCGACAGAAAGCAGATTGTAAACGACGTCGAACCGTTCCGTGCGTTCCGGCCAGTCAACGCCGCAGATATCCATCACCTGTGCGAAGCGCAACTCCGGATCGTCACGCAGACGCGTCATCAGGGTGGCGAGTGTGACGCGCTCGGCGTGCGCGACGAGCTCGTCCTCCAGTTCGGTACCCACCGAGATGACGCCTGGCAGTGCGGCAACCCGGTCACTGAGGCTCGCCTGGCCATTTTTGGTTTCGGCCATGCCGCTTCAGCCTCTGAGGATGGTGCCGGTGCGGCGGATCTTCTTCTGCAGTTGCAGGATCCCGTACACCAGCGCCTCGGCGGTGGGCGGGCAGCCGGGGACATAGATATCAACCGGGACAATGCGGTCGCAGCCGCGTACCACCGAGTAGGAGTAGTGATAGTAGCCACCGCCGTTGGCGCAACTGCCCATGCTGATCACCCAGCGTGGTTCGGCCATCTGGTCGTAAACCTTGCGGAGCGGCGCGGCCATTTTGTTGCAGAGTGTGCCGGCGACGATCATCACATCGCTCTGCCGGGGGCTGGCGCGCGGGATGATGCCGAAGCGATCGAGATCGTAGCGCGGCATGTAGGCGTGCATCATCTCGATCGCACAGCAGGCCAAGCCGAAGGTCATCGGCCAGAGGCTTCCGGAGCGGGCCCAATTGACCACCCGGTCGAGTTGCGCGACCAGGAACCCGCGTCCGGCGATCTCGCCGGTGATGCCTTTGATCACTGCATCCTGGTCCGCCCCCGGCGGCAGCCCGTCGCGGTTCCAGGCGATGGCCGTCGCAGAATCGCCGGCCATTCCTATTGCCTCATTCCCATTCAAGAGCTCCTTTCCGCCACTCATAGATGAAGCCGACAGTCAGAACTGCAAGAAACCCGACCATGGAAAGGAAGCCGAAAAGCCCGATCGCCGACAGGCTGACGGCCCATGGGAACAAGAATGCCACCTCTAGATCGAAAATGATGAAGAGGATGGCAACCAGATAGAAGCGCACGTCGAAGCGGCGGCGGGCGTTATCGAACGGGCTAAAGCCGCATTCGTACGCTGAGAGCTTTTCTGCGTAAGGCTTTTGGCGGGCGGCGATCAGCGAGCCGCCAACCATCGCTCCGCCGATCACGATGGCGAGGATGAGAAAGGCCAGAATTGGCAGGTAGGACACAATAATCGGTTGCATCGCTTCGTCTTCTTCCGCTCGGTCCGTCCCGGTGCCGCCGCTACGCCGGCCCAGCGCGCCCGACCCTACGCTGATCTTGGCGGCCGCGCCATAGCCACGCCGGGAGCCGGATGAGAGATGCCTAACCGGCAATGGCGCGAGTGACGGGACTTGAACCCGCGACCTCCGGCGTGACAGGCCGGCGCTCTAACCAACTGAGCTACACCCGCGCGGTGAGGCAGTAGAAGAGGGGGCGTTTAGGCCGCCCAGCGTCGAGCGTCAAGGCAAGCGTCACGACTGCTGCGCCAAATTGCGTGGTAAATGGCCGCACCGGGAGCCGCCTCCATGCGCGCAATGTGGCCGCTCGGGCTTTGCCGCGTGCTTGCCATGACCGCGGCATCCCGCTGCAATGCCCGGCGCGGGGCCGACGGCGAGACGAGTGACCGCCGCTCTGCCTCCTTGCTTGGCAGCTAGTGGTCCGAATCTAACGCTTGTGTCCCTTTAAGCGGGCTCCGGGGCAGGACACTAACGCGGCCGGCGATCAGCGCGTTGCGGCGTCCGACACCAGGTTGAGGGCAACGTCGAAAACGTCGAAATTGCGCAGCACGCGGCCGCGGGGAAGGGTAAGGTTGCGATTGAAAATCATCGGTACGCTCTGCTCGCTGAGGCCGCCATGGGAGCGGAGCGGGCCGCCAAGACCGGAAAGGTCGTGCCGTGCGACGCTGGTTCCCAGCACCTTGTGCCGGCTCGCGATGACGACGAGATCGCCGATGCGGTCGAATGGCAGCTCGAACTTGCGGCACGCCTCCGCGCGTCGCATGGCCAGCGCGATCCCTTCCATTGCGGAGAGGGCCGCGAGGAGATCGCCTGCATCGACGCCCGCCGGCAGATAGACGGTGGCGAATGAGCCGAGCGCACCGTGGTGCTTCACGTACGGATCTGTGATCGGCAGAATGACGCGCGCGGCATTTTGCCCAAGGCGTGCGTCGAACCAGTCCTGAAGGTAGAGCACGTCCGGCGATCCGTCCGGGCGGTGCTTGTCGTTCATGCCGTGATCGGCGGTGAGTGCAAGCACGGCGCCTGAGGCATCGAGCGCGCCGACATAGCGGTCGATCATCGCATAGAAGGAATTGGCTTCCGCCGACCCCGGCCGGGCCTTGTGCTGAACATAGTCGGTGGTGGAGAGATAGATCAGGTCAGGACGGTAGCGGGCAAGAATCTTCACTCCGGCGGCGAACACGAATTCGGAAAGTGCAGCGGAGTAAACATCGGGCAGCTTCAGACCAACGAAATCCGGAACATGATCGATGCCGTTCTCATCCAGCGTCGCTTTGTCTGCGCGCTCGGACGAGAAACAAATCGCCCTGCCGGAGCGCGTATCAAGCCCGTGGCCGAGCAGCGCGCGAAGCTTGTCCTTGGCGGTGATGACCGCGACCTTGGCGCCGGCTGCGGCAAAGTTCTCCATGATCGTCGGAGCGCGGAGGAAGCGCGCCTCGTTCATCATCACCTCTTGGCCGCTTGCCGGATCGAAGAAGTAGTTTCCGCTGATACCATGCCGTGCGGGGGGCGTGCCGGTAATAATCGAGATGTTGTTGGGGTTGGTGAAACTCGGGATGACCGAAAGCGCTTGCAAATGGGCACCACTCTGCATCAGGCGCTGGAAATTCGGGGCCAGTCCCGCGGCGATCGCCGCTTCGATATAGCCCGGTTCCGAACCGTCGATGCAGACGACGATCACGGGCTGTTGCGGGAAGCGATAGGCTCGATCATTTACCGTAACGGTAAGGGCTGCCCGCGTATTGGTATCCACCCAACCGCTCCTTATGCCGAGCGCGGAAACCGCGCCACGATGGGGAAATTCGCGCCAAACACGATCCCGGTGAGCCATTCGACCAGGTGGCGATTGCGTGCAGGGAAGCTTGCTTCACGCGAATCGCGGTCGTCCAGCATCGCCGGCTTCACCGATTTGACGGCGGTGCACCGGGTTGGGTCGAGGAGCAGCGGGCTCGTGGTCTCCCGTCGGGGGCCACCGGGGCTTCGCGGTATCATCGTGCAAGCCTTTTTATTCACCGGCGCAATCTGGGGCGGCTCCCGATCTCGGTCAAATAGTCAGAGCTTGTCTTCCGTGCGGGCCGCCGCGATCAGGAATTCGCGATTGCCGGCAGGGCCGGTGATCGGGCTTTCGGTAATCCCCAGGACCCGCCAGCCGGGAAGGGCAGCCCACCAGGAACGAACGCGCTGGCAAACCGCTGCGTGGACCGCCGGATCGCGCACAACGCCGCCGCGCCCGACAGCGCGTGGCCCGGCCTCGAATTGCGGCTTGATGAGGGCGATCGCCCATGCCCCGGCGGTCGCGAGCGCAAGCGGCGCGGGGAGCAAGCTCGCGAGCCCGATGAAACTCGTATCGCAGGTGACCGCCCCGACCGACTCGGCAATCTCTTCCGGCGAAAGATAACGCGCGTTGATCCGCTCGTGCAGAACGACGCGAGGGTCGTTGCGGAGCTTCCAGGCAAACTGGCCGCGCCCGACATCGACGGCGTGGACACGGACTGCTCCGTGCGCGAGCAAAACATCGACGAAGCCGCCCGTCGAGGCGCCGATGTCGAGACAGACCCTTCCCGCGGGCGAGAGCGCGAAGTGCGAGAGTGCGTGCGCGAGCTTGATGCCGCCGCGCGAGACCCAAGGATGATCGCGCCCGCGCACCGAGATCGGTGCCTCGGAGGCTAGGGTCTGGCCCGCCTTTTCCACGCGCTGCTCGCCACAATAAACCAGTCCTGCCAGGATCAATGCGCGGGCCCGAGCCCGGCTCTCGGCAAGCCCGCGTTCGACGAGAAGGAGGTCGGCGCGCGGTTTCGGCATGCTGGCGTTCAGGCGCGGCGCACGACCACATAACGGGCGAACGCCCGCAAGAGGTCTGCCCGTTCGGCAAACGGGTCGAGATGGGCGATCGCCTGCGCGGCGAGCAGAAGTGCCTGCTCACGGGCTCTTGCCGGGCCGAGCAGCGCGACCAGCGTTGCCTTGCCGGCAGCAGCGTCCTTCCCCGCGGTCTTGCCCATTTCAGCGGTACTCGAATCCCCGTCGAGCAGATCATCGGCGATCTGGAATGCGGCGCCGAGCTCGCGGCCGAAGCGTGAGAGGGCCTGGCGCTGCGATGGCGCCGCACGGCCGAGAATGGCGCCGGCCTCGGCGCTGAACTCGATCAGGCGCCCGGTTTTGAGTGCTTGCAGCCGCGCGACTTCGGAAGGAGTCAGCTCCTGGCTCTCGGTCACCATGTCGATCATCTGTCCGCCTGCCATCCCTCGCGCTCCGGCCGCCAGCGCCAACGCCGCGACCAGCTCGCACCGCGCTTGCGGGTCGGAGTGGGTATCGGGCTCGGCCAGCAC